>CBERPN010000055.1:0-17406 GCA_965524675.1 uncultured bacterium
TAATCAACAAAGCCTGAGCCGCCGACAGCCATGACTGCATACCGGTAACCCGACCTAACAAATCAGAAACCTGCGACCCAGGCGCCCCAGAAATATCGACAGTGTCGAAGGCATCGACATGGCCACGAATCCTTTGAAGGGTGTCAGATGTGGTGGCCGAACAGGTCATGACACGTAACCTATCGAACTATCACCACACTGTCAAGAACGAATGTTCTAATATCTTCCACAACGGTACCAATGCAGCGATCTGGGGCCACAGATGTCGAAGCGGAGCGCCAGAAACCCCAACCATCGAGCAAGCCCATGGCTGCTCGTCACGCACCGACGCTGTCGAGCCGAGGGTGTGCGGGTGGATAAGGCTCAGGGGCGCGGGCTGGGATCGAACAGCTTTGCTGGAACGGTTTGGCCGAGCAGGTTTCCTTGGGCGCGGTCACAACCGAGATCTCGTAGATAGCCGAGTTGCGTCTTGGTCTCCACTCCCTCCGCTGTCACCTTTAGGCCCAAGCTGTGAGCGAGCGCGATGGTGGCTCGCACGATCGCCGTGTCGTCATCTTCGAGACCTAAGCCGTCGACGAAACTTTGGTCGATTTTGACGAAATTGATCGGGAATCGTTTGAGGTAGGCGAGTGACGAAAAGCCGGTTCCGAAATCATCGAGCCCGATAAGAACTCCGAGATCGGTTAACTCGCCGAGGACCTTTTCGATAACTGGATTGGCATCGATTAGCGCACTCTCGGTGAGCTCGAGTGTCATCCGCGATGGGTCCAGCCCACACGTCGCCAGGTCGGCGGCGACCGAGGACGCGAAGCGCGAATCGGTAAGCTGTCGCGGTGAGACGTTGACCGAAACCGTCAAGGGGCCACGCCCCGACAAGTCCCACTTTTTGAGTTGGCTAGCTGCTGTCGCGAGAACGGTTCGACCAAGTTGGGCGATGAGGCCGGTTTCTTCAGCCATACTCACAAACTCCGACGGCGTTCGTAACGCTCCTTCTGCATCGACGAGGCGGACCAATGCCTCGGCGCCCACGACCTCGCCTGAGGCGAGCTCGATGATCGGTTGGTAGTAGACCACCACTTCACCGGAGGCCTCGGGGTCGAGCGCCGAACGCAACGTGTGTTCCATGTTTAGTCGGTTGACAGCGCGGGTTCGGAGCTGATCATCAAAGACGTCGGCCCGGTCGCGGCCCGTCTCCTTGGCGCGATAGAGCGCCGTGTCGGCGTCGCGGAGCAGGTCGACGGCGAGCGCCGAGCCATCCGACACGGCGATCCCGATGCTGGTGGTCACCACCATTGCTTCGCTGCCCAACCGAATCGGCTTCGAGATCACCCTTCGTAGCCGATCCGCCGCCAGTACTGATTCGGAATCGTGCTCCATGTCGACCACGACGACGAACTCGTCGCCACCCAGACGCGCAACCGTATCGCCCGGCCGCACGATGCTGTCAAGGCGTCGCGCAACCTCCACCAACAACTCATCGCCTGCGGCGTGTCCTAGCGAATCGTTTACTACCTTGAATCGATCGAGATCAAGAAATAGCACTCCGACGAGTCGGCTGGTCGCGACAGCCCGTGAGAGTGCGTCATCGAGGCGTTGCAGTAGCAGAGCGCGGTTGGCCAAGCCGGTGAGGGCATCGTGGTAGGCGCGGGTCTTGAGTTCAGCGGCAGCCTCGACCCGGTCGGTGATATCGCGCGCATTGAGGACAATCCCGCCGACGGCCGGGTTGTCGAGCAGGTTCGTTATGACAACCTCGAGGTGGCGGTAGCTTTGGTCGACGCGCGATACCCGACATTCGATTCGCTCGGACTGGCTCGGTGTGGCGCGCAGCGCCGCGGCCGAGGCGGCGACTACTTCGACGTCGTCTGGGTGGATTACCTCGTTCATTATTCGACCATCGAGTGAACCTGATGCGTAGCCGAGTACCCGGGGTACAGCCGGGCTTGTGTAAAGCACGCGACCATCCACATCGAGAACTGCGACCAGGTCAGAGGCGTGTTCGACTAGCGCCGCGAGGCGGATCTCGGTGGCCCGAGCCAATTGCTCGGCATTGCGAAGATCGGTGAGGTCGCGGGCGATAAGTGACAGGTTCTCGATTTGACCACCAGGAAAACGGTGCGAGACCAGAACCACCGAAACGGGTATGTCGCCATCGGGTCCGTTGGTGAGGGTTAGCTCGCCGTGCCAAGAGTCGCGCTCGAGCGATGCTGGCAATGCGCTCGTCTCCCAAACGCCTTGTGACCGACTATCGAGGTGATTCGCTAGATGCGGGTTTATCTGGCCTCCGAGAAAGCGACGGAAAGCATCGTTGGCCCAAATTATGCGGTCGCCGACCGGATCGAGCATCGCTACGAGATCGGGGGTGGCTTCGAGGACCCGGGTGAGTTCTTCGGCCCTTCGAGCCGCCTCGAGATCGTCGGTGATATCGGTGAAGGAGGCGATCGCTTCGGCCTTGCTTGGGTCGCCCGTGTCGTTGGCGACAGGCGTCGTCACCAATTCGACCCACCGGTATTCACCCGAAGCGTTAACCAGGCGGAGTCGTCCTCGAAGCCCGCGACCCTCCTCGAGCGATTCGCGCAGCGACGACACGAACTCGGTGCGTCCTTCTAGGTCGACCATGTCGAGCCAGCCAAGTCCGAAGGCACCCGCGACCGGCTGACCTGTGATTTCTGTCCAACGGCTGTTTACATAGCGACAGTTGAGTGACGCATCGATTCGCGCCATCCCCGACGGCGAGCGGTCGATAATGGACTGCACAGGGTCGTCGACGAGTTCGCGGCCCTCGACCTCTTCAACCATCAGCAAGATCGTTGATGTCGGGGACAGCTTCTGGCGCCAGCCGTGAAAGCTAGCCCATTTGGTTCCGGTGCCAGAGACGAGGCGGAGCTCGCTTTGACTTGCTCGTCCGTCGAGCGCGGCTTGCAGGAGCTGCTGTAGGGTGACTTCGTCGGCGGTCTCGGTTAGTAGCGAGCGAAGCGCTCGGTTGGTCAGCTCGTCGGCGCTGAGTTGGGTGATCGTGCAGAGTGATTCGCTCGGAACCAAAATCCGACCATCGTGGGAGATCTCGGCCGCTACGGGCGAAATGCCTTGGCCGCTATCGGGCGCGCCTACCTGCACACGTCGTCTCCTACTCCACCCAGGTTTTGTGCGGACGGGGGGACTCGAACCCCCACGTCTTTCGACACCAGGACCTAAACCTGGCGCGTCTGCCAATTCCGCCACGTCCGCGTGACTATCTGTTTCGTTGTTCAGGTACAGCGTACCCGCATGAGCGTTATGGGCGCCGATCGGAGACGCTTCGGCGCTAGCATCAGAGGTTATGAGCATCCATGCCGCAACCGACTTGTCCGAGGCGCTTGGCCGCGGCGAGGTCTACAACCGTCTCCTTAAAGATCGCATCGTGTTTCTCGGCACCGACGTCAACGATGACATCGCCAATTACATCACCGCACAGCTGCTTTACCTCGAGGGTCAAGACCCGGACAAGGACATCTGGTTGTACATCAACTCGCCTGGTGGTTCGGTTACGGCAGGCATGGCTATTTACGACACGATGCAGTTCGTACGGCCCGACGTCGGCACGATCTGTCTGGGTCTCGGTGCCTCGATGGGGCAATTCTTGTTGTGCGCTGGCTCAAAGGGCAAGCGCTATTCGTTGCCCCACGCCCGCATCATGATGCATCAGCCACTCGGTGGGGTGCAGGGCCAGGCCAGCGACATAGCGATTCAGGCCGAGCAGATGGCATACACAAAGAAGCTGCTACAACAACGAATCGCCGATCACACGGGCCAAACCTTCGAACAGATCGAAGCCGATTCCGATCGTGACCGTTGGTTCACCGCCGACGAGGCAGTGGAGTACGGCTTGGTCGACCGGGTTATCGCGCATCGCGGCGATATCTAACTCTGTTTGTTCGCAGGCGCACCTTGTTTGCTCGCAGGCGTAATCCGGCCCTGGTGGGCCTCGATGCGCGCTGCTGATTCTGGCGCCTGACCCGTCGCTCGTCCCTCGCTCCTCGGCCTTGTTTTTGCTTTGGCGCCGAGCTTTATTCTGGTGTCAGACACGTCCCTAATCAGGCGTCTCTATTCACTTCCCGCCGGCCTTGGAACGTAGGTCGTCTACACCTTCGGTGAGTGTTGGGTACTTGAAGAGGGCGCTTCCGCTTACCAATACGTTGCTGCCAGCGCTCGCTGCTCCGGCGATGGTTTCGGAGTTGATTCCGCCGTCGACCTCGATGTCGACATCGAGGCCTCGGCGGTCGAGCAGCGCTCGGAGTTCAGCGATTTTTGGCTCCATCGATGCGATATAGGCCTGTCCTCCAAAGCCGGGGTTGACCGTCATCACCAGAACCATGTCGACCAAGTCGAGAACGTGTTCGACAGCCGACACAGGAGTCGCCGGGTTGAGGGCCACCGCCGGGGAGGCGCCGAGGTTTCGAACCTGAGCCAGGGTCCGGTGCAGATGAGCGGTGCTCTCGGCATGGATGATGAGTATTTCGCAACCAGCATCGACGTAACCATGCATAAGTTGTTCGGGCTGCACCACCATCAAGTGCGCCTCGAACGGGATGGAAACGTGGGCTTTGCAGGCCGCGATGACGTCGGGGCCAAAGGTAAGGTTGGGCACGAACACGCCATCCATGACGTCCCACTGAATCCGGTCGACTCCGGCTTGTTCTAGCGCGACACAGGCTTCACCCAAGGCCGAGAAGTCGGCGGGAAGCACAGATGGCACAATCAGAATCGGGCGGCTCATGGGCCAGACCATACCGCCGGCGGTTGTTCGCCGGTACGGTCAGGGCGTGAACCAAGCGCTGACCATGGAACTAGAGACTCACGGAGTGGCAAAGGGTGGCGATGCAGTCGCCCGCGAATCCGACGGGCGCGTCGTCTTCGTGAAAGGGGCCCTGCCCGACGAGAAGGTTCGAGTCGAGATCACCGAGTCCAAGAAGGCCTTCCTCCGAGGCCGGGTTATCGAGGTGATCAATCCCTCGCCCCATCGCGTGGAACCGAGCTGCGTCGAGGTCGCTAAAGGCTGCGGTGGCTGCGATTATCAGTTCATCGCGCCAGCGCAACAGTTGGTACTGAAAGCGAAAGTGGTCACAGATGCCCTCGAACGGATTGGTCGCCTCGGCAACATTCCCGATCCGGGCGTAGTGCCGCTCGCGCCAAAGGGTTATCGCACAACGGTCAGATGCGTGATCGATAAGGGTCGGGCTGGTTATCGTGCCTGGCACAGCCATGATCCGGTAGCGGTTGAGTCGTGTGAGGTGGCTCACCCGCTGGTGGCGGAGCTGATGGAAACCGAACGCTTCGATGGAGCAGCCGAGGTGATGATCAGAGCAGGAGCTGCGACCGGGGAGCGGATGATCTTGGTCGGACCATCAGCATCTGGGATTCGCGTCGACACGCCCGACGTAGTGCTGATTGGCAAGGACGAACTCAAGGCTGGCAGGCGTGCTTGGATCACTGAAGAGCTGGCGGATCGGTCTTGGCGAATTGGGGCGGGTTCGTTCTTTCAGGCCCGACCCGACGGAGCGCAAGCACTGATAGAAGCCGTGCGGACCGCGATCGGCGAGCTGCCCACAGCCGCGAGGGCGGTCGATTTGTACGGCGGGGTTGGGCTCTTTGCTGGCACCGTTTTTGGCGAAGACACCCAAATCGTGCTGATCGAACAGAACGCGAGCAGCGTCGCCGACGCCAAGGTGAACCTGTCGGGTCGAAACGTGCGAGTTGTGCGCAGCAAGGTCGAGCGCTGGACCCCAAAACGAGCAGATGCCGTGGTCGCTGATCCGGCTAGGCAGGGCCTGGGCAAAGATGTCGTCGCCCGTATTTCGGGCACAAACACCCCCGTCGTCGCGTTGGTGAGCTGCGATGCTGCCGCGCTGGGTCGAGATGCAGGTCTATTCGCGGCCGAGGGCTACCGGCTCGAGTCTGTGACCCTGATCGACATGTTTCCCATGACTAGTCACACCGAGACAGTGTCACGCTTTGTACGTTGAGCTGAGCGGCTTCTCAACTTGGGAGCATTCGCACGATCCGGTTGCGAGCGAACCCCAACACTAGGTAAGAACCGTGGTCGCTGATTATCTCGGTGGGGAAGTCGTATAGCCATTGTTGAATCCGGTCGCGTTCGTCCCCGAGATCAGCGTCGGCACATAGGATTACAGAATCGCCAGCGAGCTGGTCGCGCAAAGACTCGAGCACGTTGCCGCGATGCTCCGGTGGTGCATTAACGCTTACCAGACCGATCGAGTTGGGCAACTCACACTGGGTAGCTTCAGAGCTTAGATCGCCGTAGCGAACCTCGACCGACCTAATCCGCAACGAAGCGAGTTGGCGACAGATGATGGAGTGGGCGCGATGGCTGTGTTCGATGGTGACGATTTGTGCGCCCGATCGTTCCGCTAAGAGGCCCAGCAGAATCGTTGACACTCCCGAACCGATTTCAAGAACCGACCGTTCCTCGCCGACCGCCCAGTCGAGTAACGCCCCGAGGAACTGAGTATCGATAGCCGTTTGGTCATGGGCACCGTTTTTCCATGCTGATTGCAAATCTTCGAGCAGCTCGGCGCCCGGTAGTTCGCCCTCCGGAAGCTGGCGGAACTGCCGCACGACTCGCCGAAGTCGACGCCGGGTTACGAACCGGTCCGAACTGCGATGAGTGGGTCGCGACTGGTCTGTCCGAGAAGCTGCCATGTCTCTGTATCGGCAGGTTTTGCTCAGACATGAGTCATTTGGCCTATGTCTCCAAGATCGCAGGTAGGTTCTGAGTCGATATGAGTTCCGCTTCTCTTGCCGACTACGACGATCCAGCGAAGGCTAAAGAGCTGTCGCGTATGAAGACAGGGGCAACCGCCCTGTTGCTGTTCGCCACCGGATTGTGGATTCTCTTTCAAGTCGTCGACGACGACGGAACTCTGTTCGGATACCTAGCGGCTGCTGCCGAGGCGGCGATGATCGGCGGGTTGGCCGACTGGTTCGCGGTGACAGCGTTGTTTCGCCACCCACTCGCCATACCCATTCCCCACACCGCAATCATTCCAAAGCGGAAAGACGAGATCGGTAGGAGTCTGGGCGACTTCGTTCAAGACAACTTCTTGCAAGCCGAAGTCTTGGCCGAACGCTTGGGCGACGCTGGGATCGGCGAACGTCTCGGGCACTGGTTGGTCGACCCGGTAAATGTTCGCGCTGCCGGTAGGCAACTGGGTGCGGTCGTAAGCGGAATCACCGAAGTCCTCCAAGATGACGAGATCCAGGCAGGTATTGAAAAGGCCTTGTCGGACAAGGTTCGAGAAATGAATGCAGCGTCGATGGCTGGGCGGGCCGTTGACTTCGTGGTCGAGGGTGGACATCATCAGGCCATTGTCGATGCCGCTCTTTCCGGAGTGGCCGCCACTCTGGGCGATAACAAAGCAGTCTTACGCCACCGACTAACCACAGAGTCTCCTTGGTGGGTGCCAGAACCAATTGATGATCGGGTGTTCGATCGCCTTTTCTCGGGTGTGCAACGGTTCATGGCAGACCTGGCAGCACAGCCCGATCACGAGCTGCGCAAGAACCTCGAGGTTCGTGTCAGCGAATTATCCGAGCAACTCAAGACTTCGCCAAAGATGCAGGCCAGGGCGGAGGAACTCAAGGAGGAGTTCTTGTCACACCCTGAGGTGCGAGCCTGGATGGCCGACCTTTGGAGCAACATCAAGAGCGCGCTGGTCGATGCCAGCAACGACCCAGAGTCGGAGTTGCGGGTCAGGTTCGAAGAGGCACTTACCAGTGCAGGTCGCCGATTGATAGCCGACCAAGCGCTTCAGGAAAAGGTCGACCGTTGGGTAGCGGGTGCCGTGAGCTATGTCGCCGACCAGTCACGCGGCGAGGTTGCTGACCTGATTGCCTCCACTGTCGAGAAGTGGGACGCGAAGGACACCGGTCGACGGATCGAGCTTCAGGTGGGGCGGGACTTGCAGTTCATCCGCATCAACGGCACCGTGGTCGGAGCAGTAGCTGGCGTGGCGATTCACGCGATCTCGCAGTTGTTGTCCTAGGGCAGTTCCAGCACGGCAGCCGGTCAGGTAAGCATTTCTCTTACGTGGGCGGTTTCGTTCCAGCTTTGGATGGAACGCAGGCCGCCAGAGTTGCCCTTGGCTCGGGTGATGCCGGTGTAGTCGACGCTGACAGCAAAGGCATCCTCGGTGCCCATCACTGTGCAGAAGAACGTGGCCATGACCACGCCGTGACAGAACACGGCGACCCGTTGGCCACGATGGGAATTAATGATGTCGTCGAACGTGGTGGTGATACGGGCCTTCCAGGGCCCCCATCCGCCGTGGTCAGCAAATAGAAAGTGAGGATCTTCCAGAAAGGCTTTGACAAAATCGCTCTCGGGGGTCATCTCCTCGCCGGGGATGTATTGGTCGCGGTGGTCGTCGACCTCGCGAAGATCGTCGCGCTGTACCAAGTCGATTCCGAGGGCTTCGGCCAACGGTTCGGCTGTCTGGCGGGCCCGAACCATCGTGCTCGAGAGCACTTGGTCAATCTGCTCGCCCTGTAGATATTGCGATACTGCTTGGGCTTGGCGATGCCCGAGATCGTTCAATGCCGGGTCGGATGAATTGTCGTCGCGCTCAGGGCGCCCGTGTCTAACGAGGATCAGTTCCACGGCCGAGAAACCTACCTTGTCGTGCTTCGAGTGCGAGAATCGACCAACGATGTGGAAGGGCCTGGATCCATGAATGCAACCATCAGTCAAGAACTATGGGGAACTACGACGGCCACCGAGTCTCAAACTGCGACCGATGTGCTTCGACACCGGCTCAGTACGACCGGAATCAGCATCGAGGTGATTACTTACGGAGCGCATCTCGTCTCGGTGGAAGTCCCCGATGTTGATGGTGCGGTGTCGAACGTTGTGCTATCGCTTCCGGATCTGGCGGCCTATGAGGATCCTGAGCGCAACCCTTCAATCGGCGCCACCGTCGGTCGGTTCGCCAATCGCATCGCCGGAGGAAGATTCGAACTCGACGGATCCAGCTATGAGTTAGCCACCAACGACGGAGCGAATCACCTGCACGGCGGGCCTAGCGGCTTCGAACGATTGGTCTGGGAGAGCGCGTCGATGGTCGACGGCGATTCGGCCGAGCTAGAACTAACGCTGTTGAGTCCGGACGGGCACGAGGGGTATCCGGGCGAGGTCGCGGCTACAACCACTTACCGAATCGAGCCCAACAAGTTAGTGATGACCCACCGTGCAACCTGCACTGCTGCGACACCGGTGAACCTCACCAACCACGCCTACTGGAACCTCGGTTCGGACCCGACTGTGGCAGGCCACATGCTTCAGCTCGACGCAGATCGTTACCTTCCGGTCGAAGCGATGATTCCGACCGGAGAAATCGCCGACGTTGCTCTAACGCCTATGGACCTGCGGGCGCCGCGACTGCTCGCTGATGTGATCGATCAGATGAGTGGATTCGATCACTGCTTTGTGATCCCGGGCGATCTAGCTAGTCCTTGCGCCTCGCTATCGGAAGCGACATCTGGTCGGTCGATGTTGGTATCGACCGACCAGGTCGGATTGCAGGTGTACACAGGCAACTACTTGGGTGAAGAGTTCGTGCCGTTTGGGGCGCTATGTCTCGAAGCCCAGGGTTGGCCAGATTCGCCGAACAAGCCGGAGTTCCCCTCAACAATCCTGCGCCCAGGCGAGCAATATGAGTCCACCACCGTGCACGCCTTTGGTCATTAGTTGGGAATCACATCGCAGGCTGCGAACGCATCGATTATCGAGTTCTGGAAGTCATCTGGAATGACTTCGGTTCCGCCGAGGGCTGCGGCCATTGCTTTCTTTATCGGGTCGACGCCGAGCTCATCACCAAGACACTTCGCATCGTCGCTGCTCAAGCTGTCGTCGCCTCCGGCGATTTCTCCGATCATCAAATCTACCAAGTCGATGCAACCGTCGAGCGCGTCGACCACCGAGTTAATCTCATCGTTTGTGAGGTCGAGTTCATCGAGTCCTGGTGCTGACTCGGGCACTACCCCTAGCTCCTCGAGGCGATCCTCGCCAACGCCATCGACGATGCGACCACCAATGCATTCGGCGTCAGCTCGCGTCGAAGTGAAGTCACCCTCGGCTTCGATGCTATCGGCGATTGCCTGAGCCAGCGGACTGTCGGCGCTTGCGCTACCGCCCGATGAGCTTCCGCAGGCTGAGGCCGCGAGGGCCAAGAGCGCAAGGATTGCTGCAAGATGTTTCATTTCTTCTCTTTCAGTTATGGACGAACTGAGAAGCGAATAGCTACCCAGCACCGCCCGCCATATCAATGAACTGGTGTTTGGCTAACAGTTGTCGAATCGTTTGCGACTATTAGCGGACTGTAACGACGGGAAATAAACGTTCTACGCTTCGAAGCGTGGGCGCTATTCGACACTCGATGCTCATCGAGTCGGTACCGTCGGTCGACTATGGCTGGCTCGACGAGTTGCCCGTGGTTCCGGGGGCGCCGAATTTGCGGCTTGGGCTTCGCAGTCTCGATGAGGCCACCTGGCTGATCCGTGACGAACTGACCGAATCGCTTTTGGATGCGAAGCCGTTGATCCTGGCCGATCATCCAGAGTTCGTTCAGACCCAAGAAGGATCCGAACCGGCGTGTACTGAGCTGCTCGAACTGGTCGAGGCCTTCGTTGGCGAGCGATCGGCCTATCGCGACACCCATGACCCAATCGATGCCGCGGCGCGGCTGGTCGATGAAGACTTGTGCGTAATGGCCCGAAACGGACCGCAGTCCAGCGATACCTGGAACCTGGTGGCTGGCAGCTTGTCGTTTCCGAACCAATGGTTGCTGGCCGACAAGATTGGCGGTTCTTTGCTCGCCATCCACGGGCCGATCGAGGGATACGCCGAGCAACTCGGCGCCAAAACCGATGCCTTTTTTGACGCGCTGCGAGTGGATCGGCCGATGTGGCGACGCAACTGGTTCTTCCATGACGACGACTCCTATGTGCAGCCAAGCAAGTCGATACAACGAACGATCACCAGCACAGACGACATCGAGCCGCTCTGGTTACGCTCGGAACGCGAAACTCTCAGGTTGCTTCCGAGAACTGGCGCCATCGTCTTCACGATCAAGACCCAGATCGCCCCGCTATCGGCTATCGCCATGCGTCCGGTAGTGGCCGAAGGCATTGCCAATTATCTCGAGCAGGCGACACCCGCTGGCCTTAGAGGCAAGGATGCCGACGGCCGAAGCGACGTCTTGATCGCCTTTCTGCGCCGTTAGGCCTCCTTGCTCCCAAGGGTTCTGAACCAGACCGTGAGGATGATCGCTGTCATGGCTATGACGTGCACTACCGAGCCGCTGGCCCAGAGCTTCAGCGCTGTCGACAGCACGAGGGCCACAGCGATAATCGATGCCTGACCACCCTTCCATGGTTGGCGAGGAGCGAGTAGTGCTTGTTGTTCCACCTTGGCAACCTTGGCCACGATGCCCGCCAACAACAGCGATGCGATCGCCACCATCGGCAGCTTCTGAAGCCACCAGGCAGCGGTGCCGACCAGCGCGGTAGGTAGTTGTCCGAAGGCGAACAGAATTGCCACGGCTGCAATCGCTGCGGTCATGTGCCAGAGGTAGACCGACATGGCGATGGCGTTTGCTCCAACCACGGCCGACCACGCTC
Organism: uncultured bacterium; assembly: GCA_965524675.1. Lineage (GTDB taxonomy): Bacteria > Actinomycetota > Acidimicrobiia > Acidimicrobiales > SHLQ01 > CALLQB01. The sequence continues at coordinate 11,671 of CBERPN010000055.1, forward strand.
TCGGGCTTCGGGCGAGAAACCTCGAAATTGTGGGCGCCAGTAGCAATGCGGTCGAGCTGAACGCAGCTCCGAATAGCATTAGAGCTAGCGACGGAGGATGAGTTGGCGAGTTCTCTAGACCCGGGAAGTGGACCATGGCGACCGGGTACGGGCCAATGGTGACGGCGCCGACCGCGAGCGCCCAGAGACCGGCCGAAATGGTGGCCAAACGTCGACCCGTGGGTAACAACCCGTCGCGCCACGCGAAGCCCGCTACCTGAAACAAAAGCCAGCCCAGCACCCAGTTGAAATGCGGGATAACGGCTACCCCCGCAAAGCGAATGGCCTCCAGCGCCAGAAATACGCCGATCGCGATAGCGGAGAACAGCTTGGGGTTACGGCGAAAGCGGGGGAGTACGTAGGGTGCCAGCGCTGTGTCGATCGTGTAGTTGGCAAGGAACCAGAGCGGGATTGCGGCGGCGGTGGCGCCTGCTCCGATCAGGGCCCCGTACCCGGTCATGAATCCTCCGGCGATTAGCACCAACCATGTGCCAGCGAGAACGATTACCGGTGCCAGCATGCGGCGCAGACGAGCCACGATCCAGTCTTGGGGGCGTGCTGAGGGATCGTTGTTGTGGCTATCGAGCGACATTGCCGATGAGAATCCTCCGACAACAAAGAACAGTGGCATCACCTGAAAGATCCACGTAATCCAGGACATCGATGGCGCGTACTCGAGCGCATTGCCCGCCGTTAGCTCCCCAGTCGCCCCGCGGCTGACGGCGATTGCCGCCCAGTGCCCAAACGCGACGGCCAACATGGCCGCCGCCCGGTAGAAATCGACCGCGCGGTTGCGGTCTGGCCGTGCCGCCGAGGCCATGTCGCTAAGTGACGGCTTGGCGGTGGGTGCGATGGTTTGTTGCGAGGTGCTGCTCATGTACTAATCAAGCCATGCACAAACCGTGTCGTCTGCTGGGGAAACCCCCCAAAACCCTTTAGGGAATCCCCAATTTCGTCGTGGGCTGGGTGCTACGGAGTCTCGACCGGTTGCACGGCCGCCACGTCTCCGCCGAGCGGACGGGTGTTGGCCGACCCCAACCAAGTGCCGTCGCTAGTAAAAACAGCAACACCCTTTTCGAACGCCATGAGATAGGTATCTGGGGTCGGCTGGGTGAGTTCGACGCAGCCGAGGGCGCCGGAAGCGATGTCGGTGTGTGTCACTTCGGCGCTGGCTCCGTCGTAGGTCACCAGAGACAATCGGGCGTTGAGATCGGTTCCGACCGCAGCGAACCGTGAGTCGTCACCGAGAGCACAGCCGTAGCTGAACTTGCGCCAATTACCGAGGTCGACTTCGGTTCCAGTCAACAGGTTTATGAGCTTCGCTCCCTCGCAATTGAGCGAATCATCACACTGGGATAGCAGCACCCACGGTCCGACGACCATCTCGATACGCCCGTCGGGGAGTCGCGTTACCGATCCGTCTTCGCCCACCCAAAAATCGCCCCCGGTCGGCGCTTCGAGCAAAAGACCAACAGCGCTCGACCCTCGAACTTGCGGGGTCAGATCGAAAACTCTGTCGGGGTCGTTCCAGCGCATTTGTATCTGATCGCCTTCATAGTCCCAGCGGGTTAGCCCAAATCGGGTTGCCGTCCACAAGCCGTGGTTCTCGCGATCGAGCCCACGCTCGCCCGCACCCAAACCAACACTGCCGAAGCTGAACAGCTGCTCCACCCCGCCCGAGTAGTCGTCGTCAATTTGAAAGAGCGTGAATCTGGTTCGCGGCCCGGTACTGAGAATAAAGCGATTGTCTTCAAGGAAATGGATTTCGTCCTCGCCGACACGGTTGACGTGAACCGGAGTCTCGATTTTGGTTGCATCACCCGTCCCGAGGTCGACGTGCCAGATTGACTGCGACGGCCCAGAAACTGCGATCAAAGCCCGGTGCCCGGTCAGCTCTGGGACCGGGTCTAGTGCGATTGGCTCATCGGACTCTTGCGGCGTTTGCGAATCGTTCTGAGGGTCGGTCTCGTCGACGACTGCGGCGGTGGTGGGAATTGGTGCGATGGTTGTGGTGATTTCTGTTGGGGTCGTGGAGCTGGGGGCCGGAGCGCTTGCGAGGTCGTCTCCCCCTGGCCAAAACAATGCCAGCGCTAACCACCCGACTACTAGTAGACCCAAAACTATCGCGAGCGTGTTCGAGCGAGCGTCGGTCGACACAGATCCTGAAAGCTGCGCCGCGCCGTCATCGTCGAGAACCTCGATCTCGTGTGCTGGCGCGAGCTCGGAGGCAACTTCGTCGTCGCTTGAACCTTTCATAGGTTGAGTATCTCAGAAATATCGCAAATTCAACAGCGCCTATCCGAGTGGCGGCGACTCAAGGCGCAATCTAAGCTGTCGCGCCACTTCTAACAGTCGAATTGTCAATCCTGCGTTTTGCAGCTGCGTCAAGTTTCCGCCACACTACCTGTCACCCCCTTTCATGCGTTTCTATTAAGCGTGATCCCCCAGATTGATATCGAGAGCAGCGATACACCGGCCATGACCCAGATCGATGACAGTTCGGCGAGCCGCGACACCCGCTCGCCGTCACTTTCCTTGGTGCCTCATTTGCGTTCCGTTTCTGCGCAGCCGCTCGAACGTCGAACGATATTTGGTGTCGATGTCACGGCAATCACTAGCCCTGACATGCTCGAGTTGATTTCGCGACACGTCAGTTCAAGGCTTCCGCTCACCATCTTTCATCAGAACCTTCACAGTGCGTACCTGCATCGCCGCCACAGCGAGGTGCGCGACGCGTACACCATGGCCGATGTGGCGTACATCGACGGCATGCCCTTCGTCGTGCACGGCCGCCTCCTCGGCGGAGTGGTCGACCGCTCTCACCGCAATACCTATCTCGACTGGTACGACACCCTGCTCTCGATCGCTGAGGAACAGCATTGGAGCGTTTACTTCCTCGGCGGAACGCCTGAGGCGCTCGAGCTTGGCTGTGCCGAACTGCGAAGCCGGTTTCCCAATATCGACCTGGTCGGTCGCGACGGGTTCTTCGACGCCACGCTCGGTTCTCGTGAGTCAACGCAGATCGTCGACCACATCAACGAGTGTCAACCCGATGTAGTTCTCGTTGGTATGGGTATGCCTCGTCAAGAGCTATGGGTGGCTCAGAACCGAAGAACGCTTCGGGTTCCGGTAGTCGTCACCGTTGGCGCTGGCATGGACTACGTAGCGGGGCTAATTCCGACTCCACCGCGCTGGATGGGTAGATTCGGACTCGAATGGATTCATCGACTCTGTTCTGAGCCGCAACGATTGTGGTTTCGTTACCTTGTTGAACCCGCTTATCTTGCGCCGGTTTGGATCGCTGAGCTGTTCGACGCTCAGGTGCGTTCGCGGTTGTCGCGCTCGCGACCTGTGGATCTTCGAGAGTGCGAATCTGATAAGGCTGGGCAGCCGCTGCATTCTGTTTCGGCGGCGGAAGCCAGCAAGACCCACAGCTGAGTTTCTGGGGTTCGCCCTACCACCAGGTTGTTCTGCTGGTTACCTCAAATGTGCCAGCGAACTTGCCGAGAGCGCCCGCCCCAAGGTGAGCCGACTTAGCAAGCGATCCACGGTCACGTCGAAGGACGCCAGCGGTGCCCCAGAAGAGCGCCTCTAGCAATCGGGCAAAGCTTCGGGAAACCTCACCCCAAGAACGCTTTCCTGTCGTCAATCGCAGCGCTCTTGAATAGTTGCGGTGAGCATTGAAGTGACGGCGCATGACCCAGCGAAATTCGGTCCGCTCGACAGGGACCAGCGTCGTCGCCACTGCGTCTTCGCACCAAACCATTTGGTGGCCGCGCTGTTGGAGCAGAAAGCCCAGATGCACATCCTCTCCACCCGTGAGGTTGAAGCGGACGTCGAATGGGCCAGCGAGGTCTTGCAGCGCCGCCGAACAGATTAGGGCGTTACCAACCCCGAACCGTTTGATCGATGAACCGGTCGGTTGGGTCTCGGGTAGATCGAGTCCTGCGTCCAGGTACCATGGCGGAGCAGCGCCTTCGAAGTGTTCTGGAACCGGACCAGCGACCACCGCAGCATTGTTGTCGATGGCTGTTCGCAGCAACTGGGTCAGCCAGTCCTGCGCAGGCACCTCGTCATCATCGATGAAGGCTAGCCAATCGACGTCGCCAGCTAGAAGAATCGACGCATTGCGGGCGTACACCACGCCGGGCTCGCGAACTTGCTGGTAGAGCACTCTGTGCGGATACTCATCGCCAACACCGTCCACTATCGGCTTGGCTGATCCGGCTGGGTCATTGTCGGCCACCGCCACCACGACGTCTAGGAATGATCCATCGGCGTCCGCCAACGGGTTAAGGCGTCCCAGAGCGCTGAGGAGCTGAGCTAATTGTGCTGGACGATCGAGCGTGGCGATACATATCCCGACACTGCTCACCTGTTGGCGAGCCATCAGCTTGAGTGAGCTTGGCGCGAAGTCTCGTCGCGGGTCCACGTGCGTGTTCCAAAGCGATGTTTCCAAGCGGCGCCGATTTGGATCAAGACGCGTAGCGGTGCGTAGACAGCGACTCCCGCCCAACTGCTGGGGTCTCGCAGCAGCTTCGTTATCCAAGTTCGATCGAGCGAATCGAGAGTTGATTCCTCGCCGACTTCTTCGAGCCAGCGGTGAAACTCGATCACGCCGATTTGTTGACGAATCTGGACCTTGACTAGGTCGCGAAGGTTTCGCGGAAACAGTGGACTAAATGTTGCTTCGCTCGCTGTTGCTCGCTGTTCGATACCGAAACGTTGAATAGGCAGAAGATCTTCGGCAAACAGATCGCCAAAGGTAGGAATCTTGCGATGCCCTTCGGCCGATATTGCATAGAGGCCTGTGCCGACGTGACCTTCGGTGAAGTAGTCGGCCTTCGCCCATGTTTCTAGGTACAGGCGTGCCCACAGACTCGAGGTCGTCGTGTCGAACTGAATGCGCGGGGCAGCGGCCATTGCTCCGGTCGACTCGATAGTCTCAGCGATGGCGGTCATCGCTCCGCTGCTCACGACTACGTCGGCATCGACGTAGATTCTGGTGACATCGGCGGTGGCGGCCAGTGCTAAATCGAGCGCTGCTGTTTTTCCCGGTAAAGCGCTATCGACGACTCGAACGGGGTGCCCGAACGACTCGGCTTTCAAGGCTGTGTCGTCGGTACATCCGTTGGTCGCGACGACGACGTCGAAGCGGTCGCTGTTGGGGTCGTCGAGAACTGACTCCAGACATCGAGCGATCGTCCCGGATTCGTTGTGGGCCGGGATAATGACCACTGCGTACGGGTCGGCCGGTGCTGTCGGCTCCGCCGTCATTGGTCGACCGGGTTACTTACTGAGGCGAGGGCTGCAACCATTACAACAAAGGTGAGCGACGGCAGGAATGCCAGCATCACCGACTCGGTAAGGCTGCCAGCCAGAATCAATACCACCGCAGCGTCGCGCCAACGGTCGGGTCGGTGTCGCGCCGCGGACCAGTAACCGACCAGACTTAGAGACACCAGCGCAAGACCCACAAGTCCAATTGTGAGCGAACTCTGAAGATAGGTGTTGTGAGCGTCGGGGGGGTCCCAGCCGGTTCGCGATGCGACTCCGGTCGCTTCGTAGGCCTCTGAGGCGGCACCCAAACCAAAGCCGTGAATTGGTCTTTGGGCAATGATGTCGATGGTCTCACGCCACAGATCGGGTCGACCCGATAGTCCGCTGACCTCGGTGGCGTTGGCCGGTGCGCGGCTT
>CBERPN010000056.1:0-17275 GCA_965524675.1 uncultured bacterium
CGGCGGGACTACTCGATCGCCCTTTCTCCGCCTTCGGCTCCGGCGCTTCGCTATCTCGGGGTCTGGCCGTCAAATGGCCGAAATGTTGCGGTCGTGTTTGACGCGTCGTGGAGTTAGCGCAGGATCGAGACGGTCTTGGCGAGGCGCCCGTATTCCTGGATCGCTCAGGTGAGGTGGTTCTGTCGTGCTGATCCTTGAAGCCTGGCGACGAGGATCGAGGCTGGTTCGTGACCGTGCCGGATGCATGTGTCGGCCAATTCCCGTCAGGCCGAGCAGTTCGAGTCCCAGGGAACGTGGCTGCTACCCGGTCCCTCGTGATTGGTCACAACCTGACCATCGAGCCAGGCGCGCACCGCGGGGTCGGTGACGATCGGGCACCCGCTCGAGGTCAACCAAATGGCGACCTCAGGCGCAGTTTGTTGGATTCGCCTCATCGTCTCGGTGATGTCGCTGTCGATCGCAGTGTTGCGAAGTTGCAGCTGGAACAAATCGGGCGAAGCCCCGAGCCCGATTGGAAGCGCTCGGATCCCAGTGTTCTCAGCATTGAGAACGAACAGCGAGGTCAGGTTCTCGAAGCCACCTGGTAGCTCAGTGATGTCTGTGCCGCCAAGAAACACCGCGAACAGATTCGTCGCATTGCCAAGATAGGGGACCTGCTGAATCGGGGTATCACTGACGAACAGGTCGACCAGGGCCGTGAGTTCGCTGAGCTCGGTCGGAAGGTTGGTGAGCGGCGCCCGCTCTACTCGTAGCGTGCGCAGATTGGAGAGGTCGCCGATCTCGCGAGGTAGTGAAACCAGCGGGTTGCCATCGAGAATCAGCGAGCGCAATCGTCGGAGGGTGCCGATAGTTTCCGGAAGCGACGTCAGCGCGTTGTCGGACAACTCGAGCTTGCGCAGCCGTGCCAGGCCGCCGATTTCGGGTGGAACCGCGGTCAGACCCGTATTTGCAAGGTCGAGAATACGAAGTGCGTCGAGGTCGGCGATCGACGCAGGGATCGAATCGATGGTGTTCGGTGCGAAGCCGGTGTCGCTGCTGAGATCCAGAGTTTCGAGCGTGGTCAGACCGCCGAAGACGGTCGGCACCGGACCGTTCACACCCTTGTTCGACAGATCGAGAGCCGTGACGTTCGAACCGCTGCAGGTGACTCCTTCCCACCCGCAGGGGTCGTCGTCGGAAACCCACGTCGCGGCATCGGCCCAATCCCTACCCCCCGCTTGGTCCCAGAGTTCGACCAGCGCTTCGCATTGAGCTTCGGGGATAGTGGATCGGTCACAGTTCGTTGCCGCTTGAGAATAGGACCAGAGTTCGAGAGGCCCCCATACCATGATCCTCGGGAAGTCGAACTGCCAGTGCAGTCCGGTCACGACGAGATCGAGCTTCACGACGAGCGAGATTCGTAGATCGACGAAGGTCGTGAGGGTGAGTACCTTCTTCGCCAGCGGTCGATACGTTAGCTGGAGGTTGGCCGCAATCGCGACATCGAAGCCAGCGATGCCGTAGGCGCGTGCCCCATAGGTGATCACCGGCGCAGAGATTGTGGCGCTGATCACCACGTCTTCGCTTACCTGCTGGCTGAAGTTGGTCGTGATCGTAGTCCGACGATCCCATTGCCCGTCTTCGAAGACGATGCCAGCGAAGGCCGACGCTTCGCCGACCAGAGAGATAGAACCCGCAGCCTCGGCGCTCACCTCCGCCCCGATGCCGACCGTGACCTCTTGGGTGATCCACACCGGAACGGGGCCGACGAGAAACTTGATGGTCGGTAGCTCTTTTTTGTAGAGCTCCTTGTAGACCTCGCAGCTCGCCTTGGCGCTCGCCGTGGCGGTCACCTCGGCTCGAAGCGTCGGGTTGAAACCAATGCGGGCGGCAGTCAACCCATCGAAGATGTTGAACGAGACGTCGAACACGAAACGAGCCACGTCGACTTGTGCGCTCGCCGTGAAATCCACCGTGGCCTCGGCGGTGCATTTAAAGTCGGTCGTGCTGTCCTCATTCGCAGTCGTGAGTCCTCGATCGATAACGAAATTGCTGACGGCCTCGCCACCTACGATCTCGCTGACGTTGCCATCCATGTCGCTCTCGAGCGAGACGTCCATGGTTGGCAGTACTTCGGCGAGGGAGACCTCCTCGGCGATCACCGATGTGCCCGCGACGGAGGTCACCTCGCCGTAGTAGGGCTCGCCCGACGGCTTCGACAGTACGACGGTGTCGCCCTCGACGAGTGTCGGCTCTTCGGTCGTGATACGAACGATCTCGGGGTTGTCGACCTCCTCGTCAAAGGAGCCGATGGGATCCGAGTCACCGCCCGAAATTGACTCGAACTCGAAGGGCTCGTCATCGAGCACGACCACATCGCTCTCGGGCTGATTCGGCGGCAGGTCGAACCAGCCGTGCACGTCGACCACCAGGTGGGTGCCGACCGAGGTGTGGAAGCAGACCTTTCCGCCGTCGCCGAGTCGGGCCAGGACGGCGTTGGTGGTACCCCTCTTGCGTCGGTGGTTGAGGTTGGCAGCGAGCGGCCTCTCCTGTCCGCATGGAAACACCGTGACCGAGCCGCGACCCGTTGGCTTGAGTGCCGTGACGTTGAGTAGCACAGCGCCGACGCCGGTATCGGGCACACCGCCGCGACCAGCAATTCGAATCTCGGTAATAGCGCCTCTACCCAGCTTGCCGAGACCCTCGTACTGACCGTCGACGGTGCGGCGTTTCCGCCCGGAGCGCGTATCGGCCAGACGCGCCGGAGTAACAGGATTTGTTCCGGTCCCATCAGCGACGTAGCCGTTGACATCGACCACAAGGTTCGTGGCTCTCGTCGAATAAATGCAGACCCGACCCGCGCTGCCTACCTTGGCGAGAACGGCGTTACTGACCGTGTCTTTACGACGGTAATTGAGGTTGGAGACACGCGGTCGGCGCTCATCACAAGCAAACACAGTGACAGAGCCCCGCCCCGTAGGCTTGAGCACCGTGACGTTGAGCACCACGCCCGCCGCGTCATCAGGCACCCCACCCCGACCGGCCACGACGAGCTCGAGCGTGCCCTTCTTCGCAAGAACCCCAGTCCCCTCGAACCGCCCATCGATCGTCTTTCGGCTCCGCCCCGACCGCGTATCGAGGAGGCGGGCTGGAGTAAGGGGTTTGGTGTCAGCCTCATCGGCGACGTAGCCGTTGACATCGACCACAAGGTTCGTGGCTCGCGTCGAATAAATGCAGACCCGACCCGCGCTGCCTACCTTGGCGAGAACGGCGTTACTGACCGTGTCTTTACGACGGTAATTGAGGTTGGAGACACGCGGTCGGCGCTCATCACAAGCAAACACAGTGACAGAGCCCCGCCCCGTAGGCTTGAGCACCGTGACGTTGAGCACCACGCCCGCCGCGTCATCAGGCACCCCACCCCGACCGGCCACGACGAGCTCGAGCGTGCCCTTCTTCGCAAGAACCCCAGTCCCCTCGAACCGCCCATCGATCGTCTTTCGGCTCCGCCCCGAACGCGTATCGAGGAGGCGGGCGGATTCGACCGTAGTGATGTTGCGGGGCTGCTCGATTCGCTCGGGATCAGCGTCGAACGGTTCACCGCCGCTCGGTTGGACCTGGAGGACCGGCTCGCCAGGCGTGGCCCCCGCCGGGCTCGGCGCGGAAATCACGGCGAAGAGCGAAGCCAACAGCGCTACGACGAGCAACTGAACGATGACCACGGTGGAGCGAGAACCTGTTGATACCTGCATGAACCCATTATGGAGCAACGGCGGTTCGCTGCCCAGGGTGCAGACCCGCCTCCTCGAGGTGGTGCAGGCACCCCCAACTTCTCTACTGGTAGCGGAGGTTCCTACAAGGGCAGTGTTACTCTCCTACGCTCCGTCAAAGTCCACCGCAACATTTCGGCCATTTGCCGGGCACACCCCATCTCCCGCTGCTTTGTGAACTCGCCCTTGCTAGCGCGGCGGGACTACTCGATTACCTTCCGAAGTCGAATGTGGCGATTTCGGCCATCTGTTCGCCTAACAATCGAACGGCGGCGTTAAAGAGTTGTTGGCCCTCTTCGGCGTTCGCATTGGTTGGGTCGCCGATGTGCCCTTCGGCCGAAAAATCGTTAGATAGCCAACCAAACGAAGCGGAACCGCCGAACTTGACGTGGCGATTCTCGGCGAGAGCACTCGGCACGGCCCGTGTGGCCTTTTCGAGGCGGACGAGGTCGGGACGTAGGTGCATGAATACTGAGGTCTCTTGATGACCCCCGTGAATCCCCATTCCCAGCTCGGAATCGGGCGACGCTCCGCCCTGATCGGGAGGGGCGAAGGGATGCACCAAGAAAGTCTTGAGACCGTACGCAAGGCGAATATCTCGACATGCAACGTTAAGCAACGAGGAGTTTCCGCCGTGGCCGTTGAGAAAGACCAGCCGTTGGGTAGCGGTGGTACTTATCGACCGGGCGATGTCGTCGAGCACCGCCAACATCGTGTTGGCCGAAAGCCAGAGGGTTCCAGCCGACCAGGCGTGCTCATTTGACTTCGAAACCGACAATGTCGGCAACAGCCAAAGATCAAACTCGTCGCCGTACTGATCGACCAGTGCCTCGGCGGCTTCGTGGGCGATGACATGATCGACCGACAACGGAAGGTGAGGTCCGTGCTGCTCTACCGCACCGATCGGCTGGATAATGATGGACGACTCGGTGATTCTTTGCGGTATCTCTGGGCCGCTTAGATCTTCTAAATGCCTGCTCGCTACCACTGAGACGAGTCCCCGTCGGCCCCATCGCCATTGTCGTTCTTGTCGCGTAGCAGGTTGGCCGCCTTCTCGATCGCACGCCGCGCCTGGGTTAGCCGCTTCTCGTCGACTGGCATCTCTTGAGCACCAGCCTCAATGGATTCGCGAAGCACATCCATAGCGCGATCGGCCAACTCCTCGCCGATTGCTTCTAAACGTTCGCGAATGTCGTCAAACTGTCCGGTCATGTCGAACATTGTAGACGCCAGCACTGACACGCCCCGGTAGGTTGACGCCGTGGACGATTTACATGAGTGGGTTTCGCTACGCGACGACGAAGCAACGGTATGGCTGCTGGATGCCACCTTCCTAACCAGCAACTGGCGCTGTATCTACGGCGAAGGTTGTAGTGGGGTGGGGCACCAACCAGAGCCGGAGCTTGAGCAGGGCTGCTGCAGCCACGGCGCGCACCTCAGCGACGATGATGACCGCGAGCGTGTGCTGCACTTCGCCAGCCGGTTAACAGCCCAAGACTGGCAATACTGCACAGACGATATATCCAACGCAGTAGAAGTTGATGCCGACGGCGACGGCTTAACGGCGAAGGTCGATTCAGCCTGCATCTTTCTCAATCGCCCCGACTTTGGTGGCGGCGCTGGTTGCGCCCTTCACCGCGCCGCGCTGCGCCACGGCGAACGACCCCTCGATTGGAAACCTGAGGTTTGCTGGCAGTTGCCACTTCGCTTGGACAACTACACCGATGACAACGGCCAAGTGACCATGCTGTTACGGGAGTGGAAGCGGGCCGATTGGGGTGCGGGCGGTGCCGAGTTTCATTGGTGGTGCACCGAAGACGACACCGCGTTCGTCGATCAGCGCTCAGTTTTCGAAACCATGCGCGACGAGATAGTAGAGCTTGTCGGCCGCGATGTCTACGACGCGTTCTCAAACCATGTTGCTGCCAGAGGCGTCGCTGTATTCGTTGCGCACCCGACTCACCGAACTGGTGGTTAGGCGGACTCTTGTTCGGCGATGTCGTCGTGTCCGGAGTCTGGCGCTGCGTCTGCTGCTGGGGTGTCGTCCACCTCGGCCTCTGGATCTTTTTGAGCCTCGTACTCGGCGGCCACGTCGGCCCATTGCGAGTAGTCGTCGGCGATGTCGGCCCACTCCTTCTCGCCGCTACTAGCGGGGTCGCTTTCGAGGCTGTCTAGTAGTCCGTCGAAATCAACGTTGTCGGAGCGCTTGAGCGCCCGAGCCTCTTCAAATCGTCTGTGGCGACCCTTCTTCACGGGCAACGCTCCAAATACAAGTCATATCGTCGACCCGTGAGTATACAGCAAGCCAGATCTATTTCGAGCTCAGCAGAGCTGTGTCGCAGGAATTCTGTATGGAACAGCGAAAAACGCCGATCCTATTTCACCGGCAGTCGGCTTCGCTCTTCGAGAACGAGGCCGTTCGAGCCGTCGAAAGCCAAAGCAGCGTCGCCGTTCATTAGTCGCTCGATTGGCTTTCCCGCCAATTGTTGTCGCCAGCCCGAGTTGAGCCGCGCGTTCGGATCGCCCCGAACGAAGGCCTCGATATCGTTACGACTCGCCAACAGTGCGGGGTCGAGCGATAGCTCCTTCGAGAGTTGACTTACCCAGGCCGAGACGAGCGTAACGGCAGGGCGAAGATCGCGAAGCGTACTCGCCTTATCGGCCAACTGAAGCGGCCTTGGCTCGCGCTCCTTGCCCTCAGCGATCACTTCGATGAGCATCTCTTTAACCTTGCCCTTGAGGTGGCGGTCGTCGAGGCCGCGAAGATCACGTAGCTTCGAGGCGTCCGTCGGCTTCTTTTGTGCTAGCGCCACGACCGCAAGGTCGGGTAGGACGAACCGCACGGGTTGGTCGATCTCGGCCGCCCGGCGTTCGCGCCATTCAGCCACAGCTTGCGCTACTGCGAGGTTCTTGCCGCGTAGGTGTCGCACGTCTTTGATCTTTAGCCAAGCGTCGAGTGGATCGCGCGACGGACGACCTCGCAACCGGAAATTCTCGCACTCTTGGAGGGCCCACTCGAGCCTGCCGGCTGTGTCGAGCTCGTCACAAAGCAGGTCGTGAACTTCGAGCAGGTCGGCCACGTCGGCGGCAGCGTAGGAGATCTGGCCGTCGGTGAGCGGGCGGGCCAACCAGTCGGTGAGGCGATCGCCCTTGGGCAAACGCTTGCCGAGAAAACGTTCATGTAGCGCGGAGAGAGACGGCGAGGCCATGCCAACAAAACCTGCCGCGATCTGAGTGTCGAAAAGGCGCGACGGGATCGTGCCGGTGGAAAGATCGGTGACTTCGAGATCTTGTTGGGCCGCATGCATCACCGCCACACCGGGACCATCGAACACGGCCGCTAGTGGCTTGAGCGATACCGCCAGCGGATCGATGAGCACCGGTTCGCCACCAGGCCATATCACCTGCACCAACGCCACCTTGGGGTAATAGGTGCGCTCACGATGAAACTCGGTATCTACTGCGTATCGCTCGTGGTCGAGCAGGCTCGCCACCACATCATCCAACTCGTCCGTTGTCGTTACGATCAGCGGCGCAGCGTTACCACTCACAGACTCTCCTCATCGTTAGAAACCTGGATTGACGACAGTAGTGCTTCGATCGCTATCCACCCTCAGATCGTCGAACTTTCTTGGGTCAGAGAAGGTCCGAGGGAAGATCGGCGTCGCGAAACCAAAGAGCTTCCCCGCCGGGCACCTCCACTAACCGAAGCTCGCTGACCCCCGCGCGTAACGACCGCGCCCCGGCCGAAAACTGTTCTCGCAATGAGTCGAGCGCGGTCGTTCGAAATACCGCGTGGACCCATTGCCGGTGACCCTCAACAACAGGTACCGCGACATCTGCTGAGCCCAGCGCCGCGAGCGATTTGGTGACAGAGAGCGGATTAGCGTTGGTTAGATCGCACGGCATGAAGGCCACGATGGGCTCGCAGGAATGTGTCAGCGCCGAGATCACCCCGCCGAGTGGTCCTTCGCCTGGAAACAGGTCGGGTATCGCCGGTGTTCCCAGAATCTCTCGAGCCTGTCGGCCGACCACAAAGACCTCACTTGCCCCAGCGCTAGCCAAAGCCAGGACGGAATGAGTTAGCAAAGGTTGGCCGTCGTACTCGATCACGGCCTTGTCGCGCCCCATTCGAGAACTCGAGCCACCAGCCAGGACTGCCCCACAAAAGCCGGGGAGACTCTTATCCAAGATCCGAGGGAGGCCAGTTCGGGTCCAACTGAACCAGGAAGTGAGCGCAGCGTTCGGCTTCGTCCAATTCACCGATCTTGGCTGCAATGCGCTGTAGACCAGCGAGAGCGCGTAGAAAGCCCCGATTGGTCTCGTGCTCCCAGCGGACGTAGCCGGAACCTCGCCAGCCGCTCTGACGCAACCGGTCGAGGCCGCGGTGATAGCCAACGCGATAGGCGGCATACGCGTCGGCATCATCTTCGGCAAGGTCACCTAACTGGGCCCAAGCATCGAGAAAGGTTGGCCAGCGGCAGGCCACCACTCCAACCGCTCGACGTTGCTCTTCGCCGGTTTGCGAAAGCGCCTCGACAAGGGCCGCAAGTGCTTCTTGTAGCTCGGGGTCCAGGACCGTTTCCGGTGGGCCAGCGGTGAGGTTAACGGGGTTCATTCCGGACATCTATAGAGCTTATGCGGCCCGAGGGCGATGAGGGGTACCGAACTCGAGCGGCGGGTACGGATACGATTGACAGATGAGCGCAACCCTTGCAACGGTGAACCTGCTCGCGGTCTCACTTCCTTCTTTTCTCACACCCGACCGGCTGCGATGGCTCATCCCACTGCTCACGCTGGCGCTGGTTGTCGGCTCGTTCATGATGATGCGCTTCATCACCAAGCTGATCATCAAGGCATCGTTGCTAGGAGTTGTTGCGCTGTTCGTGCTCACCCTGTGGGTTCAACGATCCGATCTCGGCGACTGCGCGAAGACGTGCGGGTGCAGCCTCTATGGAATAGACGTTGAGATAACCTCAGAGAAGTACGTCGAGTACGGGTGCAACCGAGACTGAGCGCAGCTTCGGCGGTAAGAGCTAATTGAGACTACTCAACGGTTACTAAGCGAAGAACGTTTGCCGACTGGCTACTGGTGGTGGCACCGGCCAGCACGGCTACGAGTTCGCCGGTACTCACATGGCCCAACTCCTTAGCGATCTTTACCGCTTCGGCAGCCATTTCTTCGTTGCTCGTAGATTGCCCCGAAAGATTGATTGGCGTAGTGCCCCACGACAGCGTCAGCTGGTCGACGGTTCGCGGGTTGGCCGAAAAACCTAAGATCCTGGCCGCAGGACGGAACCTCGACATCGACCTCACGGTGAAACCGCTGCCCGAAACAGCCACGATCGTCTTGACCTTCAGCTCTGAAGTGGCGCGCCAAGCAGCCATTGTCATGGCATCGGTTACGGCGGCGTTGGGGTCGGCGCCGCCGGTCATTCGAAGCTGAGCGATTCGTCGGGCCCAGCGTTCGTGGTCGAAGTCCTCGTCGGCGCGACGAGCGATTCTGCCCATGGTCCGAAGCGTATTGATCGGGTCCGCACCAACCGCGGTCTCGCCAGACAGCATCACCGCTGAAGAACCGTCCCAAACAGCGTTGGCGACATCGGATGCCTCTGCGCGGGTCGGGGCTGGCGAGTCGATCATCGACTCAAGCATTTGGGTGGCCGTAATCGCGGGTCGACCGAGGGCGATGCACTTCGAGATGATCTCTTTTTGAACCGACGGAAGGTCCTCTATTGGAAGCTCGTTGCCGAGATCGCCACGGGCCACCATTACTGCCCCAGACGCCTCGATTATTCCTTCGAGATTCTCGACTGCTGCCCGGGTCTCGACCTTGGCGATTACCAGCGGGCCGCGCGGGTGAGGTTCGGTTCCGACACGGCGTACCTCGTGCGCCGACCGGACGAACGAAAGTGCCACCATGTCGACCCCAACTTCGACAAAGGCGTCGAGGATCACGAGGTCCTCGTCGGTGGGAGTCGACATTCTTAGACGATCGGACGGTACGTGCAGGCCCGGGCGCCCAGATACCTTCCCACCATGGATAATCGTTGCTACGAGGTGTTCGGGCTGCTTTTCGGTTACCTCAAAGATGGCCCGGCCGTCGCCCATGTTAAGCGTATCGCCAACCTGAATATCGCTGACCAGTCCCTCGTAGTTGACCTCGATGGTGTCCGCCGTCGATTTGTCGTTTCCGACCTCTAGCTTGACCGTGGTTCCGACTTTGAGCCGGACTGGATCGTCTCCGAAGCTGGCACAACGGACTTTAGGGCCGGGCAGGTCGACCAAGATGCCCACATGGCGGCCGGCTTGCTTTGCCAGCCGTCGAATCAGGTGGAATCGGGCCAAGCCTTCCTCGATCGTGCCGTGCGACATATTGATGCGGGCAACATCCATTCCAGCATCGATGAGGCCGAGCATGGTCTTCTCGTCGTCGCAAGCCGGTCCGATGGTGGCAATGATTTTCGTTCGTCGTTTCACCCGATGAATCGTAGTGAGCCTGAACACCGTCCGCGCGCAGCTATTCTCGAAGAGTGTTTTCCTTCTTAGACCACCCCACCCCGCTGGCATTCGCACACCGCGGTGGGGCGAGCGTTCATCCGGAGAATACGATGCCGGCGTTTCAACACGCTGTCGACCTTGGCTACCGGTATCTGGAGACCGATGTCCACGCAACGAGCGATGGTGTCTTGCTGGCCTTTCATGACCACGAGCTCGACCGCGTCACCAACCACTCAGGTCAGATTTCTGAGCTCTTGTGGGACGACGTGAAGCATGCTCGCGTCGACGGCACACAGCCCATCGCCCGCCTCGACGAGTTGCTCTCTAGTTTTCCCGAAGCCCGTTTGAATATCGATATCAAGGCACAGAATTCGATCCGACCCCTGGTCGACACAATCATTGCTCACGACGCCATCGACCGAGTTTGCGTAGGCTCATTTTCAGACCGACGGCTATCGGAAGTTCGCGACCTGATGGGGCCAAGGTTATGCACTTCGTTGGGACCACTCGGGGTCGCGGCGTTGCGGGCGGCATCGTTTGGCACTCCAAGCGCGGTCCCAAGGGTAGGTTGCGCGCAGGTTTCTCCAATGGTTCGAAACCGAACTCTGCTCGACGAGCGCTTTGTCGCGGCGGCGGCTGAGCACGACTTACCTATCCACGTTTGGACGATCGACGACGAAGCGGAGATGAACCGGCTACTCGACCTAGGTGTGGCGGGCATCATGACCGACAAACCCCAGGTGCTCAAGGACGTTCTGGTGGCTCGAAACGCCTGGACGTAGAGCCCCAGGGGTGCCGGCCTCCATCGCAAATTGCACCGGGTCTTTGCTGAAACCGCGACCGATCGGTTAAGAATCGGGGTCATGAGCGACGAACTTGGCCAATTGGATGCGGTGGGAACTGCAGAGGTTATCGAGCGCGGCGATGCCTCGCCCAGCGAGGTAATCGAGGCGACGATAAGTCGAATCGAGCAACGCAATCCGGCGGTGAATGCCGTGATTCATACGATGTTCGACAAGGCGCTGGAGGCGGCAGCATCGCCCGACCTGCCCACTGGGCCTTTCCGCGGGGTTCCGATGCTACTGAAAGATCTTTGGCCCGCGAGCGCCGGCGACCCTTTCCACCTGGGTGTTAAGGGTCTAAAGAACGCCACCTATACCAACCCCATAGATGCGAATATCACCACCGCCTATCGTCGTGCTGGTTTCGTCATCGTGGGCCGCACAAACACACCCGAACTCGGCTTGGTCGCTACCACCGAGCCAGAAGCGTATGGCCCGACCCGTAATCCCTGGGATCTAGACCGCGGCGTCGGTGGTTCGAGCGGTGGCTCCGCAGCCGCGGTAGCAGCCGGTATGGTGCCCGCAGCAAACGCCAGCGACGGTGGGGGCTCAATTCGTATCC
Organism: uncultured bacterium; assembly: GCA_965524675.1. Taxonomy (GTDB): domain Bacteria; phylum Actinomycetota; class Acidimicrobiia; order Acidimicrobiales; family SHLQ01; genus CALLQB01. The sequence goes on from CBERPN010000056.1 coordinate 11,655, forward strand.
CCGCTGCGATGTGTGGTCTGGTCGGCCTCAAACCCAGCCGTGGACGCTTGTCGATGGGTCCAATGCAAGACGAGTGGGGTCAGTCGGTCCAGCACGTGGTGTGTCACACGATGCGCGATTGTGCAGCGATTCTCGATGCCACAGCGTTTCCGTTTCCCGGCGATGGGGTTGTCGCTCCAACGACAGGCCAGCCGTACCTCAAATTGCTTGGTCGTGATCCCGAGCCGCTCAGAATCGGACTAATGACGACTACGACACGAAGCCGGGAGGGCGAGATTGAGCCCGAGATCGTAGCTGCGGTTCGTTCGGTGGCGACGGTACTCGAGGGTCTTGGGCACGACGTTGTCGAGGCTCACCCGCCCGCTCTCGATGGCGACGAGCTAGCGCGCGATTTCATCAAGCTGTGGACCGCTGGTGCTGCAGCAACCATGATCCGACTCGCTGAAATGGTTGGCCACGAGCTGACCGCCGACGATGTCGAAGCAGCCACTTGGGCGATGGCCGAGGCTGGCAAGACGGTTACCGGCACCGACATCATTAACCTTCAGGCTGGTCAGCACCGTTTCCGGCGCGAGATGGCCAACTGGTGGTCGAGCGGTTTCGATTTGTTGTTGACTCCCACCTGTCCGGCTAAGGCGCCACAGATCGGTGAACTGACCGGCACCCCTGAGGATCCACTTCGCGGCTTGGCGGCTTCGGCGCCATACGCGATGTTCACATCACCGTTCAACATCACCGGCCAGCCAGCGATTTCGCTGCCACTCGGCACTGCGGGCGACGGCATGTCGATCGGTGTCCAACTCGTCGCCGACTACGGCCGTGAGGACCAGCTGTTCCAGATAGGCAGCCAACTAGAATCCGCCATCGCCTGGAGTGACAAGCGCGCGTCTAGCTAGTTCTTGTCAATCGCTCTTTGGACTTGCCGATAGGGGTTGATGAGCTTCGGGCGATGGCTCTTCGGCCTCGCGTTTCGTGCTGCGCGCACGACTTTGATACTTCTAGTTTTGACCTTGTCGGTCAGCCCCGCAGCGTCGGCTGGCCAAGATGAGGGTGAATCAGGCGTCGAGGCCACAGTTGAACCGCTCGACCCGGTTGCGATCGCTGAGTTGACCCTCGACGAAGACTTTCAGATCGGTGACCTTATTCCAGATACCGAATTGAGCGCCGGTGTGGACCGGATTGCGGCGACAAGCGCTGAGTACGACGCCGCGGTAGCCGCCTATCTCGACAAGATCGTGGCGGTGGCCGAGGCTACGACGAGCCTCGCGACCGCTGAAGCAACCCTGCTCCAGGTGCACGACAGGCGGGAGAAGGTTCGCGAAACCATCGGCGTACGACGTCGTGATCGCCGGGCGATCATTCGTGAACTCGATCGAATCGAAAACCGGCTACGCGAGCTTGCCATTACCGAGTTCGTCGGATCGGGCAACACCGAAGCAAACGAGGCTGTTTCAGGGCTCGACCCGACAGCGCTTGCTGAGTCGTCCCGGTCGGTTCAGTTGGTGCAGGTGGTGAGCGACGTACAGGTCGACAGGCGTGAGGTTCTTGAACCAGCATTGCTGGCACTCGATCTCGATCAAGAACGCGACCTGACACAGTTGGCCCGCTTGGCCCAGACCGTCACCCAAACCCAGAACGACATTGAGGACTGGATGGTGGCCTCGCTCAACTTCAGTGCCGAGATTCCAGACTTGGAGCTGGCGGTGCGCGAACATCGCGTCCTAGCCGAGGTAGTAGGGCTCGATTTCGCAGTCGTGGTTCTCGATGCCTACAACAACGCCGCGATCCTCAGCGAGAAGATTCACCCCGGCTGTGGCGTTGAATGGTGGATGCTGGCAGGCATCGGCAGGGTTGAGAGCGGTCACGGAACCTTCGGCGACAGCGAAGTGCTGGCTGACGGCGCCACATCGGACGAAATTGTTGGAATTCAGCTCGACGGAAGCTCTGATACTGCGGTGATCGCCGATACCGATGGCGGCGCACTCGACCACGACCCGATATTCGATAGAGCGGTCGGACCAATGCAGTTCATTCCCTCAACCTGGGTGGGCAACGGGCTCGACGGCAACGCTGACGGCATCATCGATCCGCACAACCTCTACGACGCCGCATTCTCGGCGGCGCACTATCTTTGCCGCACAGCGGGCAACGTGAGCACCATCGAGGGACTAAAACGCGGCTACTTCGCCTACAACCATCGCGACAGCTACGTCGAGAAGGTTCTCGGGTTCGCCCTCGACTATCGAGAATTCGCGCTTTCTGTGTAAGACCCTGTGCACAGGGCACTGCGACCTGGGGATTTCTACGGTTCTCTGTGGAGGACCCTGGGGAAATCTGGCTCCGCCTTGACCGGAGGTGCCTTTTGCGGGCAGAGTTCAACACGTCGAAAGGCAACGAGCAATCGGATTTCGGAACGACTCCGGTCTGGCTCGGGAAGTGACAGTTTCAGAAGGAATTTGGGGAGGGCTTCGGTCCAATCTGGAAGCCTGAAGAAGCTCGATCCGAACGGGTTAGAGCGCAGCCTCCTGAGGTTCGAGCGCACAGCGCCCCGAGACAACGGACCAGACAAGCCAAACTCAATCGAGTTGCGGTCGAGTTTGCGCCGCGAAGCGCTGTTCTCTTCGGAGGGCTCCGCCGAACAGCCCAGACAGACGCCAAAACAAAGACTGAGCGAAGCGAGTCAACCAGCTTTTACGTTGGTGGTTTCGAACGGAATCGACGAGCGAGCCGCCGACAGGTGAGGAACTCACTGAATCCTGAAGAAACTACCGGGTCAGCATGGAATCGAACTCGAACACGGTAATCATCCGACGGGGTGCTTACAACGGGAGAGTAAGAGACTAGGCAACGACTTGTGACAGGTGGGGGTTGATGATGGAGGTGCCGTCGGGTACCGCTAACAAACACCTCCCGAGAAGATGAGGTCGCTCACCTGCTGGAAGATTTAGGTCAGACTCGCCGGAGTACGAACCGACGAGAAGCAAGACCAAGAGCTTTGTCGCTTGCGACCAAGTTCCTCGAAAGCCCGGGTTGTGCCGGATAATCGAATGACTGGGACACCTGAGGCCCCGAGAAGTTAAGCGGCGCAAGCTGCAAGGCTACTCGGGGTCTCGCCTAGTTTTCGGGCGCTGGGTTGGGGTCTCCGGGTTTGTACGTGCCCGTCAGGGTGCAGGCTGTTGTGTGTGGCCGCGCTGGTGATGATCGGTGTCTGATTCGTTCGTTATGCCTGGCTCTGCGGGCTATGAGTTCGAGCGTGTAGCCAGGTTTTAGGGACGTGTCTGACACCACCCGGCAGACGGATTAGGGACGCTTCATTAGGGACGTGTCTGACACCATTGCGGTAACATCAATCTAGTCTTTTTGGGCCACAGCGTTCGGCGTGACGTTCATCTTGGGCTCGTAGTCGGGCACCGCCACCAAGCGCGCCTTTCCCGAATACGCTGCCCGTAGCTCCGCTACACAGCCCTCACAAGGCCCGTAGATCTCCTGGTTCTCGACCGCCTTGTGACAGCGAGGACAATCGAACGTTTCGGGCAAAGTCTCAACCACGAGACGACCTTCTCACGCCAGCCTCGAAATTGCGAGGATGGTGCCAGGAATCCTGGCCGAGCGACGCGATTCCACGCTCGGAGCGTGCTCCTCCACAGATGTAGCAGAGTTATCCCCAACAATTCCCGAGGAATCTGCAGATTTCCAGATGCTTCTCCCCTTCCATCCCACAAGCAACTTCAGCCACAATGGCAACATCAGAAATACGGCCCACCGAGCCACTGACACCAGATCCGCTGAGAAATGAAAGAGGTAACGAGATGGCGAGCTACGAAATTACCCTAAGAGATGGCAGTAACGAAGAGATCTGCGACGCCGATGCATACACCCAAGAAGGCGCGATGACTACCTTCTTTCGCACCAGCACCGACCGGCGAGTAATCGATAGCTGGTCGACCCGCCTCGCCAGCTTTCGGACCAGCGAAGTAATGGTGGTGCGCCGCAGCGAGGTGTAAGACCAGCAAACAGAGCCCGGCCGCTGTAAGGCGCAGGGCGCCAGCCCGGAGTCTGAGCCCGCGGCCTGCGTGGCCGGGGAACGCCAGCAACAGAGCCTGAGCCCACTATGCTTTCGGTCGAATGAATCTGGGCTGTGGTCGACCTGCATCCCTTAATGGAGATACCCGTCGTGATCGATCAACAAGACGCTGCCAGCAGCGCAAAATCGACGAGCGCGGGCGACCCCCTAGACGCGTCACAGGGCGAGATCGTGCCGGTGATAATCGGTGCGGGCCCGGCAGGTCTGACGGCGGCGTATCAACTCAACAAGCACGGCATAAACAGCACGGTGCTCGAGGCCGACTCGGTGGTTGGCGGCATTAGCCGCACCGCTCAAGCCGGCGGCTGGCGCTTTGATATTGGTGGGCACCGATTCTTTACCAAGGTTCAACCGGTCGAAGATCTGTGGCACGAGATTCTCGACGACGACGAGTTCCTGCTTCGCCCACGAATGAGCCGAATCTTCTACGACGGCAAATTCTACGACTATCCACTAAAGGCAATGAACGCGCTTCGAAACCTCGGCGTGATCGAGGCGCTGCGCTGCGTGTTGAGTTACGCGTGGGTAAGGGTGCGCCCACCCGAAGACCTCGACAGCTTCGAAAACTGGACAGCATCCAGATTCGGCTGGCGGCTATATCGCACTTTCTTTAAGACTTACACCGAGAAGGTTTGGGGCGTCGACGCGGCCGATCTTCAGGCCGATTGGGCCGCCCAACGCATCAAAAACCTTTCCTTGTTCAGCGCCATCGTCAACTCGCTGACGCCGAGCCGGAACCAAAAGGACATCACCTCGCTCATCGAAGAGTTCGAATATCCAAAATATGGGCCCGGAATGATGTGGGAACGCTGCCGCGACAAGGTGGTCGCCGGGGGAAGTTCGGTTCGGATGAAGAGCCCGGTTACCCGCATCGAGCACGCCCATGGCCGTGCGACAACCGTCGTGGCCTCCTCCGGCGATGTCGAAATCGAGTACCCGTGCTCACACGTGTTCTCCTCGATGCCCATGCCTGCACTTATCCAGGCGATGAACCCTCCGGCCCCGCCCGAGGTGCTCGAAGCGGCGCGCGGGCTCAAGTTTCGTGACTTTCTGACCGTTGCGCTCGTCATCCCCGAGTCCGACGGCTTCCCCGACAATTGGATCTATATCCACTCCCCTGCCGTCGAGGTTGGTCGGGTGCAGAACTTTGGGCAATGGTCGCCCTACCTGGTGAAGGACGGACGGACCTGTCTGGGTCTCGAGTACTTTGTTGACGAGGGCGACCACCTCTGGGTGATGGATGACTCCGACCTGGTCGAACTTGGCAAAAGGGAGTTGAGCACGCTTGGGCTACTCGATCCTGAGCACGTAACCGAGGGTTACGTGGTTCGCATGCCCAAGGCCTATCCAATGTATGACGCCAGCTACATCGAAAACGTCGAGACCTTAAAGAGTTGGCTTGCCAGCAACGCAGCCAACGTGATGCCCGTGGGACGCAACGGCATGCACAAGTACAACAATCAAGACCACTCGATGTACACGGCAATGCTGTCGGTAGAAAACCTGCTTGGCGCTAACCACGACGTGTGGGCTGTCA
>CBERPN010000057.1:0-17111 GCA_965524675.1 uncultured bacterium
CCGCCGAACCGCGACAGTCGACCATGTTCTGTCGGGTACCCAGATTCTTGCCGGGCAGAAGGTGGTGATGTGGTACGCCAGCGCCAACTACGACGAGGCGGTGTTCGACGACCCGTACACCTTTGATGTCGCCCGGCCCGCGCTGCCAACCCACGTGGCTTTCGGTGGGGGAGGGGCGCATTTCTGCCTAGGCGCTTCGCTCGCTCGACTGGAACTGAAGATTCTCATCGAAGAGATCCTCGCCCGCGACATCACACTCGAAGCGGTGGGCGAACCAGAACGGGTCCGTTCTAACTTCGTAAACGGTCTAGAGCACGCCCACTTCCGAACCGGTGTCAGGATTGGCACTCCATAGGCACACCCTTGACAATACGTCCGTGACGTGAAAGGCCCTCGCACTCCGATAAAGGCGGCGAGTACACCGGCGAGGTGTTCGCTAAAGCCTGTAAAACGCTCAAGGTTCGCCAATCAGCGGGCCGGGTCGCGTCGGTTCTCGATAACGCGGCAGCGGAAAGTTTCAACTCGACTCTCGAGTGGGAGGTCCTATCCGGGATCACCTTTGAGTCCAAAAACCAGGCCCGACGGGCCGTCGCTCGGTTTATTGACGCTTACAACGACACCCGACGTTCTCTTGGGGTCCGCGAGTTGCGAGATGAATGGGTTCGCGCCGCTCGACCACTCCGGCTGCCAACTCCTATTTCAGACTCATCGCCGCAGACTACGAACGAAAGGAACTAGCCGTTGGCTCCCTCAGCCCCTTCGAGGACTGGGGCCGATTCCTACCCGACCAACCAACCACCGTGAGCCTCCTCGACCGGCTCTGCCACCACTCCCACATCATCTCCACCATCGGCGACAGCTACCGCCTCACCCACCGCACCACACGAAACACAGGAGCCGCCTAGACGCGAGGACTTTTCATGGCCAGCAACGAAGACATCAAACTGGCCCTTGACAAACATTGTCCCTAAGTTTTCTCAGGAAAGTCTTCGAGAATGCTATCGACAAGAAGAGGACGCCGGACTGTCACCGCTAAGTCCGGGTCAGCGCATCCGACGCTTGTGTAAGCCACACTCAGGCCCCGCGATGGGTCGGCGAACGCGAAAGATTGCCCTCGGAAGCCGCTATGGCCAAATGCTAGATCCGAGATGTTGTCGCCGAAATGATGCTCTGACAAGGTAAGCATCACACCGTTGCCAAACCGGCAATCGCGCTGTAATGCATGATCGAAACGGGTAACGGACCCAACATCGCAGAGCTTTTTGGCCCATCCAGGGACAGTCATGACATGGTCGTAGAAGCCCGCAAGGAAGCGCGAGGACGAATATCCGCCGAAGCCAGGGTTCCAATCTAGTAACCGTGATTCTGCCGTGTCCATCAACTGGGCTTGCCACCCGAAGCGTGTCAGAGCCGCTCCAGGCGAGATCGTCTCGGGCGAAGGGATTTCTGCTCCGCACAAGAACATCTCACCGCTGAAAGCCATCTCTCGCGTTACTTCGCAGACTCTCTCGCCGAGCGGTTGACCGGATTGCGCTTCAATTGCCCGACCAACGATGTACCACGCTGCTGCCTCGCTGTACGCCTGCTTCAAGCCAGACGAACGTGACCACTCCATTCGGTCTACGATTGTTCTAACGCGGTTTCTCTCCGGGGTCATCCACAATTCGCGGCCTGCAGGCCGACCGCCAAATGCACAGTGTTGAAGGTAGGCAGTGAGGCTAGATTCGCCGCATTGCGTTCCGCGGACTTCGGGCAACCACTCTTTGACAGGCTCGTTAAGGTTGTCATCAACAAACGTTTCGAGGCAAGCCAACGCTACGACTGGCTTTAGCGTGCAGAACTGCGCTAACAGGTTTTCCTGACGCAGTCGATCCCCATTGCCGGCTCTTCCGAAGGCTGCGTCGACGATTACGTTATTATCGCAAATAATGGTCAATTGGGAGCCCAGTTCAACGATGGAGCGCTCGGCGGAAATGGCAAGACGCTCGAGAACTTCGGAAACGGACATTCGCTAGCTGATCGCCACGGTGATATCGCGCGACTCGACACGATGCGCCACTCGCCCGAGCCCGAAATAGCGAGCTTGAACTTCGGGCGACTGAGTCTGTTCGACAAGCCCAAACGCCAACATCAAGGAATCATCGTCCCCGACGATATGGCTGCAGCGTTCGATGAACTCGAATATCGGTAGTCGGGGCTGACCACAGGCTCGCAGCAAGTAGTCGTGAACATTCGCCTGCACGGCTACATCAGCACTCGTTGGTTCCTCACTCGTCCAGCGTGCTTGCACCAGCGTCCCGCCCAACCAACTTTCAAGCCAATAGAGAGAGCCTCCGAAGGTATCTGTCAAACCGGAAACAGATATCCAACGAAACGGGTGCGTCAAGTAGCTGCGCCCCGATCAGCGAAGCTCGCCCAGATGGAGGCAACGCAGCCGACCGCGAGCCCGCTAGGATGTGCACGGACGCAATCCCTCCGTCTCGGTCCATCTGCCGTGTGCACCGCAGAATTTCAGTCACTTTCCGAATCTCCCCGGATAAGGGCGAACTCTTTAACCTCGTAGACGCAGGGGCCGGGGATAGGATCATCGCGGAGCAGCTCAAGCCTTCCAATTGGGAGAAACGATCCAAACAGCGCGACCGCGACGTTCAAGGATACGAGGCCTCCGCTGGGCAAAACGACTTCTTGAGAGGTTTCATCCCAGTCTGACCCGGCGGGCCACAGGGGAAAGGACCTGACGCCCCCCTCCAAATAAAAAAGACAACCATTCTCTAACAGGACAGTGCCGTTCATGGGCGCATACGCGTCATCGCCGCCGAGTTCCAAGTTGTGCGCGAAAACGGGTGGAGCATCGGATTGGTTTTGACCTCCCACCGTCGTCGTGGTTGGACTCGAAGTGGATGACGGAGCTGGTGTAGAGCTGAGCAAGCCTGGCGACACCATGGAGGAGCCCGCATTCTTCGCAGTGACTCCGTTACCGTTTCCTGATGCACACCCGGCAAGGAGCAAGACAAGGCAACAACCCACCGGACGAAATCGTGTTGTCGTCATGGTGTGTAACTACTTCGTCCAAACAGTGATGCCGAATTGGGTCTCAGCTTGTTCGATAGAGCTGAAGATGCCGCCATTGCTGTTGCCACCAGAGTGAATTCCAACGGCAACGCTGCCGTCATAGACAGCTGCGCCACTGTCGCCGCCAGAACGCAGATAGTCGGTGCGGAAGAGCCCGGTGCAGGCCGGGTTACAATTCCCATAGAGACCGCCTGTATTCGGGGTGTAGTCATCATTGATTATTGACCCGCAAGCTACGCCGTTCGAATTTCCGTTATGACAAATGACATCATCGACACCGTTTCCGGTTTCGGGGCGTCGCGATGTGATCTCGATCGAATACGGACTTTCTTGAATGTAGATCTCGTTCTCAACCTGATTTCCTGGGCGGGGCAGCTCATGAATTTGGCCATCGAGCTGCGCCCCGAATTGGTCATCACGGTAAGTCAGAGTCTGGCCTAACCATGTGTTATTTGTATTGCCACAATGACCCGCAGTTGTAATGGTCTCGCCCCACGTTGAATGGCCATTCATTACAAACGCTGTGCTGCAGCCGCTGCCCGACCAGACAAGTCCACCACGGAAAGTCACATCGACCTCATCGATGCCTGCAGACACCTCAACCTCGAACGCGTCAGCCCACCGAGAACGCTTCATCTCCTTGGTCGCCCTATCCAGCGCAGCGTTCGGGCCGACAACGACAATGCGCTGAGTCTTCTGATTCGTTGCAACGCCGACGTCGTTGATCCCAGCGTCGCGCAGAAAACTTACAACTTCGGCGACAAGATCCAATCTCTCTTGGCGAGACAACTCCGCTGATTCAATTCGATACCTCAATCCGGTCGCCTCTATGAGCAGTTCTATGGGCTTAGATGGAGAGGAGGTCAGTGCCACGACGGTGACTCCATCCTCTGACCAAACAGACCCATAGCCAGGACCGACATGCTCGTAGAGGGCGCTACGCAGAAAGGTTGACAGCTGCTGTCTCGCCCAGGATGTCTCGGAACGCTGCTGCTGAGACATCAAGGCGATCTCAGAAGCAGTTCGTGTACCCAATAGCTCCCCATATTGATTCGCACTTAAGTGCTTGAATGCGGCCGTCGTTTCTTCTAACGAGCTCAGCGAAGTCCTTAACTTTAGAACAGCGCTCTTCGCCGGATCCGTCGACGTCACTGCTTGAGAATGCAGGTAGTCCACTAACTCGGGTGTGTATTCTTTGGCTCCGGCTGGCATCTGGAAACCCGCGTCGCGCAGGAAGCGGAGTTGTCTGGTATTATCAGCCGCGCAGAAAGCGACGGCCTGCTTTGGAGACACTGATGGAGTGGCGGTCACGGCAGCGCACACCACCTCAGCGAGGGACATACCCGAGGTAACTGCCACCGGCTCGTTGGGTAACTGCGGCACGGTCGACTCGGGCTTCGGCGGTAGCGCTCGGTCAGCGGCGGCCGCAGCATTCATCCCCGCAGTCGTCAAAGCAAGTGCGGCACCGAGGAGCACAAGGGCCCGTCGACGTTGGGATAGGCGATGAGTTCTCAAGAGGAATCCTCTCTCTGAATGATATTTTTCCACGTTACACGGTGGATTCAAGTGTTGGCCACGACGAGTTGGTTGAATCGTTCGATGGGAGTGTCCAGTCGAGGGTTTTGCGTGGCCGGTTGTGGAGTAGAGCAGCGATTTCGTCGATGCCGGTTCTGATTGTGAACTGGGCGTGGGTTGCGAGTTCGGCTCCTTGGTCCCAGGCGATCGATTTCATCAAGTGTTTCGGCAGGCTCTGGGCCGCTTCGGCATCATCAACTAACGACAAACTCTCTACTCACACGAAACACTTGACAAGCCCTGGGGCACATGTTGTTCGGCTGCCCGAAGCAGCCGCCACCGCCGACGCCGACGGAGACACGATTGGGATCCACTGGGCAGAATCGGCTGACGTCCCCAGAAAGTGTTTCGTGCCGTCGGTGGTGGTAGTGACAACCCAATGATCGCCATGAAAGTCAGGCGAACCCGCGGAGCGGGACTTGAACTCGACCCGCCACAACGGATCGTCTTCCATCCGAAAATTGCGAACCCCACCCACTTGGGCGATTTCGACTAGGCGAGAACCTCGACCCCCGAGATTTAGGGTGAATACTTCGGTGTCGGGGATACAGCGATCGGTTGAAGCTGAGCTGTGAACAGCCCCGCATGGCATGATCAGGCGGCTAACTGACCCGCCCGCGTTGAACGACCAACCCAACCCGGCCGGTCCGGCCTGGTTGTTCGAAGAAGTGTTCATCCCATCAACCGACGCCGATGAATACGACAATCCGACCGACGGTGTCGGCCCCGCCGCCCCGGCCGGCACATCAATTGGGTACGACAAGGTGCAGCGCCGGTGAACGACCCGGCATCCCACGACGGAATAACTCCGGTCTGGGTAGCCGAATAATCGCCCGACGGGCCCGAAGCCGATGACCCAAGCCCATACATCGAAGAGCCGGACCCTCCGCCCTGGAAGAAGGAATTGTTAACCCCACCCACTGCCGGGGCGCCGCTGAGGCGTTCCAAATCGGCCGGTACGTCTGCGGCGTCGAACACGCCGAGCGAGACCCGCGGGCCCGTGACCGCTGCTAACGCTTTGTCGTCGACGAGTCCGACGATTACCCGGCCCGCGATGTCGTTGGACACTGTTGGTAGCGCGGTGACTGTGGCGCACGAAACCTCGAACCGGCCCTTACCAGCCGGGACCGCGACACAGCCCGCATAGCGGACAGTCTGTAACCGCTCGGCCAGGTTCGCTCCGCCCGCCAGACCAACATCGCCATAGTCGAACTCGACCTTAAACGTCGACGACGGCCTCACCGGCCGCCCGGAATCCTTCCCTTTGAACCCGACCAAGACGGCTGCCCCGAAACGTGACACCTGCCCGGCCAACACCGGGCCCACAACCTCAACATCAGCCGACACAACCCTCGAGGTCGGCTCAGCAACCGCCGGAACAGGCACCGTAGACGTTGGAGGTGGTGGCTTCTCACTCGCGACTTCGGTCGGCTCGCCCGAGACTTCGTTGGCGGCGTCGCGCGCCGCGTCTGGCACGGACTCGACGGCAGCTTCGACAGTAGTGGTGGGGGAGGGAACCTCACCCGCCTCACCGTCTCCCGCAGAGTCTTTCCCTGACTCGTCGCCAGGAACATCCTCGGACGCGAAAGTGTCCTCGCGGACAGCTATTGCTATCGGTACACCAGCCGCTCGGCTCTTGCTGCCGGCCACCAGGTCGACGGACCCGACGCCAGGCGCCCAACTGGGCCGCTTCTCCTCAGGAGTGGCTGGTTCGGGGAAGCTCTCAGGATCCTTTGCCAGACCACGATCAACCCGCACATGAGACGGCTCGCGTTCGGTCAACGCCTCCTTGTCAGGCGCATCAGCGAAAGGAACCTCATCAGGGTTCTCTTTCGCCTCAACAAGTACCTCAGACTCATCAAAGGGAGTCTCTTCACGCTGCGCGTCAGCCGACGGCGCCGCCGACATGACCGAACCGAAAGTCAACAGAGCGGCCAACACGGCGACAGATCGTACGAACCTGACCGAGAACAATGTCCAAATCGTCATAGATGGGGTTGCGGCAGTAATGGAGCAGAAACGGCATTCGGGCACGTTTAGCCGCACGATTTCAACGATCCGAACTCTTGCACCGAGGCGAGTTCTGAAGGTCGACCGCAGCAAGGTCAGCCGTGGAAACGGCTTGTTTGCAACGATCCGGTCACGGTATTGCCGTTTCTGTACCGATGCTACCGCTACCCCTATACCGGTCCTGCGGGGTAAACTGGGACACGCCTGGCCAAGAGGTCCATGGCTGGGCGGTTTGTCTACGTACCAACTAAGCCGACGAGTGCGATCAGAACCGAGTTCTGATCGACACATCGTCGATCAACCATTCGAATACGACGCTAAAGAAGCAACCTAGCCTTCTTTGTCACGAGATTGGTCACACCATGGGGCTGCGTCATTACGGAAGTACCTCAAGCTGCATGAACACGGGTCTGTGGTCCAACGATAACAACAAGAAGTACGGAACCCATATTAAGAACGATCTCAAGGCGGCGTACTAATGAAACTCACGCGATCCCGGAGTCTTGGCCCCATCGTCGCAGCCTGTGTTGTCGCGTCGGCTTGTGGTGGACATTACTCCTCCGGCGTTGAGCAGTCGGACAATGTGGGTCCGCTGCAAGAAAAAGTTGAGATCTCAGTAGACACACAGAATCCGAGGGAAGCGTTACCGGCTGCGGAGTCGGCCAGCGAGGGTCAAGTCGGCGAAGAGCAGATCGGCAGCGAGTTCTTTGACCATCAGCAGCTTCGGTTGGCATCTCTGTCGGCGGACAACGCATTCGCGACCCTGGTAGAGGCTTTGCCGAACGTCACCTTCACCGATTCGGTCAATGGCCGGTATTCTGGCTCCGAGATTGCAGTCGTGGGAACCGTCGTCAAGGTTGAGCCACTTGTATCGTACGCTCTAACGGGTCAGGAGCCTGGGGAGGTTGCTGTGCCAATAGGCTCAAGCTCCGCCGCATGGACCGGCTTTGAGGTAACCGTTCGTACCCAAGAGACCCTGGGGCTGGATGGCGATCTCGTTGCTGCTGACGAGTTTGTTCAATTTCTTGTTGTCACCGACCCGAGCATTGCCCCAGCAGACGTCAGTGCTGCCCTGACGCGATCGGAAAGAGTCCTGCTGCTCGGAATTCGCAGTGGTATCATCGGGGATCGGCCTGACCTGTACAGCATCGCTGCCCAGGGTAGTTTCTGGTTCGAAGTAGACGAAAAGGGTGGTATCTCGGCACCGACAATGCCACCGGAGGTGGCCGCACGAATGCTTCCCTCCGGCACTAATCTCGACAGCATCCGTGAAGCTAGCACGGTCGATCTGGAGCTATTACCTTCATGGGAAAGGTCATAGACCTGACCTTTGGGTGATTCGCCACTTAGACAGAATCGTCTTTGTCGGCTTCACCCGCGACACGAGTTCGGAGTATTTGCTGGAACCGTTGCCTTGTCAGCCCGAACCATCCTGGCAATACTCAAGCGTATGACCGACGAAGCAACAGCCGAGAGAACGCCTAGGTTCGACTACGACTTCCACGGTTCGCCGCTCGACACGATCTTCGACGACTACGAGACGATGCATCGCGAGTGCCCCGTCTCGTGGAGCGATCGGTACGGCGGATTCTGGACACTTACAAAGTACGACGACGTTCACACTGCCGAGCACGATTCGGATACCTTTTCGGTCGCGCCATCGATGATCCTGCCGTCGTTTGGCACCGATCGACCGCTGATCCCGCTCGACATCGACCCACCAGAACTCACTCGCTACCGCCAGATCCTGCTGCCCTTCTTCACCCCCAGCAGCATGGATGAGCTGTTGCCGCGTACCCACGAGATCGCTCGGAAACTGCTCGACGACGTTGCGGGCCAAGAGGTGTTCGATGCGTCTGAATACTCCCGGCTGCTGCCCGCGATGGTGTTCGGTGAGTATTGCGGATTCCCGATGGGGGACGCCGCTCAGTTCGACCGGTGGGTCGACGACATTGTGTTCGCTAGGGCCGATGACGAATTGGTCGCTCGCTCCGCAGCAAACGATGTCTATAGCTACTTCCGAGAACTCATCGCCTTACGTAGGCGCAAACCGGGGTCCGACGTAATCTCTGCACTACTCGCCGCCGATCATGGTGGGCCACTAAACGATGAGGAAATGCTCGACATCTGCTACCTCCTGTTTGTCGCCGGTCTTGAAACCACGGCGGGCACGATCCGGGTAGCACTGTGGTACCTAGCCCAGCACCCCGATGAGCTGGCGCTGCTCGTCGCCGATCCTTCCCTAATCCCCAAAGCTACCGAAGAGTTTCTGCGGGCCCTTTCGCCAGTGCAGGCCATGGCCCGAACCCTAAAGTGCGACACCGAGTTCGGAGATGTAGCGATGCGCAAGGGAGAGCGCGTGGTGGTGGCCTTCGGCGCTGCGAATCGCGACCCCGACGTGTTCGAGTGCCCGCAAGAGATCCGCCTCGATCGTCAATCGAATCCGCATATGGCTTTTGGCACCGGGGCTCACCGCTGCCTAGGCAGTAACCTCGCCCGCCGTGAAGTCAACGTAGGTATCGAGGAGTTCGTGAGTCGCTACCCTCGTTTTGAGCTTGCAGAACCGACCACCTGGCACGGCGTCGGCCGACTCGCAATCCGCCCGCTTCGGTAAGTCCCCAAGGAAGAAAGAATGATCGAGAGAACTGATCCATGAAGGCCGTCGAACTACGCGAATACGAAGGACCCCTGGTCGTCGTCGACCGCCCGGCACCGGTGGCGGGCGATGGTCAGCACGTCATCGATGTAACCGCTTGCGGCGTATGCCACTCCGACATTCATGTGGTCGACGGACAATTCGGGAGTCCTCTGCCGCTCATCCCCGGCCACGAGGTGACCGGGGTGCACAAAGAACTCGGTCCGGTAATGATGTACGCGCCGTGGGGGTGCCGCAACTGCTGGATATGTGAGACGGGTCACGAAATGATCTGCCCCGACGGCGCTGAGGCGGGCCTGTTTGTCGACGGCGGCTATGCCGAGCAGATGCTGGTTCCTCATCGTGAGTACCTGCAACCTCTGGGCGATCTCGACCCGGTGGCCTCGGCCCCTTTGGCCTGCGGAGGGCTCACGGCATTCTGCGCCACCAAGAAGAGCATCGAAACTTTGGCTCGCCGTGGACCTGCCGCGCGCGCCTTAGTAGTCGGCGCCGGCGGCCTCGGCCAGTTCGGGATTCAGTTTCTGAAGTTGATGACCGACGCCGAGGTGTGGGTCGTGGATTCCTCGGCCGACAAGCGACAGCGAGCGATCGAGCTTGGGGCCGACGGGGTCGCCGACGTCGGAGAGGTTGAAGGAGCATTCGATGCGATCATCGACTTCGTCGGTGCCGAGCCAACGCTCGAAACGGCCGTGCAGCACGTGAACAGGCGAGGGATGGTGATCGCGGTTGGTCTCTATGGCGGGAGCGTACCGTTCGGCGTCGGCGTGGTTCCCTTTGAGACCCGGCTCATGTCGAGCATCTGGGGCACGGTCTCCGAATTAGGCGAACTGATCGATTTCGCGCACGGTCATCCTCTCCAGTTCACGGTTGAGACGATGCCGATGGCCGACGCCGAACGGGCCCACCAGCGTTTGCGGTCGGGTCAGGCCACGGGGCGAATCGTGTTGGTGAATTGACCCGTCAATCAGCAGACTCTAGGAAGCAAATGTCATCCCAATCACTGTCCGATCTCGCCGCCCTTATCACCGAGCACTCCGTGCACACGGTGGAGTTGGTAACCATTGATACCTACGGACACCCGCGTGGAAAACGGGTACCCGCCGAGCGTTTCGTCAGCACGGTGGCCGAACACGGAGCCCACATCGCCGACGCCATCTACGTGATGGACGTGCAGTGCGAGATCGTCGATAGCCCTTTGATCAATATGGGTACCGGGTTTCTCGACATGCACCTCGAACCCGACCTTTCGACGTTTCGGCTCCTCGCGCACCGCCCCGGCTACGCCACCGTGATGACCAACGCCACCGACCACCGACACCAGCCGCATCCGCTCGACCCACGTAACGTCCTGCAGGCCCAAATCGATCGCGTCACCAAAATTGGCTATGACCCGATCGTCGCGACCGAGCTTGAATGTTACATCTGCAACGATGACTGGACCCCCGCCCAAGCCAATGTTCAGTACTCATCTCTGATCGATAACTTCGCGTTGGAGCGCTGTGCGGCCGAGATGCGAAGTGCGTTGCTCGATTTAGATATTCCTATTGAATCGTCTAACCCCGAGTATGGGCCCGGTCAGTTGGAGATCAACTTCGCGTACGGCGAGCCGATGCGCACCGCCGACAATACCGTGCTGTTCAAGGCCACGGTGAGGGAGATCGCGCGCAGTCACGGCCTGAGAGCGACGTTCATGGCTATGCCCTACACCGGGCAGTCGGGCAACGGCATGCATGTGCACACCAGCCTGAACCAAGACGGGCGCAACGTGTTTGAGGTCGGTGACGGTCATCTGCTAAACGATGTGTTCCGCTATTGGGTGGGGGGTCTGGTTAACCACGCCATGGCTATCAGCCTTCTCGGTAGCCCGTTCGGAAACGGCTATAAGCGAGTGCGGCCAGACTCGTTTTGTCCGACCCATGTGCATTGGGGTGGCGACAATCGCAGCGTGCTTTGTCGCTGCACGGTCGGTCAAGGAGAAGCGAATCGGGTTGAGTATCGCGGTGCCGGAGCCGACGCTAATCCGTACCTAATCATTGCGGCACTTCTGGCTGCAGGAGCCGACGGTCTCGAGCGTGAACTCGACCCGGGTGCCGAAGCAATCGGCGATCAATACAGCGAGCCCGGCAAACATCCGGCACTCCCGGTGACGTACGCCGAAGGAATCGCGGCCTTTGCCGGAAGCGAGCTGGCAGCCGCGCTGGGGAAAGATTTCGGTGTGAACTTTCTCGCCATGGTGAACAACGAGCTGTCGCTGTACGAAGCCAACGCCACCGGCGGACCCGACGAAGTATCAGAGTGGGAGTTCGCCCGTTACGTTGAGTTCAGCTGATGGTAATTGCGTTTCGTTCGGACCCGAACGACTTTTGAACGAGAATTGTGTATTGTATGCAAAACGTGTTTGCCGTGGACTCGGTTCGGGTCGTAGGGTGCGGCGACGTCCTAGGAGGGGAACACTCATGAAACTCAGATTCCTGATTGCGCTACTGGCAGTCTTTACCTTGGTAGCCGCCGCTTGCGGTAGCGATGATCCAGTCGACAGCACCGACGACACAACCGAAACCGACGACTCGGCGACAAGCGACGACGGCCCTGCCGCGACGTCGGTCGACATTGATGCGATCCTTTCGGCCGATCTCGACAACTGTGCTGCTGCACCCACCGGCGACCCCATCAAAGTGGGCATGGCGATGGACTTCAGCGATGTCGTTGGTTTCGTCGACATTCCCGGATCCAATCTGGTCCCCTTCGTGGCTGAACTAATCAACTGCAACGGTGGCATTGACGGAGCGCCCGTGGAGGTGCAGGTGGCAGAGGTTGGCGACGACGCAGCGCTCGCTGGTCAAGAACTTCTCGACTGGGGAGCACAGTTCCTCATCGGTCCTCCCTTCGCCGACTTCGCGTTGCCGATCCTTCAGGTGACCGAGGGTAAGGTGCCGATGTTCGTCGCAGCCTCCACCGAGCCGACTCTGGCCGACGCCACCATTAACTCGTTCCTCGTGACCTTCGACGACTTCGGACAGTCCGAAGCCGCGGCCCAGTGGGCGCTCGACGAGGGAATCACCAGAGCGATCGTCTTCACCGAGGGCGAGGGCATCCCCTACACCGGCGTTAATCCCGACGCATTCAGCGCAGCCTTCATCGCAGGTGGCGGCGAGGTGGTGAGCACCCAGACCTACGTTTGGGCGGCCGACACCGACTTCTCGGCTCAGGTAAACGAGATCGCCGGTCTCTCGGAAAACAACGAGGTTGTGTTCTCCGCCGCGTTGGCGTTCCAAGTCACCGCACTTCGCGGCCAACTCGAAGGTCAGGGCCTCGACGGGCTCACCTATATCGGCACCGACGCGATGGACGCCACGGGCATCCAGGCGGAGGACAACAACGAAGGCATCGTCCACACTCCTCACACCTCGATTAGCCCGGGCGACCGCATCGACACACTGCTCGCCGACTACGAGGCCGCCAAGGGCGAAGCGCTCGAGAGCCGCGGGTTTATGGCTCTCTATGTCGACTCTTTGTTCCTCGGCCTGCAAGGAATTCTCGACTGCGGCTGTAACGAGCCGGCCGACATCGGTACCGCTGTCGCGGCCTTCTCGGGCTTCCAGGGTCTATCGGGTGAGATCACCTACGCAGGTACTAATGGCATTCCGCCCAAGGCGGTTCCGATAAACCGAATCGTCGACGGCGAGGACGTGCTGGTCGCTACTATCGGCGGCTGACCCGTGCTCGAAGTAGCGGGGTTGACCACCAAGTACGGCGCAATCTCGGCGCTTCGAAAAGCTACCCTACGAGTTGGGTCTGGTGAGGTCGTAGGCCTTATCGGACCCAACGGCGCAGGCAAGACAACGCTGCTCAGCACCATTGCCGGGCAGCTAACACCGACCGCCGGATCAATCTCATTCGACGGTACCGATATCACCGGCGCGCCACCGGAGAAACTGCTTCGGTCGGGCTTGGCCCTGGTACCCGAGCACCGGCGAATATTCGTCGACCTTACGGTCGAGGAGAACCTAAAGATCGGTGGCATCACCGTGTCCGGAACCGAGCGTTCTGGACTGCTCGACGAGATGGCCGAACAGTTCCCGGTTCTGCGCGACAAATGGACGACGGCCGCCGGTTTCTTGTCGGGCGGTGAGGCGCAGCAGTTGGCGATCGCTCGTGCGCTGATGTCTCGGCCTCGCTTGCTAATGATGGACGAACCTTCGCTCGGCCTCGCGCCAGTACTAGTCGACGTGGTATTCGATCTCATCGAATCACTTCGAGCAGCGGGGCGAACCCTGCTGGTGGTCGAACAGAACGCGAGTCGAATGCTCCAGGTTGCCGATCGCGCTTATGTATTACGAAGTGGCGAGGTCGTCGCCGAGGGAACCGGCGCCGAGCTTAGGTCCCGCGACGATCTCTTCGACACGTTCGTCGGAGGCTGACGCATGACCGAGCTACTGCAGAACCTGATCGACGGCCTCGGGCGAGGCAGCATCTATGCGCTGCTGGCGCTCGGCGTCGGGGTGATCTTTGGCGTAATGCACCTACTTAACTTCGCGCACGGCGAACTCATCACCGTGAGCGGCTATGCGGCGTTTTGGGCACTCGGCTCCGGTTGGTCATGGGTTTTGGTGGTTCCGCTTATCATCGCCGTCGCCATCATCACCTCGCTCGTCATCGAACGCATCGCCTTCTCCCGCGTGCGGGGGGCCGACGACTTCACGCTGCTGCTGACCTCATTCGGGGTCCACTTCGTAGTGTCGGCGCTCTTCTTGCTCTACGTCTCCGCCTCGGTGAAGAACTTTGCCCGACCTGGCTGGGTTACCAACACCTACGCCTTGGGTTCTCTGAGAATCGAGGTCTTCGACACCGTAGTAATCGGGGTCACCCTCGTCACGTTGGTGGCGGTCACCCTTTTGCTACAACGTACGATGTTCGGGCTTGCCCTGCGAGCGGCGGCCGCCGATTTCGAGACGGCTCGACTCATGGGGGTCAAGTCCGACAGTGTCATCCGCGGTGCGTTCGCGCTCTCGGGGCTGCTCGCCGGAATCGCTGGGGTCTTTTGGCTAATGCGGGCCGGACAGACCACTCCCACCGCGGGGATCGATCCGATGCTCAAAGGGGTCTTGGCGGCGCTGGTAGGCGGACTTGGGAGCCTACGTGGCGCCGTGCTCGGCGGCTTCACCCTCGGGTTGGCAGAGGTTGTCTTGCGCTCGCGGCTTCCCGATTCGGTGGCCAGTCTCACCGAAGGTGTGGTGTTCCTCTTGATCGCACTGCTCTTCGTGTTCCGTCCTCAAGGGATCATCACTGTTGCCCACGCAGAGCGGGTCTGATGGGCTCGCTGTTCGTCAACGTGCGAAGAGATGTGCTCTTTCCGATCCTGGGAACATTGGTGCTCTTTGCCCTAGCTGTGGGATCGGGGCTCGCGTACCAGAGCCTGCTAGGTGGAGCGGCCGAACGTTTGGTGACCATCGCCTTGATCAATGCGATCCTGGTTATCGGTATCCAGATCTATGTCGGAAACACAGGGGTGTTGTCGTTCGGGCACATCGGGTTTGGTGCGATTGCGGGTTACGTATTTGCAGTCTTTGCGATCTCCCCGGATCAAAAAGGCAAGACGATCCCCGATGCCCCATTCGGCTTGGCCAGCGTGGAGGTAAACCCGTGGTTAGCGATGGGAATCGCCGTTGTCATCACCTTAATCGTGGCCTTCGTGGTTGGGGTCGGCTTGGCCCGATCGGGCGCCGAGTCGGGAGCGGTGGCCGCCACCGTCATCACATTGGCACTGCTCTTCGTCACCCATGAGGTGGCCCGCAACTGGCCAAAACTGACGGGCGGCGATCGTGCCGGGCTGTCGTTTCGGATCGGCGGCGCACTCGATGGGCGAACAGCGATCTACTTGGCGCTCTTCGGTTCGATATTGGTGGCCCGCCTGTTTGCTCAAAGTCGATCGGGGCGGTTGGCAGTCGCCGCGCGCGAAGACAACTTGGCCGCCCGGGCAATGGGCGTGAATCCGCTGGTGCAGCAAATGGCTGCCCTGCTCATCTCCGTCGTCGTTATTAGTGTCGGGGCAAGCCTGCGGGTATTCGAGAACGGTTCCATTCTGCCCGACAACTTCTTCTTCAATCTCACCTTGTTGACGCTTGTCATGCTCATCGTCGGCGGTCGCAACAGTGTTACCGGAGCGCTCTTGGGTGTGACGGTCATGACCATTGGGCGAGAGCTAGCTCGCCGACTCGGCCGCGAAGGCTTCGAGATCTTCGGTGTTGGTCTCGACGATGCTCCGCTCGACTGGATATTCCGCGAGAACCTTCAGACCGTATTTCTTGGTGTCTCGATGCTCGTCTTCATGATTTGGAGACCGGCCGGGTTGATCGACGACTGGGAACTCGACGAGTGGTTCTATCGACGCTTCGGCGGCCGAAACACAACCCCACCCGATGCGTTTTAACCGTGGCGCCTGAAGAGGTCGAACTAACAGCAAAGGGTGTCGACGTGGCGTTCGGTGGCTTTCAGGCCCTCGACGATGCTCATCTAACCGCTCGCTCGGGCGAGGTCGTGGGGATCATCGGCCCCAACGGGGCGGGCAAGACGACGTTGGTGAACGTCATCACCGGAATGGTCGAATCGCGCTCGGGGTCGGTGATGGTGGGTGGGCTCGATCTCACCGGTGCCGAGCCCTACGAAATTGCTCGCTCCGGACTGGTGCGTACTTTCCAGAACCTGCGTCTGTTCGGAGCACTAACGGTGCGCGAGAACGTCGAGGTGTCGCTACTGGTGGCCGAGTCGCACCGCAGCGAGCGCACGCTGCCGACGGTCGACGAGATCGTCGTCGCCGCAGGACTGTGGGATCACCGCGACCGGCGCGCTCGCGAGCTCGACTATGGCAACTCTCGGCGCTTGGAACTAGCGCGGGCATCGGGGATGGTGCCGTCGTTCCTGCTTCTCGACGAACCCACCTCCGGTATGAGCGACTCGGAGTCGCTGGTGATGATCGAGCAAGTAAAGCGGATGGCCGCGCTGGTAGGCGCCGGGGTTGTCGTGATCGATCACGATCTCAACTTCATCACCGGAATCTGCGACCGGGTCTATTGCCTCGACCGCGGACGCGTCATCAAAGAGGGCACCCCCGACGAGGTTCAGAACGATGCCGCGGTGCAGGCCGCCTACCTCGGAACCGCTACCGCCTCTTGAATCACTCGTCCAACGCGGCGAGCCGGTCGATCATTCGCACACACAGGTCTTCGACCTCGTCTGGGCGATCGGTGTGTTGCGATGGCTTCATGCAAAAGGTTGTGTAGCCAAGTTCCACTTGTTGTTCGAAGTCGGCCATCGCAGCGTCGAGATCGGCGACATCGTCGGCGCCGCTGAAGCTGGCACGGGTGCCGCCGATCATTTCGAGTTCTGCCAGTGAGCGTCCAGCCGCGTCGAGGCCTGCCGACAGCCTGGTGAGATCAGATGAGCTGGGTGAACCGAACGGATGAAATCCCGAGCCCTGGGTAACCAGTCGTCGCAATAGCGCTGGGTGCATGCTCTGGCCGCCGAACCACAGGTTAGGGCCCGCGGGTCGCGTCGGTGAGGGCTTGCTATAGACCGCGTCAAACGAAAAGAACTCGCCGTCGTAGGAGGCGGGCGTGTCGCGCCAAAGCATCTGCATTGCGGCAAGGCCGTCGTCGAGGATCCGGCCCCGCTGTTCGAACGCGACACCGACCGCCTCGTACTCATCGTGGGCCCACGACACCGTTGGTTGGACCACTAGCCGACCACCGCTGAGCCGGTCGAGGGTGGCCAAGTCCTTTGCGAGTACAACCGGGTTGCG
>CBERPN010000058.1:0-16975 GCA_965524675.1 uncultured bacterium
AGATGCTGGCTCTGGGAAAAGAGAAGTACGGCATGTTCTGTATAGCCTGCCATGGATTAGAAGGCACTGGTAACAAGGCGCTGGGAGCTCCCGACCTGACCAACAACGTCTGGTTGTACGGGGGTTCTGATCGCGTGCTTCTGGAAACACTGCAAAATGGCCGCAGTGGCAAGATGCCGGCTCACGGTGATTTCCTGGGCGCAGACAAGGTGCATCTGTTGGCAGCCTACGTTTACAGCCTGTCACAGCAACCTTAACGATTGGCCGCATGGCGGCAACCCATGGAACAGAAAATTATACCGATAGTACCCGCAGCAGAAATAGAAAAACATCTGTATGAAAAACGACAGAAAATCTATCCGCGGGAAGTCCATGGCATATTTGCAAAGCTCAGAATCGCCGCGGTTGTCGCGTTCGTGTTGCTCTTCATCGCAGGTCACCTTCGGTAGGCGGTCGTTTTCGGCAATGAAACTGGTCTATCGCTAGGAGCGATGCCAGGTCGTGCCGCCAGCGGTGTCTTCAATCACGATGCCTCGGCTGGCCAGCTCGTCTCGAATTCGGTCGCTCGTAGCGAAGTCCTTGCTAGCTCGTGCCTCCGCCCGTTCGGCGATGAGCGAGTCGATTTCACCCGATTCATTATCGGTACTTGGGTCTTGGTCGATACGACCGAGACCGAGAACCTCGAGTAGTTCGACCACCGTTGCCACCAGAACCGCCGCACGATCTATCTGCCGATTGGCTATGGCCGCGTTCGCAGAACGTACCGTACTGAACACGGTAGCGATTGCTTTTGGTGTTCCAATATCGTCGTCCATCGCCGCCCGAAACTCTGCCAGGATGTTGCTATCGGCATCGCCAGCTTCGACATTGGCAGCCTCGGCGTTACGAGCCAACGAGTCAAAGCGCGATAGTCCCTCGGCAGCCACTCCCATCGCCTCGGCATTGACTTCCATGGTCTTGCGGTAATGGGTCTGCAACATCAAAAGTCGCATAGCTCGTGGGTCGTAGTTGTTCAGGAAGTCGTCGAGCGTGGTGAAGTTTCCGAGCGACTTCGACATCTTCTCGCCGTCGACATTGACCATGGCGCTGTGGATCCAGTTGCGAGCAAACTCTTGGCCGGTACCGACTGCTTCGGCCCGCTCGTTCTCGTGGTGAGGAAAGGCGAGGTCGGTTCCGCCGCCGTGAATATCGAACCCTGGGCCAAGGATGCCAAGGGCCATCGCCACGCATTCGATGTGCCAGCCCGGACGTCCGGGACCCCAGGGCGAAGGCCAAGTCGGTTCGCCTGGCTTGGCCGATTTCCAGAGCGCGAAGTCGAGCGGATCGTTCTTTTCGTCGTCGACCTCAACTCGAGCGCCGGCGCCCTCGCGAAGATCATCGATCGAACGATTAACCAACGCTCCGTAGTCGGGCAGTTGGCTAACGTCGAAATAGACACCGCTATCGAGAACGTAAGCCATCTTGCGATCGATTAGTTTTTCGATCACCGCAATCATTTGATCGATGTACTCGGTGGCTCGAGTGCGATGGTCGGGATGGGTGATTGCGAGCCGATCGAGTTGGGAGATGTAAGCAGCCTCGTAGGTGGCTGCGATCTCGGGCTCGGTCGAACCTTCGCGCTTTGCTCGGGCGATAATGTTGTCGTCGATGTCGGTGACGTTGGCAGCGTAGGTGACCTTGAGCCCGGTCCAGCGCAAGTATCGGACCAGGACGTCGTATGTGAGCGCTGTTCGGGCATGACCAATGTGTGGAACGTCGTACACCGTCGGCCCGCACGAGTAAAGCGACACCTCTCCAGGGGTACGCGGCACGAAGTCGCGCTTTTGGGCGGTGAGGGTGTCGTAGAACCTGAGCACGAGAACAGGATACGCGGGTCGAGCGCTACTGTCCGGTGAGTTCTATGCCAATAACCCCGGCGGCTTTCGCCAGTCCGCTAGCGGCATCAGGGTCGCCTCCGCTGTCGGCCAATATCGCCATGGCAAGTTCGTCGAGCACGTCGCGAGCGGTAGCGGTATCGAGGTCGTCGTCGACAGCAGCTCGCACCCGTTGGACGTAGGGCTCGGGGTCGGGGCCGCTCTTGGCCTCTGCTGCGGCGAGAAGCCGCGCAAGTCGCTCGTCGCCATCGGCGATGTCGTCGTCGAACCATTCAAATCCTGCGCGGTAATGATGCGCCATCAGCGCCAGGCGAATGGCACGGGGATCGTGCGCTTCGCGAAGATCGCTAACGAACACCAGATTGCCGACAGACTTCGACATCTTGGTTCCCTCGTACCGCACCATCCCAACGTGGAGCCAATGGTGAACGAACGGAGTGCCGTGAGCGGTCTCGCTCTGTGCGATCTCAGATTCGTGGTGCGGAAAGATCAGGTCGTCGCCACCGGCGTGAAGATCGATCGGCTCGCCGAACGCTGCCCACGACATTGCCGTGCACTCGATGTGCCAGCCGGGTCGACCGGGCCCGAACGGTGACCTCCAAGACGGTTCATCGTCAGCCGAGGGTTGCCAGACAATGAAATCGAGTGGGTTGCGTTGGCGCGGATCGTCGGGAGTGCCGCCCCGTTCGCGCGATGCCTCGACCATTTGCTCGGCACTGAGATGCGACAGCTTTCCGTATTCGGGGAATGAGGATGCATCGAAGTAGGTGATGCCCTCTACCTCATAGGTATGACCGCCATCGCGAAGTGTGGTCACCACTTCGATGATGGCGTCAATAGACTCGGTGGCCTTGGGTTCAGCCATTGCTGGTCGTGCCCCAAGCGAAGCGAGGTCAGCCTGAAAGCGGGCTGTTTCGGCCGCCGCAAGTTCGAGAAAATCCACTCCAAGTTCGCGAGCTTTCGGCAGGATCGAATCGTCGACATCGGTTATGTTTCGAACCATCTGGACCTGGTGGCCCTGATCTTCGAGACGTCGCACCACCAGGTCGACGGTGAGGTAGGTCATGGCATGACCGAGGTGGGTCGAATCGTACGGAGTTATTCCGCAGGCGTAGATCCGCACGATGGGGCCGGGCTCAAACGCAACGACTTCGCCCGCTGCTGTGTCATACAATTTCACTTGCCGCAGGTTACCGGTATGACGACCCTAGGCCGCCATACCGGTGCGCAAATATCGCCCTATTCGGACTCATCCTCACCCGGGAGATCCTCCGGTGACAGGCTTTCGGTAGTAGCGAAAGAGTCCGTTCGTTCGCTGGTTGCGGCCCACGAAAAATCGGGTGCCGCAACGGTAGGTTCGGCCGGGTCAAACAGTCGCCCGGTCGGCGATGTCTCGCTCGGCGAGCGCGCTGGCGGGCCCACGGGCGGTGCCGTTTCGGGAGCTGGTTCGACACCCGCCGATGGGCTTTCGATGAGTGCTAGTACCAACATGACCAGACCCACGATGATGACAAAGCCGCCAGCCGCAGCCCCTTCGGTGACATCGAAGATGTTGTGATCGTCGGCCAAGTATGCAAGTCCTGCCAACGAGAACACCAGCCCAAAGATCAATGCTGTGCGATCGATCCGATGTTTTTGTAGTTGTTTCACCTTTTCACCTCTATTTGTCCGAATATGAGCGAGATATCAAGAGCCAACGTTCCGTTGAATTGGCTGGGTTGGCGGTTGCCGGGCAGCGTCGTCTCGATATCGCTGTCGGGTCCTTCGGCGAACAGAGTCCGACCCTCGGGTAGCTCGACGAGAATCTCCCCCGCCTCTACTGAAGCATCGATCGCTACCTCGACGTCGCTGGGAGCGAGAATTAGCACATGGCCGATGCTGTGCTCTATCTCGATTGTGCGGTCCGCCCCTTGGAGGTCGAAGTTGGTGAAGTCATAAACGACTTCACCGATTCCTGAATCGAGGACACCGGAAATGTCGCCAATGCTGTCGATTCTTTGAACGTCGCCGGTATTTATCTCGAGATGAACATTGTCGGTCCCGGCGATCAGCATCACCGGTACTAACATGAACCCCCAAAAAATGAGCCCCCGGGCTCGGCCCAGAAAGGCTGAGAGAACAAGGACTGCTCCGAGTCCGACAAGGCCCCAAGCAACTGTCCTGCCGCCGTCGACGTTAACGACGTCGCTCTGATCGAGCACGATGGCGATGCCGAAGTAGGTGATGAGAGCAGCGAAGGTAAGCCATCCGAGGTTCGACTTCTCCGCTTTACGCTCCCGCCTTCGATCCTTCCGACTCATCGCCGGGCCGGTTGGCTCAGAAGCGAATGGTGGTGCCATTGCCGCGGTCGGCTGCGGCGGCACCCAAGTGGGTGGCGGTGTTCCCGTCGCGCTGGGAGGTGCAGGTGGCGGTGGAGCAGGCGCGAAACCCTCGGCGGCTATTTCGGGCGCTGACTGTGGATCGCGAAACAACAGAACTAACCCCCCTGCGACAAGCAGCAGCGGCAGTATTAGATTGCTATCGCCGAGTTCGCCCAACAGAACGATTGCGCCCACGCCGAGGACTACGATTCCGACGATGGTAGCCGGACTGCGATCGGCTTTAAGCTGCTCGAGAGTGGTAAAGGTCGGCTTACCTGGGCCGGCGTCTTCAGAGGGGATAAGGATCGAGCCAGCGAGATACAAGATCAGGCCGCTACCACCGAACAACGTGAGCACAACGAACAGGATTCGCACGATTGTGACATCGATGTCGGTGTACTCAGATACTCCTCGGGCCACACCGGTGAGGCGACGATCGGTTGTCGGGCGTCGCAGAATCTTTGGCGGCGAGGGGTGCGGAGGTGGGGGTGGCGGTGTCATCGTTTCGGTATCACCCGGTGGCGGGCCTTCGCCGGAGGTGGTGTCGTTGGTTTCCATGACTTCATCATCGGATATCTCTCATTGCGAAGGTATCGGGGACAACCCTGAACTATCCCAATTACTTCTCGGGGTAATCAGGGGAGACCCTTGTACGGTTTGGGCCGCCGACATGCGATCATGGAGAGGTGTTGACAGAACCACCTCCGATTGGCGAATCCGCCAGAGCCACTCTGCGGGCGCGTGGCGTTCCGTCACGTGGCGTCGGCCCGTTAACGGGTGTGGCGGCGGGGTTGGCTTCATACTTCAAGGTCGATGTGCTGGTGGTGCGGATTGCGTTTGTAGTTCTCGGATTAACCGGTGTCGGGGCGCTGTCCTACGTGCTGGGCTACTTCCTGATGCCCGTCGCTCCCCATGGCGAGTTGGTCGACGAATGGCAAAGCGAAACCTCGAAGGTGGTCGGCGTCGGACTAGTCACCACCGGGGCGGTGCTGCTGATTCAACGTCTCGGTATTTCGGCGCTCGGAGCTGGCGTGATCTGGCCGCTAATGATTGCAGCCGCCGGAGTGGGGGTTGTCGCATGGCAGTTGAGCGTTGGGCGACAGGACACGTTGGCTTCTGCGTTTCAACCAAACAGCACCAATGCGGCTCTGCGCATCGGCGCTGGGGTGATCATCGTGGGCGGCGGTATAGGAGCGATGGTCTTCGCCAACGTCTCGCTGTCGGTTCTCAGCAGCAGCGTAGTTGCGCTCGTGTTGATCATTGGTGGGCTGGCCGTCGTGTTCGGGCCGTGGATGTGGGTGCTGGTGCGCGACCTTACCGAAGAGCGCCGAAAACGTGTGCGGTCTGATGAAAGGGCCGACCTCGCAGCGCATCTGCACGATTCGGTGCTGCAGACCTTGGCATTGATTCAACGAACCGATGATCCGGTCGAGGCGGCGCAACTGGCTCGACGCCAGGAACGTGAGCTCAGGTCGTGGCTTTATGCCCGTCCAGACTCCTTTGTCCATGCCGACGTCGACCTGCGTTCAATTTTTGAGTCAGCGGTGGCCGATGTCGAGAACCGTCATGGCGTGCCGATTGAACTGGTCGTGGTCGGTGATTCGGTGGTCGACGACTCGGTGATCGTTCTCGCCAAGGCGGCGCGTGAGGCGATGGTCAACGCATCAAAGTTCGCAAGGTCTCCACACATTTCGGTGTTCGTGGAGGCCGAGGACGACCAAGTGGAGGTTTGGGTACGCGATACCGGAATCGGCTTTGACCCCGATCAGATTGACGACGACCGTCGCGGGGTGCGTGATTCGATCTTGCGTCGTATGGTCCGGGCCGGCGGTCAGGGAACGATTACCTCTTCGCCCGGCAATGGTGCCGAGGTGTACCTCGTGTTGCCCCAACAAAGAAAGCCAACATCATGAGCTGGAATGCTCGGCGGGAGTCGATTGGTCGGTCGGTCGCCAGTTGCGTGTTGGCTCTACAAAGAAAGCCAACATGAGCTGGCAACCCCGTGTCGTTATCGTCGACGATCACGAACTCGTCCGGTCTGGAGTCCGCTCATCGCTGGGCGATGCGGTCCATGTGGTTGGTGAAGCTGGCGACATTGGTGAGGCGGTCCAGGTGGTGCTCGATACCGACCCCGATGTTGTGTTGCTCGACGTGCACCTGCCGAGCGGTAGCGGAGCATCGGTGATCGAGCAGGTACACGCTGAAGGGCGCGAAACGCGATTCTTAGCTCTGTCGGTTTCCGATGCGGCCGAGGACGTGATCCGGGTCGTGCGTGCCGGTGCTAGAGGATACGTAACCAAGACCATCAAAGGTGATGAGTTGGCGGCTGCGATCCTTCGGGTAGCAGAGGGCGACGCGGTGTTCTCACCGCGACTCGCCGGGTTTGTACTCGACGCCTTCGCCGGTTCTGAGCCAGCGCCCGTCGATCCCGAACTCGATCAGCTAACCAATCGCGAGCGCGAGGTCATGAGGCTATTAGCGAGGGGGTACGCCTACAAAGAGGTCGCATCCAAACTAGGGATATCGGTGAAAACGGTCGAAACGCACGCATCGGCGGTGCTCCGCAAACTCCAGCTGTCGAACCGTCATCAGCTAACCACCTGGGCTACCAAGCGAAAGATTGTTTGACGTCGGCGTCGGGCCTGGTCGATTCGAGCTAAAGGGTCGCAATGCTGGGCAGGATCGCTGGCTTGGGCGTATGGTTTGGCCATGACCGACGAACGTGACCCCTTTTCAGCGCCCTTCGGAACACTCTTTAGCAATTCGATTACCACTGCGGTGGGTGTCGGCTCGGACTACACCTACGGCGGCGCCGCTGAACCACTGGTCGATCTTCAACTGCACCCGGCCACGCATGCACTGCACTACGGGTCGGCGTGCTTCGAGGGGTTAAAGGCTTACCGCCAACCCGACGGCGGAGTTGCGATCTTTCGGCTCGACGATCATGTCGCCCGGTTCGTGCAAAGCATTGGGTACCTCCGCCTCGGGGTCCCCGACGGCGAGTTGGTTCGCCAGATGATCATCGACGCGGTGAAGGCCAACGCCTACGACACTCCCGACAGTCCCGGAGCGCTCTATATTCGGCCTACCCTCATTGGCACCGAGCCAAATATCGGTGCCGCGGCCAGCCCCAGTGCAACCACCCTCATTTACATACTCAACAGTCCTGTTGGCGACTACTTTGCCGGAGGGGTTCGACCACTAACACTGATGGTCGAGGGGAGCACGCCTCGCACCACCCCGCAGATGGGAATGGTTAAGACCGGCGCCAACTACATCATGGCGCTAGGGATCACCCTCGACGCCAAGCGCGATCACATGGTCGATCAGGTTCTGTTCGCCACCGACGGCGACATCACTGAAACAGGCGCTTCAAATTTCTTTCTTGTCGACGATCAGCGGATCATCACCAGAAACCTCGACAGCTCATTCTTACATGGAGTCACCCGAGCGTCGGTAATCACCATGGCCGCCGACCTTGGCTACGACATAGAAGAACGAGCAATCGATGTGGCCGAACTCTTGGCTTGGGGCGATGGTGGCGAGGTCTTCTTGTCGGGAACCGCTGCGGTTATCGCTCCGGTAGGAGCGGTTATCTCCGACGGTCACAAGACCACCTTTGGCGATGGTCAACCGGGTCCCAACACCCTCAAGCTCCGCGGTGCGCTAACCGACATCCAATCGGGCCTTGCCCCCGACACCCATGGCTGGTTGACCGCTGTTTAGCTGGCTTAGCAGGTAGTGGCTCCGGCTGGACGGTGCAGAACTGCTCCGCTTACCACGATTGAAAGTCCGTCTTGGTCAGCGGTGGCCATGCCATCGGCGATAAGGCTCCAGCCGTCGCTCGACGTTGGCGGCCAGAGCAGCACGACCGCGGGACGTTCGGCGACCGCAGCGATTGTGCCCTTGCTTGCGGGGCAGGTAGCGACACCATCAACAACGGTTACTAGTTGATGGGTGATATGGCTGGTGCCGTCGGACTTGATTGTGATAACGAATGCGGCCGGGCTGTACTCGGCAGCCTTGTCGGCGAGTTCGGCGGGGTTCACTTTGACGCTCATGAGGCGAGCATAACCCGCGTTGGTTAGTCGGAGTATTGGAAGTAACCAGGGCAGGCCAGCCAGTTAGACGCCTTGTACCCGGGACTACAACCCGAGTCCATCGCGTATGCGCCAACCGAGAAGACTGAGGAGTCGATGGTTGGATACTGCTTCTCATCGATGCTGATGCTCTCAATCTTTACGTTGCGATCGAAGGATCCATCTGCGTTCTCGTGGTCGTTGATAAATGCAACCGCTACTCGACCAGGTGTGACAGCTCCGGAATGGATGTAGCTGAACTCTTGCAGCTGGCCTGACGCATTGGTGGTGCTGACGTCAAAGCTGCCGACAGCTTGGCCGTCGATCTGAAGTTCGATTCGTTCTGTGCCGGTTTGGCCTGCCGCTCGAATCACGATTGTTGAGGGCGCACCAACGGAAACGTCCGCCGTTGCGCTGACATCGAGAGCCACATCCGGTCCACCGACCGCTCTTAGAAAGGCCTTCTCGCCAGGCGACCAGAAGGTGGAGAATACCTTGGCGGATCCGCCGCCGCGACTTCCGATAGCGCCGGTTGCCCATTGCCAACGCTCGTTGTTGCCGAACAGTATGCCCTCTACCCCGGCCGCTAGAGCAGCGCGCGTGTCTTGTTCGATGTCGACAGCGGTGGCCGGATTTCCGGGCCAGTGTATGCAGTCGCCCCAATCGGGTTGCACCCCCTCGTAGCGAAGTTCGGCGGCCCACACGGGTTTGTCGGTGCTG
This sequence comes from uncultured bacterium, assembly GCA_965524675.1. Taxonomy (GTDB): domain Bacteria; phylum Actinomycetota; class Acidimicrobiia; order Acidimicrobiales; family SHLQ01; genus CALLQB01. Next base: position 9,034 of record CBERPN010000058.1, read on the forward strand.
TTCACCAGCTTCGTGAGCATGCGTTGAGTGTTCTCCGGGTCTACACAGTGTCCGGTTTGGGGGGAGAGAAAGTCGAGCCAAGGCTCATCGGCGAATAGGTCGAGGCGACTTTCGAGTCCGGGGGTGTGGTAGGTCATTGGTTGACGGGCACCACCCGCCTCGAGTCCGGCGGCCATGTTTCGCCAAATAGCGACGTCTTCGATCTCACAGAAGTTGTCACCGCCGAGGATCCAGTGAGCGATCGCCGGGTGATCTGCGAAGGCGTCGCCAACCTGTTGCCCGAGCGAGAACGAGTTCCACGATTTCAACGGACCGGCCGAGCTGCCAGTTTCGCAGCCGTTGCCGATGTCGTTGATGTAAAAGACGCCCCAGATCGGCACCAATCCGACTTTGAGTCCCCGGGCTTGGGCACTATCGAGGATGCGACGCACGTGTGCGACATGTCCCTGGTCGAGCAGGAACTGGCCTTGTTCAAGCCGGGCTGTCGAATATCCTGAACCTGGGCTAATAGCTGTCATCCCGCCCCCGGTGTGGTTGAACAGCGAAATCCAAATACCTGTAAAGCCAGCTTCGCTAACGTGGTCGAAGTAGGTGTCTGCGTCGGCGATGTCAGCCCAAAACGGCATATCCCACGCGGTGTCGTAGCTGGGCACCTCGGGCAAAGAGTCGGCGTTCGTCTGATCGGAGGCCAGCGAGATACTGGTTAAGGCGATTGCCCCAGCAAACATGAATGCGACCGAGCGCGTCATTCTGAGGCCGTAATTGTTACTCAACGGATTGGCTCCTGTGTGTCCAGGCGGCAGGACCATGAGCCATCGTCGAGAGCCGTTAGTTGATGAGCCGAACGATGAACATTTCGTCATCGTTCCGTAACAAATGGGCGTAACGGCGTCTGGATTGTATCGAAACGTTCAGATATCGCGTTCTGTGTCGGTGCCTACTTAGCGACTGACAATGATTACACGGCCGGATTGGCGCGTCTGCAGCCCTAGGGCAGCTACCTTGCAGGTGGACAGTTCGAGTGGCGCCAGCGGGGCGCTCGGGAATGCGATGAGGAGATACAGATGGTTTTACACTGCGAAGAATTAATGGGCTTTGGCGAGATCCCGCCTGGCGAACAGCAGTTTCAACTTCAGAACAAGAAGTTGCTTCGAATTAGCCTTGCGTTCGGCACGGTCGAGGCTCACGTGGGGTCGATGGTGGCCTATCAAGGCGCAGCTACCTTTCAGAACAAGGGTGCAGGTGGCCTAGGGAAGATGCTTAAGAAAGCCACCACCGGCGAAGGTGTCGAGATGATGCATGTGGCTGGCGAAGGCGAAGTATTTCTGGCCGACCAGGCCCACGACATTCAAGTCATTTATCTAGAGAACGACATGATCAGTGTCAACGGCTCGAATATTTTGGCCTTCTCAAGCTCGATCGAATGGGATATCAAGCGCGTCGGCGGCGGCATGGCCGGGGCGATGGCGGGAGGCATGTACAACGTTGTGCTACAGGGCAGTGGCTATGTTGCGATTACTACCGATGGCCCCCCGGTGATGCTCGATATCTCGGCTGGCACCACCTTCGGTGATCCGAATGCGGTTGTCATGTGGAGCGCTGGGGTACAGATGAGTATCAAGACCGACACCACCGGCGGCCTCAAGTCGCTTGCTCGTGGAGGTACCGGAGAGACTTTCCAGATGGACTTCCAAGGTCAGGGCTTTGTTCTTATCCAGCCCTCCGAGGGTCGTCTTGGCGGCGGTGGCGGCGGCCAAGCGGGCGGCGCAGGTGGCATCCTCGGATCGGTGCTGGGTAAGTAGCCACTCGGTTGGTAGAACGCTGTGGGCTGATCGACCGGCGGACGATCAGGCCTCGCATTGCCGCAACCTCTCAGAATTGTCCTAGCGGTCGCGAGAAACCCTCCTAGCAGAACGAGCGGGATCGCGTACGAGAGGGTCCACAACAGGTACCAGGTGGGCGTCTTGCTAAGCGTCGAGGTCGAGGTCGACGTGGCGAGGCTGGTCGATCCGCTCCAAATACAAACCGATGGCTCGCGAGCAATCGACGGGCTGTAGGCCGTCCCTATCCTGCCTAGCACCACCGAGTCGAGCGAGGTTTCGAGCCCATCGATGTAGTTTTCGCATCGCTGAGTCTCGGCGACGGTTTGTATCTCGTTGGTTCCGTAGGTGATTCCGGCGAGGAACAGCAGAACGCTCAACGGAAAGAAGACTAGCGCCAGCATTGCAGCCCTAACCAGATTCAGCCGAGCCATATCGAATGTCTTCGGCATGAGCGGCAGATTTCTTGAACACGCATGAGCGCTGCGAGCCCAACATGTTGACCCTGGGAAGAGATCGGGCGCTCTGGCCGTTAGTTTGATTGCTATGGCATTCCGAAAGAGCGTCGCCCAGAAGGCCGCTAAGAAAGCGTTCAGCTCCGACATGATCCCCGAGCCTGTCCTTGCTGCCCTCGGTAAGGCGATGGTCGAGGGGGTCGATCGAGCGGTAAGCAAACGCTGGCAGAGGGCACTCGATCGCGCCGCGAAGACTCAAGGTTCAAAAGAGCAGCGCCTCGCTGAGCTGAGGCGATCCTTCCAGAAGGAACTCACCAGCGCTGGTGCAGCTACCGGGGCTGCCGCGGCGACCCCTGGCCTCGGGACGGCGGCGGCAGCGAGTTGGCTATCGGCCGACGTTGCATGGTTGGCGCTGCGCTCGACCGATTTGATTATGACCATCGCAGCCGTTCACGGACACACCGTCAGCACTCCCGAACAGCGTCGTGCCTGGGTGTTGGCGATCTTCGCCTTTGGCGATAGCGCTGCTGTCGAGTTCGCGAGTCTGGTCGATAAGGCGAATCTCAATCCGGCCGGGGTGTCGGGGGCAAAGATGCCCCTCGAGGTGATCGAACGACTCAACCAAACCCTTGGCGCTCACGTGCTGGCCAAGTACGGGACCCGCCGCGGAATAGCGACGGTCGGCCGCTTGCTGCCCTTCGGTGTGGGCGCGGTAATCGGCGGCGGTGCCAATTACACGATGACCCGAACTTTGGCGAAGCAAGCCGATCAGTTCTTCCGCAGCCCAACCTTGGCAGCGACCGGTTTCGCTAACGCGATCGATGCCGACAGCAGCGAGCGCTTGACAAGTGCGGTAAACGAATTAGGCGCAGGCACGATCCTGCCCAACTTCGATTCGCCCACCGATGAACCAACCGACGGGGCGGACCAACCCGGCCGACGCTGGTTCCGACGCTAACCAGCGCTCACCAAACTTCCCCGCGAGGCGCGGTAACCTGAGCGTGTGGATATTGGCTGGTCGGTAACGAGTTGGATAGCTGGGCTTGACGGCGATGAGCTCATTGGAGCAATCACCGAGCGCTCGGTGGCGGCAAGAGAGGCTGGCTTCGACTCGCTCCACATTGGTGACCGGCACGGCATGGCTGTTCCCTACGCGGCGAACTTCGTACTAGCCGGCCGCCTCGGCACCCTCTGGCCGCGCCGTTTTGGCGTGCTCGTGGTAAGCACCCTGTGGAATCCCGTTCTGCTGGCGGAACAGATCGCAACCGTCTCGGCTTCGACCCGAAACCTCACGATCGTTGTTGCCATGGGCGATGGCGATGCCCACTTTGGGTCGGTCGGAGTACCAGTGGCTGAGCGATTGGCGCTGTTTGTCGACGGCCTTGCGGTAACACGCGCCCTGCTCGATGGCGAGACCGTTTCGGCAACGGTTGGGCCGTACCAAATCAAAGATGCACAGGTTCGGTTGTCGGGTCGCGGCTCGATCGAGTGGTGGGTGGCAGCGAGCGCACCTGTCGGAATTCGACGGGCGGCTCGGATCGCAGATGGTTGGTTAGCCAGCGCAAAGCTGACTCCCAAACAGGCCCTAGAGGGCTTGGCGACCTATCGTGAGGCCACCGGTGGGAGTGGGCGAGCTGTGCTTCGCCGCGAGGTCTACGTAGCTGCCGACGATGACGATGTAGCCCGCAATGCTGAGCCCCTAGTCAGGGCCGGTCATCGCGGCTACGCCAAAGAAGCGATTCTACGAGGCACGGTCGAGCCCATTTCTGAACAGGTGAAATTCTTCGCCGACCATGGCTTTGACGAACTACTCGCTAGGTCGCTAGTGCCAGAACAACAGTTGGCATTGGCTTCGATCGAACGGTTCGCTGAGGTTCTCAACGGCTAGCGTTCTAGTGGAGGATTTTTCGTTCTCCGATTGTGAGACTGGGCCCAGAGCGTCGAGAATCAGGGTATGTCTGAACCAGCTAGCTCAAGAGTCACCATGCGGCGCGGCAGTGACCGTGCAGTATACGAAACAGAGGCTATGAGAGCTGTGCTCGATGCGGCCCTTATTGCCCACGTTGGGGTTATCAGCGACGACGGTCCGATCGTTCTGCCGATGGCGTTTGGTCGAACCGATGACGAGTTGTTCTTGCACGGCGCGGCCGCGAACGCGATGCTGCGTGCTGGGGCTGCGATGCAGATCTGCGTCACAGTAACCATCGTCGATGGCCTGGTTGTGGCCCGGACACCATTTCACAACTCGATGAACTACCGGTCGGTGGTTGTCCGTGGGGAGGCCATCAAGGTTGAGGGCGATGACGAGAAACGAGCTTGTCTCAAGATCATCAATGATCATGTGGTGAAGATGTGGGATACGGCTCGCCCGCCCAGCGACATCGATCTAAAGAAGACTCTCGTGCTAAGGCTGTCGCTCGCTGAGATGTCGGCGAAGATTCGTGACGGCGATCCAATCGACGAGGATCAAGATCTAGAAGGCCCACACTGGTCAGGAATCGTGCCTCTTAATACAACATGGGGCGAACCCTACGCAGCCGCCGACCTGCGAGCGGGCGTTGATGCGCCAAAGGCGATTACCGATATGGCAGGTAAAGACGCCAAATAGATGGTGTCAGACACGTCCCTAATGAGGCGTCTCTAATCGAAAGTAATGACTATTGCTCGGTCGGTTCCGCTGGCCTTGCCGATCAGCTTGCTGATTTTGCCGATGGTGTTGACGATATGAAACTGGAAGCCGTACTTAGCTTTGATCTTGGCTCGAACGGCTTCGAACTCGGCGCCGCTAACTACCTCCGCTGACCCGGCGTGGGTCTCGGAGCCCGCGGTTGGGACACCCTTTGAGTTGCACGGCTGGAGGGTGACCCTCGCGTCGTTCAGAAGACGCTTTACTTTGTAGCTGGACGAGAACGTAGTGAACCCGACCTTGCTGTCACCGACATCGACAATCCAGACCGGCAACGATTTGGTCGACCCGTCCTTCTTGTAGCTGGTGAGACTTACGTATTTTTCGTCAACGATTCCGCCCATGAAGGGAATCTACCACCCCGATTTGATCGCTGTAAGGCCGGTTAGCTCCGCCAACAGTCGTGCGTATCAGCCTTGGCGGCCGAAGAAGGTTTTGCGGGCATTCTCCGAAAGTGAGATCTCGGGTTCGGTGTTATAGGCGAAGACGGTGAGGATACGGGCGCGGTCGCCCTCGACAGGCGTCACTCGATGGAAGGTATCGCGACCGCGAAACAGCACTAGGTCGCCCTGGTTCTGAACCAACTTGGATGGATGGCCAGAGTCGGCGAGCAGCTTGGCGACGCCGCGATAGTTATCGTCGCCCGCAGCCGAGTCTCGCATTTTGGGAATCGACTCGAACTCACCACCTGCCTCGCAACGTTGGGTGAGCAGAGTTATCGAGAACGATGAGTTGTCGAAGTGCCAACCAAGTTCTTGGCCTTGCTCGTAGTAGTTGATATTGATTGACGACAACGGGTCGGCGTACTCGAAGAGTTCTTGCTCGCCGAAGGCTTGGCACAAGAACTGTCGAAACCTCGGTGAGTCGTAGATGGTTCGCAGGTGCGAGTGGGCAGGAATCTGGTCGGTAGTGATCGCACCCTTGGTGCTGGTGATGGCCCAACTTCGAGCATCCTCGGCAGCTAACTCGGGCTGTGGCTCTTCGAGGTACACGCTATGTCGTTGCTCGCTGAAAAAGGCCTGGGGTCGCAGCGTTTTGGCTTCAACCACTAGTTCCGCAAGTGCCACAGGTCTTATGAAACCATCGAGAACAACAAGTCCATCGCTAGCGAGCTTGGCTTTGGCTCGATCCCCAAAGGCTGAGTCGCCCAGCGGGAACCGGTCGAGGTCGACAATTCTGTCGAGAGCAACAGCGTTGGGAGAGATCACTTCGTCGCGAGACGCCGTAGCGGCGGAACCGTCTCCGGAGGTTGCTTCCTGGGTGGAAGCTCGGCCAGAAGATCGGCGGTAGCTGCGGCGACGATGGCCACCGCCCGCTCGAATGGCTCTTCGGTGGCAGCCGAGGTCTTCTGCACACCGCTGACCTTTCGGCAGTACTGGCGGGCGGCCGCCTCGATTTCGTCGCTGGTCGCCCCTGGTTCTAATCCTCGAAGCGTGGTGATGTTCCTACACATGTGTGGGTTCCGTTCTGTGCCTGCTGGAAGCAGGGCTATTTGAGGAGTTCGATGATCGCTGCGATGTCGTCGTGGGTGGTCTTAGGGTTGACGAAGCAGAACCGATACACGGGTTCGCCTTCATGGCGAGACGGCACCACAAACGCGCTGCCCGCCTCCATCATCTCTTCGGTCCGCTTCGAGTACTGGTCGGCGTCCCATCCAATCCGTTGAAACGCAACGACCGAGAGCGACGGTTCCACCACGAGTTCCAGGTGCTCGCACGCCCTTATCTGGCGAGCCGCCTCCTCGGCGAGATCGATGGTCACCTGAACCGCATCGCCATAGGCGTCGCTGCCGTGGGTTGCTAGCGAAAACCAGAAAGGCAAGCCACGAATTCTGCGGGTCAGATGAATTGCAAAGTCCGACGGGTTCCAGTCGCCGTAGCGATCTAGGAACGAAAGATAGCCCGCGTGTTGGGCATGCACAGCGCGCGCCTTGTCCGGGTCGCGATACAGCAACGCGCAACAGTCGAACGGGGCGAATAACCATTTGTGCGGATCGATGATGACCGAGTCGGCATGCTCGATTCCGTCAAAGAGTGGTCGCGCCTTTGGGGCGGCCATGCCAGCACCGCCGTACGCCGCGTCGACATGAAACCAGACGTTGTGCTCGCGACAGATCGCCCCGATGTCGGCTAAGTGGTCGATGCGGCCGAGGTTGGTGGTTCCGGCGGTTGCCACTACGCCACAGATACGGTCGCCGTGTTCTGCTAGCGCCGCGGCCACCCCTTCGCCCGTCATGCGGAAGTCGTCGTCGACCGGGGAGGTAATGACATCGCAATCCATCACTTGGGTGGCCGACTCAATCGAGGAGTGCGATTGTGCAGAAGCCAAGAAAGCCCACCGTGCCGGACGGTTGTCGCCAGCCTTAAGTGATGCATCGTGGCGGGCGGCCACCATCGCTGAAAGATTTCCAATAGTGCCGCCTGGGACAAACACCCCACCCGAACCTTCGGGAAGCTCACACAATCGTCGGATCCAGTCGAGCGCCTCGTTCTCGGCGAACACTGCGCCCGCTCCCTCGATCCACGACCCGCCATAGATTGACGAAGCGCCAACCATCAAGTCGAACAGGATCGCGGTTTCGGTGGGCGCCGCGGGGACGAACGAGAGGTAGCGAGGAAAGTCGGGGGAGAGGCTGGCAGGAGCCAGTGTCTCGGTGTACAACTCGAGCGCCCGGTCGCCGCCGATCCCTTTGGCCGTGATGGTCTGGCCGCACGCCTCGCGAAGTTCGGCCTCGGTTCGCGGATGATCTAGCGGGATCGGGTCGAGCCTGGTTCGTTCGCGCGCCGCCGTCACGATCTTGTTGGCTAGCTGCTCGATCTCATCGGTGTACTCATGCATGGCCAGAGTGTAAACCGCGTGTTCTGGTCGGGCCGGTGGCCCCCAGAGGGGCCAACTGCCCGCCCAGGTCGGGTGGTTATCCGATTAGGGCGTTGAAACGGGGTTCTAACTCGCTCTCTTCGGCGTCGGCGAGGCCACCCCAA
>CBERPN010000059.1:0-16924 GCA_965524675.1 uncultured bacterium
CCTCTAACGCTGACAGCGACGCCTGATACGCCAGGATTCGGGCTAACGCCCCAACCAATGGTTGGGTGCGTAGAAAGCCGGTAACCAACGTAAACGCCATATCGGCCTCAAGAACCGACCCCAACCCCTCACCATCGACAGACCCAGCGCCAGAACCAGAAGAACCCGAAGCATCGCCAGAACCAGCAGACTCGCCAGAACCAGTAGAACCGGAGGCGCCGACGGTGGGCCCGTCGCCGGTCATATCTTCGAAACGTAAATCTTCGAACAACGTCATAACCACACCATAGACAGGGGGTGTGACACACCCTCTCAAACAGGCGGCGAACACCGTCAATTCGGCGATCGGTCGCTGAGCGCTACCTGTTGAGCCAGCGTTTCACTTTGGCAAAGTTCGAGTCGACTGGGTTCACCGAATCGATGATCAGCTTTGGCTCGGTCAAGGGGACATAGTGGTGGCGTCCTAATGCGACTCGATCCCAATCGAGTTCGTACCAGTCTGGAATCGAGCGCTCGCGCCCCTCGACCCGTGTTCGGTGAAGCTCCTCGTCAGAACAGATGCACTCGACGACGCCGAATTGGGCTCTATACCGGTCGGCGAGAGCTTGCCATTCGAGCCGAGGCTCGTCGCGTGCCACCAGGTCGAGAATGCAGGACGAGCCTCGCCGAAGCTGTTGCTCTGCTACGCGCGACAGCAGATTCCATCCGGCTCGTCGCTGGCGCTCGACAGGATTCTCCACCACGTCCCAAAGCTCGGGGATTGCCCTCAGCCCCGACATCAGCCAATCGAAGCTCGCGACGGTTGCGTTGAGTTCGTTAGCCAGGAGATCGGCCATCGTCGACTTGCCCGACCCGGTCCAACCGGTAACAACGATCAGGTATTGCCCCTCGGCGGTTCGGGAATTCAGCACCCGATATGTCTAGTGTCAGACGTACGACTGAGAGGTACCGCGATGAGCCAAATCGATGAATTCACCGCGGCCGATCAAGCGGAAGTTCGTTCGCTAATCCTGCGAGGGCTCGCCGACCACTGGGGCGAGATCGACGAGACCCTCAACCCCGACCTCGACGACGTCCTCGCAAACTACGGGCACGGCCGAACCATCGTTGTCCGCGAAGGTGATGAGATCATCGGCACCGGAACGATCGTGCCGCTAGAAGATGGCCGAGCAGAAATCGTGCGGATGTCGGTAGACACCGTTAGTCGTCGGAGCGGCGTCGGTCGAGAGATCGTCGAGGTGCTGCTAGACACCGCCCGAGAGTGGGATGTTCGAACCGTAGTTTTGGAAACGACATCTACCTGGACTGATGTTGTCGCCTTTTACCTGAGTTGCGACTTCAGGATCACCCACACCATCGACGGCGACTTCGGCAGCGACACATGGTTTGTAAGAGCGGTCTAACGATGCCTTGTGCCGGGAACTCGAGACCCGAAATTACTGCTCACAGGTCCGCTCAGCGGTGATTTCAACAGTAATTACGATTGCCGTGTTGTAATTACTGCTTCCGAGACCGCCTGGCGGTGCTTACAACAGTAATTTCAGCGGTGGTGACAGGCGACAAGACTACGATTTCGCAGACAGTGCTCCGAATATCTTCTGTGGGGTTACCGGAGTCTCGGTGAAGCTGACGCCGTAGTCGCGAAGGGCGTCTTCGATGGCGTTGACAATCGCCGCGGGAGGTCCGATCACACCGGCCTCGCCCACCCCTTTCATCCCGCCGGGTATCACTGGCGAGGGGTTGATGATGTGCCCGGTGTTGTAGTTGGGAAGCTCCATCGATGAGGGCACCAGATAACTCATCAGGCTTGCCGCCAACGGTTGGCCGTCCTCGTCATAAGGGAGCTCTTCGAACAGGGCGGCCGCTATACCTTGGGCCACGCCGCCGTGAATCTGGCCGTCGACGATCATCGGATTAAGGATTGTTCCGCAGTCGTGGAACACCGTGTAGTCGATGACTTTCACAAGGCCGGTTTCGATGTCGACCTCGACCACCGCCACATTGAGACCGTACGGCCATGCCATTGCGGTGGGGTCGAAAACCTCGATGACTTCTAGTCCCGGGTCGACGTCGGGGGGGAGGTCGATGGCGCGCAGGTAGGCGGCCCGGCCCACATCGGCGGTTGTGATCGAGCGTGCGGGACTGCCATCGACCCAAATATTTCCGTCCTCGATCACTAAGTCTTGCTCGGCAGCTTCGAGCATGTGGGCGGCGATCTTGGTGACGCGTTCGCGCAACGCCAACGATGCCTTGCGAACCGCCGCTCCGCCGACTGCAGCCGACCTGCTGGCTCCGGTGCCGTGGCCGGTGTAAGGGCACTTGTCGGTATCGCCGGTCACCACCGTCACCTGGTCGATATGCAAGCCAATGGTCTCGGCGGCCATCTGGGCTAGCCCGTTGGTGAAACCCTGCCCCATCTCACAAAGGCCGGTGTAGAGCGTTACCTCCCCACCCGGTTCCATGCGGATGTTCGAAATGTCGTAGCCGCCTTGGTTGAGCCCACCCTGGTTCATCTGCCGGGACGGACCGAGCGCTGTGTTCTCGACATAGAACGAAAGCCCAATCCCGACGTGTCGACCCTCGACCTTGGCCGCCGCCTGCTTCACCCTCCACTGCTCGTATTGCCCGGCCTCTAGGCCCTGATCGAGGCAAAGTTCGTACTCGCCGTTGTCGTAGGTGTGGAACAGGCTGGTGTACGGGAATTTTTCAGGGGCGATGAAGTTTCGGCGCCGCAACTCGATCGGATCGATTGAGAGTTCGTTAGCCAACAGGTCGACCATTCGTTCCACAACGAAGTTGGCCTGAGGTTGCCCCCATCCTCGATACGAGCCTGAAGGGGTCTTGTTGGTGACCACCGCTTTGAGACGAGCTCGGGCGTTGGGAATCTCGTACACACCGGTCATCATCACCGCTGTGAGCCAAGCCGGGCCGTAGCTGGCCATATGTAGGTAGGCACCTATGTCGGCCAGCAGATCGGCAGAGATTCCAACGATCTTGCCGTCGGCGGTCGCAGCGATGGTGGCATCGATTGTTTGCTGACGGGCATGAACCGTTGCCAGGAACGACTCGCTTCGACCCTCTAGCCAAATCACCGGACGCTTCAGCATCATCGACAGCAAGGCGACCGCCGACTCCTCTGGGTAGTAGTGAAACTTGGCACCAAACGCTCCACCAACCGACGGCACTCGCACAACGATCTTGTGGGTAGGTAGTCCTGTTACCTCGGCCAAGAAGTCACGGACTATGTGCGGACTCTGCGTGGAGGTCCACAACAGCAACTCTTTCGCGTGCGGGTCCCAATCGGCCATGGCCCCACGGCCTTCTAGCGATGTGGCGGTTTGGCGTTGGATGCGCAGCCGTCTTGTGACGACGACGTCGGCCTGCTCGATGGAGGAATCGATGTCGCCGATTTCGGCCGCGAAGGTTCCGGCCACGTTGTCGGACCAGTCGGGGTAAACCAAGGGCGATTCGGCCTCGAGAGCATTGGTCACGTCGACCACGACAGGTCGATCCCGGTAGTCGATCTCCACTAGTTCCAGCGCGTCGGCAACACAGGTTGGCGATTCTCCAACGACCGCAACGATGGCTTCACCGACGTAACGAACGGTGTCCTTCGCCAGTGCGAAGTACGGGGTTGGCCGAGTGCCCAGTTCGTGAGTGCTGGGCTGGGGTACCTGGTCGCCGAAGTCGGCAGCGCTGAGCACGGCAACAATGCCGGGCATGGCCCGAGCATCGTCTACCGCAACCGCGGTGATGTCGGCGTGAGCAACGCTGCTGCGGACAAAGCTCACGTGCAGCGTTCCCGGCCGGGCGATATCGGCCATAAATGGTGCTGCCCCGACAAGAAGGCCGTGATCTTCACGGCGCTTTAGTGGCTCGCCAACATAGATAGTCATTTGCCGTCATCCTTGCAGGTGAAAGACCCATCGGTAACTTTGGCGCCGGGTCGAACCACGATCGTTCGACATCAACTCGGTAGAGCGATAACCCGGACGATGCGCCAGCCTGACGTGCTGGCGATCCGGCGAAGCCTCCTAGTTTGACCGGTCGACAGCACTCGTAATCACTCAAACCTGAGGCAGGTCAGACCGCTCCTGATCAGACGGTGAAGTCAGCCTCAATCGCCGTCGATGTCGATCGCTACAGCTCGTCCATTTGATGGCCGGGCCCTGCCGTTGGCGATTTCATGTGAGGTTATTGTGGCTAGGCACTGGGCAATTGCCGGGTCGGTTCTTGATGACTTTCGGGTGGCGGCAAGGATAGTTCGGCTGGTCTCGGGGAGTTCTTTGACCCAAAGGCCGGCTGAGTTGTGTGCGCCAATGGCTGAGAGAGGAAGGATAGCCACGCCAAGTCCGGCGGCGGCGACGTCGAGCTGAAGAGCGAAGTCTTCGATGTCGGCGACCATGTCGGGCGCGAATCCGGAGCGGCGGCAAATGTCGCGCACCCCCCGCCCACATACAGTTCTTGGGTTTGCGATGATCCAGCGCTCGGAGGCTGCTTCCTCGAGGCTGTGGATTTCTGTCAATGACACGAGCGCGAGCGGTTCGGTGACTACTTCGTGGTACGAGAAGTCCTGCTGTTTCGGTATTTTCACCACGTATTCCTGAAGGAGGAGCACGTCAAGGGTCCCGAGCCTGAGGTCCTGTCGGCCCTGAGCGTCCTCGACGCTGGTCAGATTCACGTCGACTCCCAGTTCTCGCAGTTGGCCAAGGACCGGTGCGACGGTGATGCTCAGGCCGCTGGGGAAGCCTCCGACAGCTATTGCTCGTCGCTGTCCGACGACGTTGGCGACATGGATACTGAAGACCTCGACAGCTGCTTGAAGCTCAAGAGCTCGGTGGTGAAGCTGTTGTCCGAATGGGCCGAGTTTGATGCTGTTTCCGAAACGTTCAAATAGCTCTACTCCGAGCCGATCCTCGAGCCCGGTAAGTCTCTGCGAGATGGCTGAAGGGGTATATCCGAGCGATTCTGCAGCTTCGCTAATCGACTCTCGTTCAGCGACCTCGACGAATGCCTGGATACCTGCCAAGGTGATGTCCATAAGGTTAGCTTAGGTTAAAGGATCAGAAGAAGTCGCTTTCCTTATGCTAGATGAGTATTTAGATTCAGCGCGTGACTACAACTCCACTACGACGATTAACCGCCTTCTCCGACGAGCCAGCTGGAGGCAACCCCGCCGGTGTCTGGATCGGCGCTTCCTTACCCACTGACCAAGTGATGCAAAGTATTGCTGCTGACGTTGGCTATTCGGAAACTGTGTTCGCTGCCTTGGTTGACGGCGACGAATTCGAAGTCCGATACTTCAGCCCTGAGCGCGAGGTGGCGTTCTGCGGTCACGCCACCATCGCTCTTGGCGCGCGGCTAAACTCTGACATCGGCCCGGGTCGATACATCCTCAACACAGCCGCGGGCGTGGTGCCAGTCGAGGTAGAAGCTCGAAAAGGCGTTGCGTATGCAACGCTGACCTCGGTCGAGCCCACGACTGAAGAAGCACCAGCCCCCCTGGTCGGCGACGTTCTGGCCACACTGAAATGGTCAAAGGATGACCTTTGCCCGGAAATGAAACCAGCGATTGCCGCGGCTGGCGCCCGACACCTGCTGCTTCCGGTAGTTTCGAGAGAGCGTCTCGCATCAGTCGGGTACTCGTTCGAAAGGCTTCGCGAACTGATGCTCGCTAACGACCTAACGACGGTCGATCTGTTCTGGAGAGAGTCAGAGACAGTCATCCACTCCCGAAACTTGTTCCCCGTTGGAGGTGTCGTGGAAGACCCGGCTACTGGAGCGGCTGCAGCCGCGTTGGCTGGGCACCTTCGTACGACCGGGGCGATCAGGGCGCCGACCAAGTTTGTCATCCAGCAGGGCGATGACATGGGTCGGCCAAGCCGTATCATGATCAACGTTCCGCTCAGCGGCGGCATCGAAGTGTCCGGGACTGCCGTGTCGATCGTCCCGCATGATGGCTGAAGCCCACGAAACGAAATAGCCGATAGCGGGAGCTCGATTTACGAAGTTGCGCTCCGTTCTGAACTCACCCGGTAGGTGAAAGTTCATGTCCGGCGGGATTCCCTCAACCTTGTCGAGGGGTCCTAGGCGAGCAGTCGTGGCCCAAGACGCCTGCTGGCCCACTTAACGCTGAAAACGCCCACAACCACCATGTAGGCGATATGGCCGAGATCGGACCAGCCGACGGTGCCCAGGCTTAGGTCACGAAGCAGGTCGACACCGTGGTAGAGCGGTGTGATCTGCACAATAGGCCGGGCCCAAGTTGGGTAGGTGCTAAGGGGGAAGAAGGTGGCCGATGCCAAAAACATTGGCAGGATCGCGACTTGGACGAAATCGAAATCGGTCCAGGTCCGGATGTAGGTGGTCGAGGCGATGCCCATGGCGGCGAACATGGCCGAGATCAAGATGGCGGCAGGCACGGTGAGCAACACCCACCACGACGACGTCAGGCCGAGGGCCGCCATGGCAACGAGGAAGAATACGGCGTAGATCGCACCTCGAAAGATCGACCATCCGAGTTCGCCGACGACGATATTGATAAGGGTGATAGGGGTATTGAGCATCGCGTCGTACACCCGCTCGTGCTTCAGTTTGAAGAAGAAGTTAAAGGTGGTGTCGAACACGGCACCGTTCATTGCGGCGGACGCCATCAGCCCGGGGGCGACATAGTTCTTGTAGGCAATCTCGGTACCGCCGACCTCGATAGCTCCAACCAGAGCACCCATCCCGAAGCCCAGACCCAGCAGGTAAAAGAGTGGTTCGAATGCGCCGGAAGCGATGACCCACCAATGGCGCCGCCAGGTCATGACGTTGCGTTCCACCAAGCGGAAGGGCGCAGTGCTGATCGCTTTCATGATGCCAACGCCTTGCTGATTCCCGTGCGACTTAGCTGCCAGCCCACCACCACGAACGCCAGGCAGTATCCAACGTGACCAAGGTCGGCATAGGAGAGTGAGCCTTGAGCCAGGTCGCGGCACAACTCAACACCGTGCCACGAAGGGGTGAAACGAGCGATCCACGCCAGGGTGGTAGGCAGGTTAGAAACCGGGAAGAACGAGCCCGAGAACAACATGAGAGGGATTACAACGAAGCGCTGCACCAGCGGAAACAGGTGATCGTCAGATCGTGTTGAACTGAACGCGATCGTCGGCGCTGCGAAAGCTGTGCAGGTGAGAGTGGCGGCGAACGGTGCGAGTACGAACCACCAGCTGTCGGGTACCCCGAAGGCGGTCAACACTGCGGTGAACATCACCGCTGCTGCAAAGAACCGCAAGGCGATCCAACCAATATGGCCGACTACTAGCTCGTCGATACTGAGCGGTGTCACCAATGCGGCTCGGTAGCCACCTTCCCATTTCAACTCGGCAACGGTCGGCCAGAGCCCTTGCGCTGTGCCCCATTGCATTGCGGAGGTGGCGAGTAGTCCGGGACCGATATAGCTGAGGTAGGCGACACCACCAAGATCGTTGCTGTTGCGGTCGACCATGTCGCCGAGGCCGATCCCCATGACGAGCAGGAACAGCACCGGGCTCAAGATTCCGGTCACGACCAAGCCGCGCCATCCTTTGCGGAACCGGTAGATCTGGTACTCGAAGAAATGCAGCAGGCCCGAGCGGTCGATGTCGGGCCAAAGACCGGCGGCTTTCGCTGCTTTGGCGGTCGATCGGTCGAGAGGCTCTGTCGCTGGCGACTTGGGCGAGGTCGCGGTCATTCGTCGAGGCTTCTGCCGGTCAGTGCCAAGAACACGTCCTCGAGGGTTGCCCGACGGACGAGCGTGCCTGTGGGGTGAATATCGCGCGAGCGAAGGTGCTCGAGCGCTGCGTCGCCGTCGTCGGCGTAAACAAGAGTGCGATCGGGAAGAACTTCTGTGCGCAGCCCAGCCTCGGCCACGGCTTGCGCGAGTTCGGCTGGCGCCTTGGTTGCCCCGAACCTCAGCTCTAGTACCTCGTTTGCACAGTTGGTTTCAATGAGCTTCGAGGGGGCACCCTCTGCGGCGATCTTGCCGTTGTCCATCACGATGAGCCGATCGGCCAACTGCTCGGCCTCATCCATATAATGGGTGGTGAGCAGCAGGCTCACACCTTGCTCCTTCAAGCGGTACAAACGCTCCCAAAGCAAGTGCCGGGCCTGAGGATCGAGTCCGGTGGTGGGTTCGTCTAGCAGGACCAGGCTCGGATCGTTGACGAGCGCGCGAGCGATCGTGAGCCGGCGTTTCATCCCACCCGAGAGCGGCTCGACCGTGTCGTCGGCCCGGTCGCTGAGTTGCACGAAGTCGAGCAGCTCGTCTGCTTTGGCTTTCGCTGCGGCCCAAGAGATCCCGAAGTACCGCGAGTACATCACCAAGTTTTCACGAACCGACATTTCGTTGTCGAGGATGTCTTCTTGGGGAACCACACCCAGCAGGGCACGAATCTCTCTGCCGTCGCGCCTTGGGTCCATGCCGAGAATCGATAAGTGTCCGCTGGTGGCTGGGCTTACGGTCGTGACCATCTTCATGGTCGAGCTTTTACCCGCACCGTTCGGGCCGAGGATGGCGAAGGTCTCGCCGACCGGCACCGAGAAGCTAATACCGTCGACCGCGACAAACCTGCCGAAGTGTTTCGTTAGGTCGACCGCTTCGACCGCCATGTCGGTATTTCTCACCAGCTGGAGACTAGCCGCGGGCAGGCAGAACCCACGCCGAGTTATTGAGCGTCTACGATCGCAGGTGAGATGTCTTCGACCCCGCCTCCACCGCCTCCCGGCGATCCGTACGAACCACCGCCTAACGGTGGGTTCGGCCCGCCTCCCGGAATACCACAGCCTCCACAACCGCCGCCGTACCCGATCGCGGGTCAGCCACCACCGGCTAACCCCTACGCGGTGACGTACCCCGAAAACAGCCAGGCGGTTACCGTGCTCGTTCTCGGATTGATGGGACTCGTATTCTGTGGGGTACTGGCGCCGGTCGCGTGGATCATGGGCAACACCGAGGTTGCCGCGATCGACGCCGGACGCCGATCACCCGACAATCGTGGACTGGCGGTAGCTGGACGGATCCTTGGCAACATCGGAACCGTGCTCATCGCCTTGATTGTCGGCTTCCTATTCCTCTTCGTAGTTCTCGGGGTTGCTAGCAGCGCTTAGTGCTTGGCGCGCTTCCGGCGGCCTATCCCTATTGCAGTGCACCTCATTGCAGTGCACGTCGTCGCTTGGTGCTGTTGGTTCTTGGTTCGCTATCGCCGACAAGGACTAGTGTCGCTGACGTGGAACTCACGCCGATCGAAGTCCGTGTGCTGGGTGTGCTTGTTGAGAAAGATCGCACAACCCCAGATTCGTACCCTCTGACTACGAACTCTTTGGTAAACGCCTGTAACCAAAAGACCAGCCGCCACCCGGTGATGACGGTCAGTTCCGCCGAGGTCGATGCCACGATGTTGTTGCTTCGCGACGCCAAACTGGCCCGCACCGTGCGAGGCGTTAGCGAGCGAACCTATAAGCACCGGCACACGTTTCAAGAGGCGCTGAGCCTCGACGATGAGCAGATTGCTGTCTTGGCGGTACTAATGCTTCGCGGTGCTCAGAGTCCTGGCGAACTCCGTACCCGAACCGAGCGCTACATTTCCTTTGCAGATCTCGCTGCGGTCGAGAGAGCCCTCGGGCATCTCGCTAGCCGAGATGAGCCACTGGTGCGCAATGTTGGTCGTGCCTCGGGTCAGAGTCAGGACCGTTGGATACACCTGCTGTTGGACGACGACGCCCCAATTCCCGAGCCGGTGCCAGCCCCCGAACCGTCCCCAGGAGTTGCACCTGCATTGGTAGTCGGTACCGACGAGGTCGCCGCACTTCGGGCCGAGGTTGTCGAGCTAACCCGGCTCGTCGAACGGCTCTATGGCGAACTCGGTATCGGCTTCGATACGGAGTGACTCCGAAACTCTCAATCTCACAAGCTCGTCGGATTGCGCTCGCCGCTCAAGGATTCGATCGTGCCCGGCCAGCGAAAGTCGATCGGCGTCATCTGCGCCGGGTGATGGACACCCTCGGGGTGATGCAGCTCGACACGATTCCCATCATCTGTCGACCACAACATCTTGTTCCGTACTCTCGCTTGGGCCCGTACGACCCGAGGTTGTTCGATCGAATCGCCTATCGCGACGACGAGTGGTTCGAATCGTGGGCACATGAGGCCGCGCTGATTCCTATGTCGTTGGAGCCTTGGTTCCGATTTCGGCAGGCTGAGATGGTCACGAAGAATCACTGGTCGGCGCTCGATGACCGGCCCGATTACATCGACCAGGTTCATCGAGAGTTGCTGGAATGCGGCCCGCTTACCGCCGGGGAGTTATCGAACCCTGGCGAGCGTCAAGGTACCGACCATGCATGGGGTGGCCGCTCGCATGGCCGACTGGCTCTGGGGCGGCTGTTCGCGATCGGTAAGGCCGGTGCTCGTCGAGTCGGCAACTTCGAGCGACAATTCGATGCCATCGAGCGGGTTGTACCTGCCGAAATCCGCACGGCTGCAACGCCTACTCGTGACGAGGCACAACGAGAGCTGTTACGACGCTCTGCGATCGCCGTAGGAGTTGGCACACAAGACGACATCGCCGACTACTACAGAATCTCCAACCCTGAAGCTCGACCTCATGTCGAGGCACTCGTGGCGTCGGGCGATCTCATTCAGGTCGCTGTCGAAGGCTGGGACAAACCGGCGTTCAGGGCCGCTGGGTCGAAGCTGCCCCGCCAGCTCGACGCTTCCGCCTTGCTGTCGCCGTTTGACCCTGTTGTGTGGCACCGAGCCCGCGGCGAGCGGTTGTTCGACTTCCGCTATCGCATCGAAATCTATGTACCCGAGCCAAAACGAGAGTTCGGTTACTACGTACTGCCATATCTGATGGGCGAAAGGATCGTGGCGCGAGTCGATGTCAAGGCCGAGCGCAAGCAAGGTGTGCTGAGGGTGAAAGGTGCCTGGCTCGAATCCCACGCCGACCCCGACGCCGTGGCCCCGCGGCTAGCCGAAGAACTGCACTCCCTAGCCAAGTTTCAGAAACTCGAAGAGGTAAGAATCGACCAAAAGGGCGACCTAGCCGACTATCTATCGCCATCCTGAAATTGGTGTCAGACACGTCCCTAATCAGGCGTCTCTAATCCACCCGGTGGGTCGTGTCAGACACGTCCCTTAATCCCGGCTATGCACTCAGGCTCGTTGCTCGCACGGCCAGGAATAACGAACGTATCGGACACCGGAACAGCGTCTGGGTTGGTGTAGGTAAGGCGCCAAAGAAAAACAAGAGGCGAGGTACATCGAGCCATTAGGGACGTTTTGATTAGGGACGTGTCTGACACCGCCCTAATTCGATCTGAGCGCGGTGACGACTTGGTCGCGTCGGTCTGCGAATTCTGGGCAGTGGGTCTCTAGCGCAATCTCGCTAACGGCGATCGCCGTGGTTTCGTAGAGCTGAAAGACAGCACGATCCTCCAGAGCATCGGGTGTGTCGACACCCTCGAAGAACCGACAGAGGTTAGTTCCGGCCCTGGTCAGTTCTTGGACCCTTTCGTGGCGCTTGTCATTGTACGGACTCGCGTCGATTTCGACCTCGTTCGCTATCCGCTCTGAATATCGAGTATCAGCGCCGTCATGAGGACGTCCTGCCGGGCATTTGTGGTCCTCGGCGAGGAGCACGGTCACCCGTGTGCTCAGCGGCATTGTCATCGCTCGGTTTCGGCCTCGGTATCGGTACTCGACTTCTGCACTCGAAATTTCGATCCCGCTTCCCGGCGAATAGTCCTCGCAGCCGTCGAACTCGAACCACATGATGAGTTGGACAAAGTCCTCTTTCTTGAGTTCGTACGGGCGAAGCCTCTTCGGTGGCTCGGCGAAGGATCCGCCATCGTCGGACATCTCGATCCTTACTTGTTGCATCAGGGTTAGCGGACTGGTTACCGCGGACAGTCCAAGTATCTCGACACCCGCATCGAGAGTGTTGGGGCAAACGTAAACGCCCATGCGACCGTTGTGCTGGTAGGTGACGGTGTGCTCCGTATGGCCGAGCGCTTTCGAGTCCTCCACAGCATCCGCTGTGACTCCGCCGCAGGGAGTATTGATCTCCGGTTCAATGGTGAACCATCGGAGTAGGAAGCCGGCAAGAATTCCCGGTCCGAGGGCGAGAGCGAGAGTGAGAAGTTTCGCCGCACCAGATTTGGCTTGAAATCGCTGCCTCCGCGAGTACCTGTTTGGTGAACCGTGACGGGTCCGAAGACTCTTCGCGTACTCAAACGGACTGCCGACGTCGGCGAAGAGATCGTCGAACAGTGCTGCAGGTGGACGCTCGTCGAGATGCTCCGCAGTCTATGTGAGCATGGTTCGACGCAGTGGTTTTGGCACATCGCCAAGAAAGCCGCCGACCGCCTCCAAGTACTCCTGTTCGTAGTTGCCAAGCGCAATCGCTGGTCTGCTGTTCATGGTTCCTTCACTGGGAAGTTGGAGAGAACCTTGTCGACACTCTGAGAAAGCGAGTGCCACTTGTCGGCACTATCGCCGAGTGCAGCTACGCCCTCGGCTGTTAGGGCGTAGTACTTGCGTGCGCGTCCGTTGTCGGCGAGTTCGCGCCGCGACTCTAGGAGGCATTTCGATTCAAGACGTCGCAGGCTGGTATATACGGTCGCTTCGCTAACGTCTTGGAGACCGCTGTCCTCGAGAAGGCGAGCCACTCGGTATCCGTAGGCCTCCTCGTGGCCGACCACCGCCAGAACCAAGAGGTCCATAACGCCACCAGCTAGTTGATCTGAGATCACACTTGTACTGTGTACATCACAGTATGGGATCCTGCAACCTATAGAAGGACTTCGTTAGGTTCCGGCGAGTTCCGCTACCACTGGCGCTAACTGGTCGACCGCGTCGTATGAGAGTCCGATGTAGGAGATTCCCCAACGTTCGCGCCACCCCTGCACCGTCTCGATGCATTGTTCGACCGAGCCGACCAGCACGTGGGGTGAGGCCAAAGCTTGCTCGGAAGTCATCCCGAAGCCACTGCCCATCGTCTCGGCCAGCTCTTTGCGGTTGTCGACTATGGCCGCCATATGAACTCGGGTTTGGAGTTCTAGCGAGTCGAAACGATCGCCAGCACCGGCCTTGACCCAGGTGAGCTTCTCGTCGGTGGCTTCTGGGGTTGCGGTCACGCCTGCGCGCTCGTCGATTACACCAGCGGTGAGGCCAGGGTTGAGGCCCACGATGTCGGCTTGCTGCGCAGCCAAAGTGAGAATCTTCTGCTTGCCGCCGGCGATCATTATGGGCAATGAATCCTGCTGTGGCTTAGGAAACCCCTCCAAGGCAGTGATGTTGTAGAACTCGCCATCGAAGTCGACCGGACCATCGGCGAACAGTCCCTTGATGATCGCGGTGGCTTCGCCCAATCGGCGGATGCGCACACTTGGCTTGTCGTAGTCGAGGCCCGCGCCCTGGTAGTCGCTGCTCATCCAGCCAGCGCCGATTCCCAACTCGAGCCGACCGTCCGAGATCAGGTCGAGGGTTGCCGCCTCTTTGGCGGTCATAACCGGATGGCGATAGTCGTTGGCCAGAACCAGCGTGAGTAGCCGCAGCGTTGATGTGACTCCGGCGGCCGCGGTGAGCGCGGGTATCGGTGCGAGTTGCTGGTCGAGATGATCGGGGATGGTCAGGGTCGAGTAACCGAGGTCTTCGGTCTTTCGAGCGAGTTCAAGAAATTCCGTAACGTTTGTAATGCTGCCAGCGGTCACAGAGAAGCGAAATGGGTTAGCCATGATCGGCACGCTACCGTTTCGCCCACCGACACGCATAGAGATTTGGTCCCAAACACCCCACATGGCAAAAGCATCCGGTTTAGACGACAGCCTGAACGACTTCGAGGCGAAGACGTACACGTTCGGTGGTGAATCAAAGACGGTGTATCGAAAAGGGACCGGCCCGGCCGTGGTCGTGATCTCTGAGATACCGGGTATTACCCCCCTTGTTGCGGACTTCGCCCGTCGGGTTGTCGACATTGGTTGCACGGTGGCGATGCCGTCGCTCTTTGGCGTTGACGGGCGCCGACCCACCAGTGGGTATATTGCGACTTCGCTCGCCAAGGCCTGTGTGTCGCGTGATTTCACAACATGGACCACGGGGAAGTCGTCGCCGGTAGTTACTTGGCTTCGAGCCTTGTCACGCGACTTGCACGACGAATGTGGCGGCCCAGGTGTAGGTGCAGTGGGCATGTGTCTTACCGGTGGGTTTGCGTTGGCGATGATGCTCGACGACATCATGATTGCACCGGTGCTGTCGCAACCGTCGACACCGTTCCCGGTTTCGAAGAAGCACAAAGCCGACCTCGCGGTAAGTGCCGACGAGCTCAAGATCATCAAGAAGCGGGTCGACGCGGGCGTCTGCGTGCTGGGGCTTCGTTTCACCGGCGACCCGACATCGCCCGGCGAACGCTTCGAGTCGTTGCGGCGCGAGCTTGGAGATGGGTTTGTAGGGGTCGAGATCGACACGTCGGAAGGTAACGCTCACGGATTCAAAGCCAAGGCTCACTCGGTTCTGACCGAAGAGTTGGTCGACGAGCCGGGTAACCCCACCCACGACGCGCTCCATCAAGTCCTAGACCTCTTCAAACAGAAGCTGCTCAGCGCGTGACAGGACACTAGGAGCCCGCTCTTGGCGCTGGTTGCTTTCCAGAGTGTCGCTGGGGGCCACTAGTGTGAATTCGATGTCTTCCTTGCCCGCTGCTTCCACCTCGTCTGACTTCACCACCGATCTTCTCGACGGTCTGAACCCTGCGCAGCACGACGCCGTGATCCATGGCGAGGGACCGCTGCTGGTCGTGGCTGGAGCCGGTTCGGGAAAAACTCGGGTGTTGACACATCGGATAGCCCGCCTTATCGACGAAGGTGTTTCGCCCTTCAAGATTCTTGCCATCACGTTCACCAACAAGGCCGCCGATGAAATGAAGCAGCGGGTCGGGGCTCTCATTGGTCCGGTCGCGCAGAAGATGTGGGTCTCGACCTTTCACTCGGCCTGCGTGCGCATCCTTCGACGCGAGGCAGACAACCTCGGCTACCCCTCGGGTTTCACCATCTACGACCAAGCCGACGCCAACCGGCTCACCGGATACGTAATACGCGATCTTGGCCTCGACCCTAAGAAGTTCCCGGCCAGATCAATCCATAACGCTGTGAGTGCCGCGAAGAACGAAGGCCTCGATGTCGACGCCTATTCCGACCGGGTCAACACGATCTTCGAGAAGAAGATCGCCGAGGTCTACCGCGAGTATCAGAGCCGGTTGTTCAAGGCGGGCGCCATGGATTTTGACGATCTTTTGTTCGTCACCGTGCGGCTCTTCCAACAGAACGAAGATGTCCTCTATCACTATCAGCAACGCTTCAAGCATGTGCTGGTCGACGAGTACCAAGACACCAACCCGGTACAGAACGACTTGGTTCTACTGCTGGGCAAGCGCCACCACAACGTCACGGTAGTCGGTGATGCCG
Source organism: uncultured bacterium (assembly GCA_965524675.1). Lineage (GTDB taxonomy): Bacteria > Actinomycetota > Acidimicrobiia > Acidimicrobiales > SHLQ01 > CALLQB01. The sequence goes on from CBERPN010000059.1 coordinate 15,484, forward strand.
ATCAGTCGATCTACGCGTTTCGGATGGCCGACATTCGCAACATCTTAGATTTCGAGAACGCCTTCCCCGACTCGACGGTCATCGTGCTCGAACAGAATTATCGGTCGACCCAAACAATTCTCGACGCTGCCAACGCTGTTATTGGTCAGAACCTCAGCCGCAAGCCCAAGGAGTTGTGGACCGACAAGGGCGAGGGTGCCAAGATCGTAAGATTCACCGCCGACGATGAGATGGAAGAGTCGCAGTGGGTCGCCAACACCATGTTGGGGTTGCACGACGACGAACACCATCGTTGGGGCGACATGGCGGTCTTCTACCGGGCCAACGCACAGAGCCGTTCATTGGAGGAATACCTGGTTCGGGTGGGAATCCCCTACAAGGTCATCGGAGGCACTCGGTTCTACGACCGGCGCGAGATCAAGGACGTACTGGCGTATGTGAAAGCTGTCGTCAACCCGTCGGACGAGGTCAGTCTCAAGCGGGTGGTCAACGTTCCTAAACGAGGTGTCGGCGACAGCTCGGTATCAAAGATCGATGTGTTTGCAGCGTCGGCTGGCATCACCTTTTACGAAGCGTTGTCGCGCCACGCCGAAGCCGGGGTAACCGGTCGGGCGCTTCGTGGTATCGATTCATTCCTCGATCTGCACGAGTCGTTCGTCGACATTATCGACGACGGACCAGCGTCGTTGCTAGAGGCGATCCTCGATCACACCGGCTACCTGGTCGAACTACAAGACGATCGCAGTATCGAGAGCGAAGGCCGACTCGAGAACCTCGCCGAGCTTGTTGGAGCCGCCCGCGAGTTCGACGATGTCGACTCGTTCCTAGCAAGTGTGAGTTTGGTGGCCGATACCGACGGACTCGACGATGACGAATCCCAGGTTTTGCTCATGACCTTGCATGCCGCCAAAGGTCTCGAATTTCCAATCGTGTTCATGATCGGTATGGAAGATGGGGTCTTCCCACACATCCGCTCGATCGGCGAACCCGACCAACTCGAAGAAGAGCGACGCCTGGCATATGTGGGCATCACCCGGGCACAAGAGCATCTTCATCTCACCAACGCCTGGAGCCGCATGCTGCACGGCACCACCCAGTACAACCCGCCAAGTCGATTCATCGACGAGATTCCTGAGGGGCTAATCACCGAGGCCGAGGGCAGCCGGGCATCCAAGCGCGGCCGTGGTTCGAGCTTTGGTGCGGCCTCATCGTGGAGTGATAGCGGCACTGCTGGTTCGGGTTGGGATTCGCATCGTGAAGAACGTGTCGAGGCGGCCATGCACCCGAAGGGGCCCACGCCCAGCGGCGCCGACGGCATTGGGTTGCGCCTCGGCGACGATGTGCGTCACGCTAAATGGGGCGAGGGCGTAATCGTCGATGTCGAAGGTCAGGGCGACAAAACCGAGGCCACGGTGAGGTTCGGCTCGGTCGGCGAGAAGCG
>CBERPN010000060.1:0-16901 GCA_965524675.1 uncultured bacterium
GGGGCCGTTGGGCCTAGCGATCCCGCTAGCCCAGATCGACAACCTCGGCGATTGGTCGCATCCCGCCGTTGAGCCCAACCTTTGGGTCGAACACTCCGAGTTGTAACGAGTCCCCGGCATCGAGTTTGTCGACCCCGAGGCTCGCAAAGGGAATGGTTGGCATTTCGACTCCATCGCCGAGCGAAATCGCCCCAGCCACAAAGGAGTCGTGGGTGAGTTCTGAACCGGCGGCGATCGCACCCTGTTCGAACAATGCGACCTGACCGCAGGCGCCACGTACGGGTGTCTGCCAATCGGGATCACCCTCGGGAACCTCGCCGCTCGGAACAACCTTTATCGACGGGTCGGCGGCTTCAAGTACCTCTACGCAGCGGAGAAATCCGGGTTGGGTCCACAGCTGCTCGTCACTGAGCAACATCGAGCCTACGGTACCCGCGAGTACCTCGGCGTCGGCGCCGGTTGCCGTAGCCCCGATCAATGCGAGGCCGGAATCGACCGACAGCACCGTAGTGTCGAGGCCGTCGGCCCGCAACTGTTGGATTACGAACGCGACCGATGTGCCCACCGATAAGAGCAGGTCGATCTCTTCAGCGCGATAGATCTCGTTGAATACTGCGTACTGAGCGTTCGCCGCCACCACGTCGCCGGAAGCGACATCGAGCACGGTCTCGACCACCACCTCGATTCCGAGGGCTTCCAACTCGGGTCTAACACTGTCCTCGAGTAACGCAATTTCTGCTGCCGAGATGGTCACTGCTACGCGCTTGCCGTCGAACATCCCTTCGAGGTCGGCCAGGCGCAGAACTCCTCGCAGCACTCGATCTGAAGACATCGCCGATGTCACCCAGGGAGCTTCGGCAGTCTCGATAATCTCGACTTCAGGGATTCCGCCAACGATCATCGTGTTCTCAAGAATGCATGCGTTGGAAGAGCTGGCGAAGCTGATGAACGCGCTCACAACAGCGAATAGCTCTACGTCTTTGGTCAACTCTATACACACTCGCGCCGCATCCTGGCCTCCGAGCAGGCTGTAGGGGCGCCATTTGAGTTCAACCCTTCGACCGTTGATTCCACCGCGCTCGTTGAGGTCATCGATAAGGCTTTGGACCACAAGTTCTTGGTCGCCGAGGTTTAGGTCGACAAGGCCAAGTGTGCGGAGTTCATCGAAATCTGGGCTGACCGCGCCAATAGTTATCGTGTCGGCGGTTACCCCGCGAAAAGATGCGGTTAGCACAGCAGCAGCCGAGGGTGGCGGCGACGTCTGGCTCGTTGTCGGAGAATCCGTTGGGGCATTGGTTGGTTGGGGCTGATTCGCCTCAACGGTTGTCTCAGGGGCTGCCTGTTGGTCACTGCCAGCGCAGGCCGCGCCCAACAGAGTGAAGGCGAGCAGCAGGCCGGCCCAGCGGTGAAGGATCTGGCATTGTTGTTTTGAGGCCATTAGTGGTGCGTTTCTGATATGTGTGATGAATTGGCGAGGTGCGGCGAGACGTCATAGCTATTTCGGAGACGCACCACTAGGTGGTCTCCTCGTTGAATACTGTTGGTTCGCTTCGGCAGAGATCGTCGCTCTCGATTAGCGCATCGACTAGTTGTTCGACAACCGCTGCCTTGCGTTGCGGATCGCGTTGCCGCTCACTGAGATCGATCAGTTCGTCCGGGTCGCTCGCTAGGTCAAAGAGTTGCTGTTGGCCTTGCGAATCGCGGGTGTACCGGCCGAGCTCAGAAATCAGGGTCCGGTTCTTGATCGGCGGGCCAGGACCGAAGGCAGTCATCGGAAAGTCCTCTTCGATCAGCACGAAATTGCGGACAGAATCGCTCGGGTCCTTCAGGATCGGGGAGAGGCTGTGACCTTGCATTCCTCGGTACTCATCGATTCCGCAAAGATCGAGCACTGTATGAGGTAGGTCGATGCTAGAGGCGAGCGAGGTGGATCTCGACGGAGCCATGCCGGGCACATGGATCAGCATTGGTACCCGCACGCAGCCCTGAAAGTGCATTGCTAGCTTGAGGATGAGGCCGTGGTCGCCCATCATGTCGCCGTGGTCGCTAGTAAAGACAACAATGGTGTTGTCGGCGATCGCCAAGCGGTCGAGGGTCGCTAAGACTTTGCCGATGCCGTCGTCGACGAACTCGATCATGCCGTACGTTGCGGCGATAGCGGCGCGGCACTGCTCCGGCGACGGGCCGAAGGGCATCACATAGTTCTCTTCTTGGGGTTCGAGCGCGCGGATGAACTGAATGTGCAGCGGCCACTCGTCCCCGGGATCGTCGAAGCTGCTGGGCAGGTCGATGTCGTCGGGGTTGTGGCGATGCAGCCACGGCTCGGGCGGCGATAATGGGTGGTGAGGGTCGGGGTATGAGCACCACGCCATCCAAGGTTCGCCGACCTTGTGGCTGGTTTCGATGAAGTCGATCGTTCGGTCGGTTACGAAGTTGGTCGAGTAGAGCTCTTCTGGGAACGGCGCGGCGTGGATCTGCCACCAGTGTGGCGAGCGGTGCGCGACGTCGCTGTCGTGATGAAAGCCGGCGACTAGCTGCTCATGGCTGGCGCCCTGCTCCTTAGCCCATCGATAGTGATGGCCGCCGACTTGAGAGCCGTGCCCGAGGGTGAGTTCGATTTTGGCGAAGCCGTAGAAATCGTCGGGGTCGACGAGTTCGTCGGCTTCGTATCGCTCGGGATGCTCGATGGTGTCCCAACCCGCGGGCCAAGGATCGCTGAGGCCAGCTTCGCCCGGAAATGGGGCGACAGCGTTTCGGCTCATACCGTGTTGCAGGTGAGACTTGCCGATAAGTGCGGTTTGGTACCCGTTTGCTCGGAGCCGTCGCACAAAAGTGTTGGAGCCGAGCGAGAGAGAGCGGTCGTTAAAGACCACTCCGTGGGCGGACGGCATCCGACCGGTCATGATGGTCGACCGGTTGGGCATACAGATCGGGTTCGAGACGTAGGCCTGGTCGAACACTGTGCTGCGAGCGGCCAGAGCATCGAGATTGGGTGTGGCCACAACCTTGTTTCCGGCAAAGCCGAGATGGTCGGCTCGCTGTTGGTCGGTGATGATGAAAAGAACGTTTGGCTGTTGCATAAAGTTTCTTAGAAAAAGGTGATGCCAGGAGGGGCACCGAGAAAGATTCGCCCAGCGGCACCGTACGTCTTGCGTTGGTGGATGATGTGTGAGCTAGCAGCGATCATGTCGCGCCGGATTCGTTCGAGTGGGCTCTTTTGGTAAAGAGCAGTGCTGCCCGCGATGCCACACGACAGATCGACGACCTGTTGGGCGCTCCGGCCAGCATGAATAATGCACAGGCCAATGCGGCCGCGTTGTTCGAGGGTTAGCGGATCTCCGGCAACGAGAGTCTCCCAGGCATCGCCGATTACTTCGCCTACATAGGAACGAGCTGCTCCGAGGCTCGCCTCGGCTTCTCCGAAGGCCGTTTGCACCTCGGCATCGTTCTGCAGCGTCTCAAGCGATGCGAAGCTCAGTTTGGTCGAGGCGATTTCCTTAGCCTCGTCGAGCGCCGCCCGTGCGAGCCCGAAAGCAATGCCCGGCACATTGGCAAAAAAGAACCCGTGGTATTGGTAGAGCGGTTCGCTTCTCACCGGGGGATCGAGAACATGAAAGGTGAGTTCTTCGGGCACGAACGCGTCGACAACCCGGTAGTCGTTGCTGCCACTGCCGGCGAGGCCGGTGGTATACCAAGTGTCGAGGATCTCGACATCGGATGAGTCAAAGATCATCACCCGCCAGCGGGGCAATCCGTCTGGTTCGATAATCATCTCGCCGTCGTCTAGCACGATGGCGCCGCCCGTCATGTGGGTGGCGTGTAGCGAGCCGCTTCCGAACGACCAGTTACCCGTTACGCGGTACCCGCCCGGCACGATTTCGGCTCGACCTACCGGAGCTAGCATCCCCGCGCAGCGAGAATCGAGACTGTCGAATACCTCGCGAGCGATCCCATCTTCGAGAAATCCGGCGTAGAATCCACTGTCGGACAAGATGCTGGCGCACCACGCGGTTGACGCATCGGTGACGGCTAAGACTTCCATGAGTTCGATCTGATCGAGCGGATTCATCTCTGGCCCATCCCAGGCCACGGGCATTGCAATCCGAAAGATGCCAGCGTCGGACATGGCCTGAACTAGTGGGTCTGGCAGTCGACGATCGAATTCTATGGTGTCGGCGTGTTCGCGAATCATGGGTGTCAGCGCGTGTGTGTTGGCCAGAATTGTTGCACTATCGAGAGTCTTGGCTGTCATGGCGGTGTCTATCTCTCCGTACGTGGTTGAGTCAGAAGTTGCTCGCCTCGCGACGAGCCCTTGCGCAGTGCCGTGTCAAGAACTCTTCGCGAGCGTCGTCGGGAATTGTCGTTCCCTCAACCAGTAGTGCCCGCACATCGGTGAGGCCAATGAACCCGAGAACATGGCGTAGATAGGGGAGCTGAAAGTCGTCGGGAGAGTCTACGGGGAACGTGCTTGACCGGCTGATGATCAGCTGGACGGGACGATCTTCGAGCAACCCGATGTGTTCGAAGCTGTCGTCGAGCCCAAAGCTGAGGCCGGGCTGCACCAGTAGATCGATGTAGTGCTTTAGCCGGTAGGGGATTGAGAAGTTCCACATCGGAGCGGAGATGACGATCTTGTCGTGGCTTTTGAAATGGTCGACGAGCGCGACCACCTCGACCCATGCCTCGTCTTGGGCAGCCGTGGTCGGCTCGCCTAGAAGCGGAGCCAGCTTGGCGGTTACTAAGTCTTCGTCGACTGGCGGCAGTTCGGTATTCCAGAGATCAAAGGTGCTGATGGTGTTGTTGGGATGAAGCGCGACGTAGGCATCGAGGAATGCCTCGGCAACCCGTGTAGCGGTCGATGCCTGCGCCTTTGGGCTCGCAACCAGGTGTAACACCGCCATTTGCTCAGTTGACTCCGAAGACATCGTAGGAGACCCCCGTCGCTTCGATTCTTCCGACCGCCACCGCGACCGTGGTGTTGAGCCAGGCGTAGCGCTCGTCGCCAGTTTCCATGATCGGAGTCGTGCGGTAATAAAGCTCACCTGGCTCGAGCGTGCCCGCCATCGACTTGGCGATTGTCTCGGCATCGATCGGGGTTATCACGCCGCGGTAGCTCAGGTAGATGAGTGCCTCATCGTCGGTCTTGATGGTGATTCGGGCATCGAGGCGCAGCGCGTCACCGTCGACCAACGCCCAGTCGCCACCGCCGGGAAGCACTTCACCGTTCATGCGTGGCCCTTTTACCCATCCGCCGGTGACCAAAGCGATCATGCGGAACCCGAAAGGACCGCCACCTACACCTTGTTGCGGTTCATCGATGTCGGCGGAGTACGAGAACAAATACTCGAGGTTGGGTGCGTCCAATGCGGGCTCGCTTTCTGCGCTAGGGTGAAGGAAAGTTCAGATTATCTTGAATATAGATTCAAGAACCTAGCATCATCAAATGACGTCATCAGGGGGCGATCAATAATGGCCGAAACAGCACTGCCGCAATCAAAGAGTCTTCATCACGTTGCCTACACGACGCGAGACGTCGAGGCGACCTATGAGTTCTACGCTCTAAAGCTTGGGATGACGCTGCTACGCACCGAGAATCACTTGCACGAAGGCGGTTGGTTCAGGCACTTCTTCTTCAGTCTGGGTAGCGGCGAGGCGATCGCATTCTTCCTGGTCGAGGGTGCAGGCGAAGAACCCGACTACAAGACCGACATCTCAACCGGGCTAGGCCTGCCGATATGGGCTAACCACATCGCGTTTCGGCTCGATACTCTCGCTGAGCTCGCGGCGATGACCGAGCGAATGCATGAGCACGATATCGACGACATCATGCAGGTCGACCATGGCTGGTGCACCTCGATCTACACACTCGACCCAAACGGCATCATGGTCGAGTTCTGTGTAACCACCGACGCCGCAGAGTTTGCAGATCAGACACCCGAAGAAGCTTTGCGACTGCTGCGTCTGCCGGTTGAAGAGTTCGCTGAAGCGACCCGCAAGGAGGGTTCACTGGGTGAGCTCGTCTAGCAGCATCGAGCCAGCCGACGGAACGTTGTTGACCGCTCGCGGGGTGCGGAGCCGAGAAGCATTGCTGACAGCAGCCCGCCAACTATTTCGCACCAAAGGGTACGCAAACACCAAAATTGCCGACATCTCGGCCGAGGCCGGTCGGGCGCTCGGGTCGTTCTACACCTACTTCGAGAATAAGGAGGCTTTGCTCGAAGAGTTGGCCGAAGACTTCAAGGTGGAGGTCGAGAAACGCATAGTCGACCTTGCCCCAACGTCGGGCGACCCCTATACCCGAGTTCATGAGCTGTGCGAGGTCTACTGGTATAGCTGCCAAGAGTATTCGGCCGAACTGGCTGCGATTTTCCAAGCGTCGATGCTCGACGAAAGGTTCGCAGAGCGGTGGCGCGAGATTCGCGCCGATGCGCGCAGAAGTATCGCCGATGGAATCCGCTCGGTGGGTGCAGCTGGTTTGGCGAGCGATCCCGACCCCGATGCCACCGCCTCGGCTTTGGGTTCGATGATGGACTACTTCTGCTACGTGTGGCTGATCGAAGGTGGCGAGGCCGATCGGTCGTCGATGTCGGACGACGTGGCAGTCTCCACGATGGCCCGCGTCATGTACCGAACGATCTTTGCCGAACCTGAACCCGGAGATTCATGAGGCTACCTATTCTGCCGACCACCCTGGTCGGCAGCTACTCACAACCCGACTGGCTCATCGATCGCGGTCGTCTTGGCGAAAGACTGCCGGCACGAGTTTTGGCAAAGGAGTTATGGCGGATTCCCCCAGAGCAGCTTGAAGAAGCTCAAAACGATGCCACTGTGGTGGCGTTGCGCGATCAGGAACGAGCCGGAATCGACATCGTCACCGATGGCGAGATACGGCGTGAGAGCTATTCGAACCGATTTGCCAACGCACTGTCGGGAATCGATCGCGAGAACCACGGCACAGCGATCGACCGCACAGGTAAGGAGGTTCCGGTTCCTCGGGTTAGCGGGGCAATACAGCGCGAACGACCGGTCGAGGCTCAGCATGTGGCCTTTTTGAAGGCTCACACAGATCGAACGCTCAAGATCACGCTGCCGGGCCCGTTCACCATGGCCCAGCAAGCTCAAGACGACTTCTACGACGACGAAGAGGCGCTTGCTTTCGCTTACGCCGATGCGGTGAACGCCGAGATGCTCGATCTCTTCGCGGCCGGGGTCGACATAGTGCAGATCGATGAGCCTTATGTTCAGGCTCGCCCGGAGGCTGCGGCGCGTTACGGTGTGGCGGCGATCGATCGCGCGTTAACGGGAGCCCCCAGGACCACCGCCCTGCACGTCTGCTTTGGCTACGGGAAACACGTATCGGATAAGCCCACGGGTTACTCGTTTCTCGAAGAACTCGATGAGTGTGCGGCTGATCAGATTTCACTCGAGTGCGCACAACCAGGCCTGGACCCGGCGATACTCTCGGCGCTGCCATCGAAGACAATTCTGTTCGGGGTCCTCGATCTGCGCGACCCTGTCGTCGAAGCGGCCGAAACTGTCGCCGATCGAATCCGGGGAGCGCTGCAGCACATTTCGGTCGAACGTCTCATCATCGCCCCCGATTGCGGGTTCAAGTATCTGCCGCGCGACGTGTCATATGCCAAGCTCGTGAGCATGGTCGAAGGACGCAACTCCGTTACCGCCGAACTGGTTTAACAACTCAACGAAAGGCCATGCCATGTCTGTCGAACGAGAATTCGTTTCGCTAACCTCGCCCACCTCGGCCCGTAACGGTGCGGGATATATGCCAACTCAAGGGGTCTATCACCGGCTTGGGGGCACGACTCCCAAGACGGCGATAATCGCTACGCATTACAACATCGATTTCTCAGAGCACTACATGGCTAATCTCATGGCCGAGCGCGGCTACGGATTCCTTGGCTGGAATACCCGCTTCCGCGGCGTCGAAAAGTTCTTCACTCTCGATCATGCGCTCATCGATATTGGTGTAGGGGTGCGCTGGTTGCGCGAACAGGCCGGGGTCGACAACGTTGTGCTACTTGGCAACTCCGGCGGCGGTTCGCTCATGGGGGCTTATCAATCACAAGCCACCGAACCCAACCTCATTCCTTTGCTCGGAACCCCGGTTCCTGATGCCGCGCAAGAGTTGTTGCCCGGAGATTTCTTCATCACCACCAACGCGCATCCCGGCCGCCCCGAGGTCCTCACCGACTGGTTCGATCCGTCGGTGGTCGACGAGTTCGACCCGACATCGGTCGATCCGTCGCTCGACATGTACAACCCCGAGAACGGCCCGCCCTATAGCGCCGAGTTCATGCAGCGTTACCGGGCGGCGCAGGTTGCCCGCAACCATCGCATTACCGCTTGGGGTCTGGAAGAGCTCGATCGGTTAGCGGCGAGTGGCACAATCGACCGAATGTTCAACCTGTACCGCGCCTGGGCCGACCCGCGCTACCTCGATGCAAGCCTCGACCCCAACGATCGCGAAATTGGCGTGTGCTATCTCGGCCCACCAAAGTTTTTCAACTACAGCCCTTATGGAATCGCCTCTTCCAGCACCATCCGGACCTGGTTGTCGATGTGGAGTCTCGAACATTCGCAGTGTCGGGCCATTCCGCATCTGGAGCGCATCACCGTGCCTTCACTGGTGGTGCAGAGCATGGCCGACACGGGAGTCTTCCCCGTCGACGCTCACACGATCCATGACAATCTCGCCGCCACCGACAAGACCATCGAGTTCATCGCAGGCGACCATTATTTGCAGGTTCCCGACAGCGCCCGCGACGTCGTGTCCGATCTGATTGCCGGTTGGCTTGCGGCCCGTGGAGTCTGACAAAGCGAGCCCGCCGGTCACAGCGCTCATCGAACTAGGAATTGTCGAAGACCGCTCAACAGCGAAATGGACTGCTCTAAGCGGGGGCGTTTCGTCCGACATCTGGCGGGTCGACTTGCCGGATAGAACACTGTGCGTGAAGCGGGCGCGGCCGGTGCTGGCCGTAGCCGCCGAATGGCACGCGCCGGTGGAACGCAGCGAGTCAGAGGTTGCTTGGTTAAAGGTTGCTGGCGAGATCGAACCCCGGATGGTGCCGGAGGTCGTCGGCCACTTACCAGATGAGCACCTGTTTGTGATGGCGCATCTCGACCCAGAGCGATACCCGGTTTGGAAACAAGAGCTGGCAGCGGGTCGTGTCGACAGTGAGTTCGCCCGCCAGGTTGGGGAGCGGCTCGGACTCATCCATAGCCGGACCGCGGGCGATGACGCCTTAGCCGAACGGTTCGCAACCGACGACCTGTTCGCATCGCTTCGCCTTGAGCCCTACTTCGATACCACCGCAACCGCGCACCCCGATCTCGCTACTAAAATCGACTCGATTTGTCGACGGACCGCCGCCACTCGACTGGCACTCGTCCACGGCGATGTCAGTCCTAAGAACCTGCTCGTCGGGCCTGGCGGGCCGGTGTTTCTCGACGCCGAATGCGCCTGGTTCGGCGACCCAGCGTTCGACGCGGCCTTCTGCATGACCCACCTATTACTGAAATGTCTTTGGGTGCCCGAACAATCCGCGGCGCTGCTTGCGAGCTTCGACGAGTTCTTTGGCGCATACTTGGCCCAGGTTGACTGGGAGCCGTACGCCGAGCTCGAACGACGTGTGGCGGCGTTGCTGCCAGCACTGTTGCTGGCCAGGGTCGACGGTAAATCGCCGGTCGAGTATCTGACCGACGAAACCTCGCGCGACGTCGTGCGGGTCGTCGCCCGCGAACTAATAGGCGACCCGGTGAACACCATCGACGAAGTACACCATCTCTGGAAAGCGAAGACGCAGCCATGGTGAGCCGCATCATCAGCAACGTAAAAGGTCGAAGGATCTGGGACTCACGTGGTCGCCCTACTGTCGAGGTGGAGGTTTCGCTCGACGATGGCTGGGTTGGTCGGGCGATTGCCCCAGCGGGTGCCTCAACGGGTAGCGGTGAGGCGATCGATCGGCGCGACGGCGGGTCGCGTCTAGGTGGTTGGGACGTGAAAGCAGCGGTCGCTTCGGTCGATACTGAAATCGCCGACCGGTTGCGCGGAATGGCTGTCAGCCAGCAGGCTGAGGTTGATGACGCACTCATCGAACTCGACGGCCAAACCGACAAAGGCCGCCTCGGCGGCAACGCCATCGTGGCGAGCTCGATGGCGGTAGCTCACGCCGCTGCGGGCGGTCAACCTCTCTGGAGCTACCTGAACGAGGAATCTGCTGAAGTGGTTCTACCGCTGCCGGAGATTCAGATCTTTGGCGGCGGAGCGCACGCCAGTCGCCGTATCGATTTTCAAGACTTCATGGTGGTGCCGATCGGAGCCCCCGATTACTACACAGCTCTCGAATGGGTAGCCGAAGTGCATCTGGCGGCCGGTCAGCTACTGGCGGACCGGGGCGACCTCCAAGGGTTTGCCGACGAGGGCGGTTTCTGGCCGGCATTCTCTGGCAACGAAGCAGCCATCGAAATGCTAGTGCGTTCCATCGAGCAAGCTGGCTTTTCTCCCGGAGTTGACCTGGCGATATCACTCGACATCGCAGCAAGTGAGTTTTACCAGAACGGCACCTATTATCTGGCCAGCGAAGACCGCTCACTCGACACCGATGGGTTGAGCGAGATGCTGCTCGACTGGATTCATCGCTACCCGATCGTGATGATCGAAGATCCGTTGGTCGAGCACGATCGAGCCGGATTCAAGGCGTTCACGGCGGCGGTCGGCCCGCGTGTGCAGGTGGTGGGCGACGACTACTTGGTTACCAACGCAGGTCGAGTCGAACAGGCGGCTAGTGAGCTTGCCTGCAACGCTGTCTTGGTCAAACCGAACCAGGCGGGCACGCTCACCGAGGCACACGCTGCGCTTTCGGCCGCCCACACTGCAGGGTTTGGGGCCATCGTTTCGGCCCGTTCCGGCGAGAGCGAAGACACCACGGTCATGCACCTGGCCGTGGGCTGGGGGGCCAAACAGCTCAAGGTCGGCTCGATCACTAGAGGCGAGCGCACTGCCAAGTGGAACGAAGGCATACGCATTGCCGACTCGTTAGGCACCGGTGGCCCGTTACCCGACCCGTCAAGCTTTCCTTGGGGGCTGTCGTGATGAAGGTTGTCTTTCACTACGATGCTGGCCCCGAACTCGCGGTCAGACTCGCCGGCCTCGGTAGTCAGGGCCTCGAGGTCGCGGTGTGCCCCGTCGATGATCGCGAGAACTTCGCTCGGCACATGGCCGATGCCGAAGTGATCTGGCATGTTCTCGAACCGATCGACAAGGCGATGATTGAAGCCGCGCCGAAGCTTCGCCTGATTCAGAAAATTGGTGTGGGTGTGAACACCATCGATCTGGAGGCAGCTCGGGCCAATGGGATTTGGGTAGCAAACATGCCGGGAACCAATAGTCGAGCGGTGGCCGAGGCGACGCTCGCACTAATGCTCGCTGCGCTACGCCGTCTTCCAAGCTTTGATGCAGCGACCAGAAGAGGCGACGGTTGGAATTGGGACCCAGCTCTACAAGACGATCTGCTGGAAATCGGCGGGTCCTGTGTTGGTTTGGTTGGGTATGGCGCGGTGCCAAGAATCCTGGCTCCCATTCTCGAAGCGATGGGCGCCGAGGTGATCTATCACTCGCGCTCGGCCAAGCCCGACGCGGTCGGGCAGTTCTGTTCTCTAGAAGAGTTGCTCGCCCGAGCCGACGTGCTCTCGCTGCATCTGCCGCTCGACGACGACACTCATCACCTAATCGATGCCGTCGCCATCGCGTCGATGAAACGCGGAGCGGTTCTCGTCAACACAGCGCGCGGCGCCTTGGTCGATGAGTCAGCGCTCGTCGAAGCCCTTACCAGCGGCCACCTCCGGGCCGCCGCACTCGACACCTTCGAGGCAGAACCCACCCCTCCGGACAACCCGCTGTTGCGACTAGACAACGTGGTGGTTACACCACATATCGCCTGGCTAACGACGGCAACGTTTGATCGCAGCATCGGTGTAGCGGTCGAGAACTGTCGACGTCTTAAAGGCGAAGAAACCATGCTGCACCAGGTGATCTAGCTGGTTGAGAGCTAGCAGGACCGCGGTAGCTATTAGCAATAGCGCCTTCCGGAGTGGCCATCAGTCTTCGCGTCTTAGCCTGTCCCAAAGAGAGCGAAGCCAGCCGTCGAGTTGGCAGGTATCTGAGAAAGCGACATCACGCAACCCTGTGCGGGGGCGGCGGAAGCTTGAATCACCTGTCCCGTGGCATGATCCTCATGCGGTTCCTATCGACGAGTGCGCACCAGAGTCTGATTCGGCTTGGGCTACACCGGACGGCTTGGCTGTGGTTCGAGTCGGCAGCAGTCCTGCGCGCACAACATAGATCGCGCTGGAAGCGAGCCGAGGGCGCGTGGTGTTGTTCCGCGAACGTATTCGTCTAGCAATTCGACGATGGCGTCGATGAACTGGCTGTCGGTGCCGACGGTCGCAGCCCGAACGAACCTTATTCCGAGCGCTTCGGCTCGGTTCGCCGCTTCGGTGTCGAGGTCCCAGATCACCTCCATATGGTCGGAGATGAATCCGATTGGGGCGACGACAACGGTGTCGACTCCGTTGTCGGCCAGCGCGTCGATGTGATCGCCGATATCGGGCTCTAACCATGGCACTTGCGGCGGGCCGCTGCGGCTTTGATACACCAAGTCCCACTCGGTCGCAGTGCTAAGTCGTTCGGTTACCAGGTCGGCAACCTCGTTGAGCTGTTCGACCAAGTCGCAGCCATCGGCCATCGCGATCGGGATGCTGTGCGCCGTATAGACGAGCCGAGCATTTGGCCGACGCTCGCCCAGAGACTCGAGGGCTGCCTCTACGTTGCGAGCCATTGGTTCGATGAATCCTGGGTGGTTAAAGAAGGGCCGGATTTTCACGATCTCTGGAGCGCTGTCGCCCACCTCTGAGCGCGCCGTCTCAATATCGTCGAGGTACTGACGACAGCCCGAGTTCGATGAGTATGCCGTGGTTACGAATGCCACGGCCCGTCGCACGCCATCGTCGGCCATCTGCTGAACCGTGTCGACGAGCATCGGGTCCCAGTTGCGGTTACCCCAGTACACCACCAAATCGTGACCGGCAGCCTGAAGTGCCGGTTCTAGGGCCGCGATCAGGTCGCGGCTCTGCTGGTTGATGGGACTGACGCCACCAAAATGCTGGTAATGCTCGCCAACCACCGCCAGCCGGTCGGCCGGGATGTTGCGACCTTTGGTGACGTTCTCAAGGAACGGAATCACGTCGTCGGGGCCCTCGGGCCCGCCGAACGAAACTACCAATACGGCATCGAACGGCGTCGAGGGATCGGGCCCGCCGGTTTCGTTGCTCATGGTCGGCTCCTTGCTTGCGGTGCCTCTACCGCAGTTTGGGCAGGAGCTTGCTAGCTGGAGAGGTTATCCGCCGAACAATCGGCGTAGCTTGCCCGACCCGCCAGGCTTGCTGGTCTTGTGTTTGGCGGGAACTAGTTCTGGTGCCTTCTTTGCAAGAAGATCCAACACCTCTGCCGCGCGAGGGTTCACCATAGCCACGCCGTCGATTACCACAGTTGGCACAGTCTCATTGCCGTTGGCGAGTGAGCGCACCGTTGCAGCGTGAGCAGGGTCATCCCAGATGTTGAACTTGTTCATCGGGATCCCGGCCTTTGAGAGGCCCCGCTCGAGGCTCATGCAAAATGGGCAGCCTGGACGCCAGTAGTAGTCGATCGCGGTAATGCTTGTGGTCTCAGACATTGTGGAACCCTCTGGGTTGAACATGAGCGGGGGAGTAACGCATTCGACAACCCACTAGCGGTCGGATCTGTTCCAGTTAGCTCTTGTTAGGAAACTAAGGGGCCAGTTTGGCTGAACCTGTTGTGGGACCAGAGTCGTCATAGAGAGCGCAGATCGTCGAACGGCGATCAGCATCCTCCCAAGCCTTCTCGTTTGGCAGGAGTAGGACGAAGTTGAGCACCGACCGGTCATAGAGCGTGCCCGTGTACGTCTCGAACCTCGATACGCACTCGGCTTCGGCGAACCGTTGAATTAGCACGGTGTCGAAGTCGCCAGCGGGGTGTTTGACTGTGTGGAACACCTCGTGGGTATGAAGTTCGAGGCACGACACCGTCTTTACCGAACCCTTGACCTCGGCTTGTTCGGCGAGCGTCGGCTCATCGATGCAGGTTCCCTCATCGAGTTCGAAGACATCGGGTCCGTTGGAGGATTGAGAGCCGCTGTCGTCGCGCTGAACCCACCAAACCAAAGCGTTAGCGGCCACGATTACGGCAAGCATTATCGCGATTGCCTTCCACCAGCGCTTTAGGAACGAGGGCCGTTCCTCAGGATCGAGCAGGTTGGATTCGACCGTTTCGGGGAACGGCTCTGGGATCTCGGATCGCGGATCGGCTAGTGCTGCAGTTTCGGTTAGGCCGTCGGCCTTTGTTGGGACCCCACTACTGGGTTGGGTAAATTCGGCGGCGTTCGTCGAAGCCTCGACCGGCTCTGCTGTAGTTGGTGTCTCGTACGGGGCTTGCGGCGGGGCAACGACCGACTGCCGCTTAGCGAGTAGGCCACGGGTCTCGGGCTCGGACGCTACCGGCGTCGCCCCGTCGTGGGTCGAATCGGCGATTGGCGAAGCGGTTGCGAGGCGTGTAGTGATCGACTCGTCGGCCGGTGTGGCGTCCGACCTATTCCAGCGAGACTTGTCGGGGTCGGATGTGGAGAGGTCCCGAGCATCGCTTGGCTCGGTAGCGGCGTCGGTAGCTTCTGTGAATTCCGGCGAAGTCGCCTCCGGGGGGTCGCTCGGTGGCGGGCCTGCGGAGGCGTCGATTGTCGCGGGTTGTGAATCGACCGGCTGCTCCTGAGTCGACGCGGTCTCGGTTTTTACTGGTTGGTATCCGGCTGCTGGGGCCTCTTCTTGCACCGGCTCGGCCTCGTCGTCGGGCTCGTCGTCGGGCTCGGTCTCGCCGGTACCTGGCTCATCGATCGCAGCATCGGGTTGCGAAGGTTGCGCGGCCTCAAGGCGTTCAGCCTCGAGTATGGCGCGAACCCGGTCGGGGTGAAGCTCTGGGGGATACCACTTACCGTCATTGGCCAGCCAGTAGCCGGGGCGAGGTGGTTTTGTCATGGTCATAGCGTACCGAAGGGAAGAATTATGTCACCAGCGGTGAGCAAGCGAACACGGAGGTCGGTTGGCGAAGGTTGGGATCGTCGGTCAAGGGTTGAACAAGACTAGTTCGGACCGCGGTTTGTGGACGAGGGCGGCATCCGCTTTCACTCTCAAGTTTCAGACCGAACGGCCCATTTCGGTGTACTTCAATTGAAGCCATAGTGGTTGAACCAGGGATTGGAGCTGTTCTCAGCTCCGATCCCGGAGTCGCTCGCAGTCCAGCAGCAGCCTCGGACGCTGCCAACAAACCCGAAACCCTGGAGCATGCGAGCGATCGTGTGTGCTGTGTCGGTGCCAACCCCAGCCCCTTAGCGGGCTGGGGTTAATGCAGCGCGTTCATGTCTAGGACCGGCCGTTCACCCCTATCCTGCCAACGTGATCCTGGTAGATGCGACCGAACTGGCGATGGCCCGCCCCGGACGTCCACTTTTTGAGAAGCTGTCGATAACGGTTCGTGACGGTGATCGAATTGGAATCGTTGGATTGAACGGCACCGGCAAGTCGACCCTGCTCGATGTGCTCACTGGCGAGCGCGAACCCGAGGGAGGCCAGATTAGGTGGGGGCGAGGTGTCAGGATCGCTGCGCTTACCCAAAACCCTCAACTCGGATCGAAAACCGTTCGCGAGGTAGTGGGCCACGAGTGGGAGGGTGAAGCGGTTCTCGACCGGCTCGCCATGACCCCGTTCCTCGATACGCCCGTCTCGCAACTATCGGGAGGCGAAGCCAAGCGCGCAGCGTTAGCCCGCACGCTCGTCACCGAAGCCGACTTGCTGGTGCTCGACGAACCCACCAACCACCTCGATGTCGCCGCGATCGCCTGGCTCGAGGAAAGGTTGGCAGCATTTACCGGAGGGCTGCTGTTCGTAACCCACGACCGGCACGTGCTCGATCGAGTCACTACCCGAATACTCGAACTCGATCGCGGTACCGGCTTCATGCACGACGGAGGCTATGCCGGCTACCTAGAGGGTCGGATCGCACGCGAGCAATCAGCGGCGAAGTCAGAGGATGTACGCAAGAACCTCGCCCGCCGCGAACTGGAATGGCTGCGACGCGGCGCACCGGCCCGCACCCGAAAATCTAAGTCACGCATCGAGTCGGCCACCAAGCTCATCAACACAAAGGCCCAGAGCGCCGCCCGAACAACCGAACTCGATCTTCATATCGGCACTCCGCGCCTCGGCGACCAGGTAGTTGACCTCGAGGCCATTGGCCACAGTGTCGATGGTCGAAGCCTGTTTACAGGTATCGATCTGCTGATGGATCGTCGTGCTCGCATTGGCATCACCGGCCCCAACGGAGCGGGAAAGACGACCTTGCTCGACATTATGGCCAAACGCCGCCAGCCCGATGAAGGCATCGTCGTGCATGGCCCCACAGTCCGTCTCGGGTACTACGACCAGGTTGGGCGTGAGTTAGACCCGACCCAGAGGGTTCGCGACGCGATGACCAATGGTCAGGGTGAACCCGACTGGTCCGACGTCAAGCTGATGGAGCGGTTCTGGTTCGATAGCGATACCCAGTTCGCTCCAATCGAGTTGCTGTCGGGTGGCGAGCGTCGCCGGTTACAGCTGGTCCTCACCCTTTTGCAACGACCGAATGTGCTGTTTCTCGACGAGCCCACGAACGATCTCGACCTCGACACCCTGCGGGTGCTGGAAGACTTTCTCGACGAATGGCCCGGAGCCTTGGTAGTGGTGAGCCATGACCGGGCCTTCCTTGATCGCACCGTCGA
>CBERPN010000061.1:0-16760 GCA_965524675.1 uncultured bacterium
GCCGAGCGGTACGAAGAACAAGACCACGAGGTCTTTGCTAGTGGCGAGGCGTTACGCGATCAACTCGAACTGATTCGTCGTGCCGACGGTTCGCTCGGCTGGTATCTAACGACCAAGATTCCGGTAGCCGACCGGTCGGACCCTTCGATGCTTGTTGGGCTGGTAAGCGTGAGTCGCGACCTGCTCGCCCCAAGCTCTGACAACATCGAACACGAGAGCCTGCAAAGCGTGGTGGGCTATGTGCGCGAGCGCCTCACCGAAACGATCCGGGTTGGCGATCTCGCCACGGCTGCGGAGTGCTCCGAGGGTCAGCTCGAACGCCGAATGCGGCGAGTGTTCGGCCTGAGCGCCACCCAGTACGTACTGCGCGTAAGGGTCGAAACCGCCACGAAACTGCTGATCGAAACCGATCGATCCTTGGCCGACATCGCCAACCTTGCCGGGTTTTACGATCAATCAGACTTCACTCGCCGCTTCGCTCGCCTCACCAACCAGACACCCGCCCAGTTTCGGGCAAGTCATAGGTCTTGACATGACAAGCGGATTACAAGTATTTGATGTAGCGATCATCGGAGGAGGTATCGCCGGGGTTTCGGCGGCGTACCACCTGGCCCCGACACACCAAGTCGTACTGCTCGAACAGGAGGCCGAGCTTGCATTTCACACCACCTCACGCTCGGCTGCAATCTATCTTGAGGGCGGTGAAGTTGGTGGAGTCAATAGTCGACTCAGCATCGCCTCACGTGCGTTTCTAGAACGAGATCACGCCGATCTTGACGCAATGCTTCTTTCGCCGCTAGGTGCGCTCGACGTCGGCCCCGAAGAACTTACCGACCAGCTCACCGCTCAGGCTGCAGCGACGTCCGCCATAGTTCCTTCGATCGAACTCGTCGACAGCACCCAAATCCGTGAGCTGTGCCCAGTCTTGCGGCCCGAACGATCGGTCGTTGGCGTCTGGGAACCCAACGCCAAGGCACTCGACGCAATGGCATTGCACCAGCTGTTCCTGCGTGGGGCCCGTCGCAACGGGGCCGAGATCGCTCGCTCAAGTCGGGTTATCGAACTTGAGTACCGCGGCCGGCAGTGGCTGATAACAACAACCAAGAGCCCTGTGCGCGCAAAGGTTGTCGTGAATGCCGCAGGGGCTTGGGGCGATGTTGTGGGCATCATGGCTGGGGCTAAGCCCTTGGGCCTCCAGCCGTGCCGGCGCACCGCTCTGACCACCACCGTCCGCCACGAGGTCTCTCGATGGCCATTCGTCTACACACCCGTCGACGAAGGTGCCTGCTATTTCAGGCCCGAAACAGGACAGCAACTGCTGTGCTCTTTGGCAGACGAGACACGTTCTGAACCCTGTGATGCCCGCGCTGAAGAACTCGATGTCGCGCTAGCGCTCGATCACCTGAACGCTCTTACGACACTCGACATCCGCACGGTAAATATCTCGTGGGCCGGTCTGCGCACTTTTGCCCCCGACCGGAGCCCGGTCTTGGGTTGGGATCGTGATGTAGCAGATTTCTGTTGGATGGTCGGCCAGGGCGGCAGCGGCATACTCACCTCTCCGGCGGCGGGCGAGTCGATTGCGGCAATTGTTGGCGGCGACCCATTGCCCGATGCCATCAGCCGCCTGGGAACAACCAAATCCGATCTCGCCGCCCGCACCTGAGTTCAGTGTGACCAGCCAGCACACTCTGAAGTTTTTGTAGGGACTAGGGTCGAATTCGATCCGAATGCCGCCGACCCATGAGTAATTCCGTGACCGACAAGACGACCGACCATGATGGCCTGACAGAGCCACCAACGCACGGCCCACAGACCTTTCTTGACTTCCCTCTTGTCACAGACCTCGACCACCTGGCAGCCGATATTTGCATCCTGGGAATACCCTTCGGCAAGCCTTATCAGCCAACTGAGATGGCGAACGATCAGAGTCGCGCCCCCGACGCGATCCGACAATCGGGCAAATACGGAGAAGCCTCTGTGCTTCACTACGATTTTGATCTCGGCGGGCCACTACTCGATGGACAATCTGTGACGGTCGTCGATTGCGGCAACGTAACCGCCAGCCGTACCGACCCAACAGCTCACTATCGCCGAGCCGAAGCCGTCGCCAAAAGAGTATTCGATGCTGGAGCTACCCTCATCACCCTCGGGGGCGACCACGGCGTACCGATTCCCGTGATGCGCGCATTGGAACGAACCGGCGATCCGATCACCCTTGTTCACATCGACGCCCACCTCGACTGGCGCCACGAGAACAACGGCGAAACCGAGGGCTATTCAAGCCCGATTCGCCGAGCCTCAGAGATGGCCTGGTTCGGCGACATCGTCCAGATCGGAATGCGAGGAATTGGCAGTGCTCGTGCCGCCGAAGTGCAGGACGCAATCGCGTATGGCTGCGACATCGTGACTGCGTACGAGCTCGACGAGCTCGGAATGGACGCTATTCTCGATCGAATCCCTGATGGTGGTCCCTATTACCTAACCATCGACGCCGACGGCTTAGATCCGACGATCATGCCTGGAGTATTGGCCAGAACTCCAGGCGGCGTCACCTGGAACCAGGTAAGAGCGCTCATACATGGGCTGGTAATAAAGGGTCGTGTGCTCGGTATGGATCTCGTCGAGATCGCCCCCAGCCACGACATCGACGGTATGACACTTGTGTACGCGGAGCGGCTCATTTGTAACTTTATTGGGGCCACCGTTAGAGCTGGCTACTACTCCGGGAAGTCGTAGCGCTGCACTTTCCCCAGATCTAACACCTAGACTCTGGCATTGGCCGGAGGGGAAGGTCGTTTCCGGTTTTCGCGGGTGCCATCTGGTGCCTCGTATGTCTGTCAAACGACGAAAGGTAATAGTCATGACGAAACTTCGTTGGACGAAGTTATTAACCATATTCTTAGCGTTTTCCGTTTTAGCTGCCGCGTGCGGAAGTAGCGACGACGAAAACACTACAGCCGAGGCCCCGACAACGGATGCCCCCACAACGGAAGCCCCGACGACGGAGGCCCCCACAACGGAAGCCCCGACGACGGAGGCCCCGACTACGGAGGCCCCAACCACTGAACCTCCAGCCATGGAGGAGCTAGAAGCACCCGAGGTTCTTTTGGGCACCCTTTTACCGGAGACCGGGCCCCTAGCTGTTCTTGGCGCTGGAATGATCCCAGCCGCCCAGATGGCTGTCGACTCCATGAATGCCGCTGGTGCCAACATCACACTGGTAACGGGTGACTCGGCCACTGACCCCGATATTGCAAACGCAACCGTTGACGCCCACTTGGCCGCTGGCGTTCAGGGAATCATCGGCGCGGCATCTTCGGGTACATCCTCTTCGGTAATCGACAAGATCACCGGAGCCCAGGTTGCACAGTGCTCTCCATCGAATACCGCTGCCGGGCTCGGCACAACGGGCGATGATGGCTACTACTTCCGCACCGCCGCCTCGGACGACCTTCAGGCCCCCACCTTGGCCGACCTGATCCTTACCGATGGTTTCGCAAACGTCGCAATGATCACCCGTGCTGACGAATACGGCGTTGGTTTCATCGACTTCTTCATCCCCGCCTTCGAAGACGGCGGTGGCTCGGTGGTTTACAGCGACACCTACGCACCTGAGGCCGAGTCCTTCGACGACGTCGTGGGCGATGTGGTTGCATCCGGTCCTGACGCCGTGGTGATTATTGCCTTCGAAGAAGGCTTCCAGATAATCATCGACATGATTGCCGCGGGCATTGGCCCAGCTGATATCCCGATTTACATCACAGACGGATTCTCGACAGAGATCTTCGGTGAAAAGATCGACCCGAGTAATCCTGGCGTCGCTGAAGGTATCAAGGGCACAGGGCCCTCAGCTGCACCCGATAACGGAGCCGCATTCTTCCCAGAGGCCTTCCGTGCCGCTGCGGGCGAGGACACTCCAGCGATCTTCGCCGCTCACAGCTACGACTGTGCAATCATCTTCGGCCTGGCAGCACTAGCGGCCGGTAGCGGAGACGCCGTCGACTGGGTTCCCCTTGTCGTCGACGTAACTCGCGAAGGCACTGCGTGCACGTCCTACGAAGAGTGTGCTGAGCTTCTCAGCGCTGGTGAAGACATCGACTACAACGGCGCAGCAGGACCGCTCGACTTCCTAGATGTGGGTGAGCCTGGCGCGGCCACTTACGACATCTACGTCTTCGATAGCGAGGGCAAGCAAGAAGTAATAGATCAGATCGCCGTCGGCTAGGCGACGCTCTAGAGAGCCCATGAAGAAGGCCCGGGGTTAATCACCCCGGGCCTTTTCGCGCTTCGTTTAGAGTACAACTGACTACTTACGACGCTGCTTTGCCAGCGTGCCCAGATAGAGCTCAATAACCTTTGGATCTTCCAACAAGGCTCGCCCACTACCTTCGTGAGCGTTCTTGCCTCGATCGAGCACATAGGCGCGATCTGCAACAGCGAGACACCGATGAGCGTTCTGTTCGACCATGATTATCGGCACACCGCTCGCGTTGATGTCTTTGATGGTGTCGAACACCTCGCTTTGATACGTGGGCGAAAGCCCGGCCGAGGGTTCGTCGAGCAACAGCACCGACGGTTCCATCATGAGTGCGCGCCCCATCGCCAGCATCTGGCGCTCGCCGCCCGATAGCAACCCAGCGCGCTGGTCGCGGCGCTCGGCAAGCCGGGGAAATAGCTCGGCCACCTTTGCGAACCGCGGTTCAATCTCGGCCTTCGGTAGCTGGTAGCCACCCATTCTCATGTTCTCGAAAATGGTCAACGACGGAAAAACGTTCTCGGTCTGGGGAACGAATCCGACTCCACGGGTGACAAGCTCGTGGGCGTCAAGGTTTGTGATATCTTCGCCACGAAGCCGCACCGCTCCCGAACGCACGTTGACCAGACCAAACATCGCCTTCACCAGTGTCGATTTGCCAGCTCCGTTTGGGCCGATGATGCCTACGAGCTCACCTTCGCCCAGGCGAAAGTCGACTCCGGTTAGAACATCGACACCTGGCAGATAGCCGGCAACGACAGATTCAGCTTCGAGCAGGATGTTCATGAGGGGTCTTCGCCAAAGCCGGCGCCCAGGTAGGCCTCAATGACCGCTGGGTTAGCGCCAACTTGATCGGGACTGCCCTCAGCGATCACTCGCCCTTCTGCCAGCACTGCTATCCAGTCGGAGATACCCATGATGACGTCCATGT
Source organism: uncultured bacterium (assembly GCA_965524675.1). Lineage (GTDB taxonomy): Bacteria > Actinomycetota > Acidimicrobiia > Acidimicrobiales > SHLQ01 > CALLQB01. The sequence goes on from CBERPN010000061.1 coordinate 5,190, forward strand.
CGTGCTCGATGAACACAACCGTCATGCCCTCGTCGCGCAGAGCCTCAATATGGTGCAACAAGGATTGAACCAGGGCAGGGTTTACTCCAGCCATGGGTTCATCCAGCAAGATCACCTCGGGCTCGGTCATCAAGGCCCTTGCCATCTCGAGCAGTTTCCGCTGGCCGCCAGACAAAGTCGCGGCGTACTCAGCGCTCATGTGAAGCAGGTTGAAGCGTTCAAGCAGTTCTTCGGCTCGCTCGCGGATTTGGGCCTCCTGGCGTCGCCACCTCGTCACAACCAGGGCATTTAGGAAGGACTCGCCGATCTGATTCTTTGCGCCGAGCATCATGTTCTCGAGGCAGGTCATCTTTCCGAGCGATTTGGTCAGCTGAAAGGTTCGAACCATGCCAGCCTGGGCGACCTTATGGGGTGGCTTACCGCGCAGGCTCAGATCGTTGAGATGCCACTGCCCGTCGTCGACTTCGTCGAATCCTGAGACAAGGTTGAACAGCGTCGTCTTGCCCGCCCCGTTTGGGCCGATGAGTGCGGTGATCGTTCCCCGCTGAATCTCGAGGTGGTCAACGTCGACGGCCTTCAGTCCGCCGAAACTTCGTTGAACACCGTCGATCACCAGGATCGGATCGGGTTTGGCTGATCCTGGCTCGGCTGCGACACCTTCCCACACGGAGCTAGATGGCATCGAGTAACGCTTCCTCTTTCTTGCCAAACATTCCCTGCGGACGCCAGATCATCAGCGCCGCTAAGGTCACGCCTAAAAAGATGAACCGTACGCTCGAGACCTGGTTGGGGTCGAGGACTGCATCGGGGATCCAGTCGTGCTCAACCATCTGCTGAAGTGTGCCTTCAATAAAGAGCGCGAAGAACCAGAATACCACTGCACCAGCTACGGGCCCCCAGATCGAGGCCGCACCTCCGAGGATCAGAACCACCCAGATAAAGAATGTGGTCTGGGTCCTGAATGACTCAGGGTTAAAGAAGGCTTGATCCATCGCTCGCGCCATGCCAGCGAGGGCTGCGATTACACCACCGATCACGAAACTCTGAAGCTTGTATGAGAATGCGTTCTTGCCGACCGCTCTGGCCGCGTCCTCATCCTCTCTGATGGCCTTCAATACGCGTCCCCACGGCGACCGAATAAGAGTCCAGATGAAGAGTGTCGCCAACGCCACCAACGACCACGTGACAGTGATTACCCACAGCTGCCTGGCATTGAACGATGTGCCGTCGAGGACATCACCCAACCACGGAATGGCGCCGAGAATATCGCCGACGATCGCGAAATCGGTGAAGGTGTACTCGCCGGTGGAGAACGGGTTCCAGGCATAAAAGGTTCCGACGATGTCGGGCTCGCCTGGTCGAGGCACCCCGAATGAACCTCCGGTTTCTCCCTCCCACAACTTTGCATTCCAGATCACCACAGAAAGGACACCGACGATTCCGATGCCCCCGATGGCTGCAGCCCATTGCTGAGCGCGGTCAGCGATCCGAGCTACCCCGTAAGTCAGCACTCCCGCCGAGCCAATGACGAGAACCAAGATGATAAACATCGAGAAGAAGTTGGTGGACCTGAATGCGACTCTGAGCACCTCGCCTGCGGCGATGGTTGTCATTCCGAGAAAATCGCCTCTGAGACGAAGCGTTGGCAACCCCAGCAAAAGGGCCAAGAATGCCGCGGCGAGAACACCTACGAGTATTCCGAGTAAGAAGTGCCCGCCGTTGGTGATGGTGAGACCCATTCCGTAACTGCCGGCGGCTAAGAACGCCACTGGGCCAAAGTTGAGTAATCCTGTATAGCCGTAGTTGAGGTTCACGCCGATCGCCGCGAGCGCGAACACAGCACCTTGCACGCCGAGGCCGCTCCTGAGTGCACCAGCGACGATGCCGGAGGTGTCGAGGCCGGCCACCCCGAGCACAATCAGCACTCCCAGCAGGCCGATTCCGACGGCTCGGCCGATCGGCTTTTTGTCTTTGGCGGGCGAAAGGGTTGAGGCGCTGGTCATCCGAGTCTCTCTTTGACACCGAGAATGCCCTGTGGTCTCACAATCAGAATGACAATTAGTGCGGTCAACGCCACAAGGAACTTGAGATCGTTGTCGATCCACAGGGTGCTGGTCTCGCTGGCGATCCCTATTGCCATTCCGCCAACCATGGCGCCGTACGCGGTGCCGAGGCCCCCGAGAGTTACGGCTGCGAAGATCAGCAGTAGCTGCCGCTCGCCCCCTTGCCAGCTGACCTGTTGGGTAACACCGATGAGAACTCCAGCCAACGAAGCGAGGGCACCTCCAGCGATCCACACCGCAAGGATCGTCTTCTGAACATCAATTCCCGAGGACTCGGCGAGGTCACGGTTATCCGACACGGCACGCATCGACGTTCCGAGCTTGGTGTACTGAAGCAGGTATCCGACGACTCCGAGGGTTATCAGTGACACCAAGATAATGACGTAGTCCTTGGGTGGCAGCGAGATCGGGCCAATGTCGAAGTTCTGCTGGATCCGAAAATCTTGAAAGAACTTTCGCTCGGACCCGAAGTAAATCAGATAGATGTAACGCATGAAGAACGCTAGGCCAATAGAGACAATGACCAGAGAGATCGAGTTGAGTTTTCGTCGGCGAAGCGGTTGAAACAAGCCCTTTTCTAATCCGAACCCAAGACCGCCGCCCGCGATAATTGTCACCGCTGCCAGCAAAATGAGCGGGAGACCGGTTTGGTCTTCGAGTGTCCAGGCGACGACCCCGCCAAACATGACCAATTCGCCGTGAGCGAAGTTGATTAGGCCAGTAACACCGTAGATCAACGAGAGGCCTACCGCCGCCAGTGACACGAGAGCGCCCACACGCACTCCTGACATGAACCGGTCGACATATCGATCGAACGTGCCGTCGCCTGCGCCAACGGTCTCAGTGACAGGATCGCCCCCCTCGATCTGGCCTTCGAGAGCAAAAATTGCGCCTTTGGGTTTGTCGACAATCTCAATCGCTCGTGATGTTACGTCTGGGTCACGCAACTTCAACCCCGCTGGAATGCTGGCTACCTCAATTTCGACCACGTACTCGCCCGGCTCGCCAACCACGACCTCCCACTCACCATTGGCGTCCGACACTGCTTCACCAATTGTCTCGCCCTCGAGCGTTACGAGGTAGCGAATACCCTCGACGATGTCGCGCCCGACGCGCGCTGTGCCCGAAATCCGTAACACGGACTCGTCGGACTCTTGGGCACTCGCTGGAGCGCCGTACGCGGTCAAAGCAATCGCAAACATCAACAAGAGTGGAAGCGCTCGACGAACACAGCCATACGGAACGAACGGGCGCATATAAGGGGATGACGCTAGCACAGGGCATTATGGCCGCCCGAAGCAGAGGTCGCTGTCAGTAAGTCGGGCGCCCAATCGCCCGCGTCTAAAATTTGGTGGTTTGAACACCGTGACGGTGTTCAGACCACACTAGATTTTGGGTGGCAAGGTCACTTCGAGAATTTGCAGGTCCTGCGATCGGGTAGCAATGCTGTGCGGCATTCCCGCTGGGATTACCAAACTGTCGCCAGCACCCAACTTGTGGGTCTCGCCATCGATCTCAAAGCTCGCCGTGCCGTCGAGAATGAACCGAAAGCAAAACTCGAGGTCGTGGGCCAGTTCGCTAGTGGCGTTGGTGGTCAGAGTACGCAACACTTGCGCTCCGGCGAGACCATCGGTAGCCGCGGCGATCCCAATGTCGCGTCGCTCAAAGCCCAAATCGTCCGCGTTCCACGATGTGTCGGCCGCGATGTGGTGCACGAAGCGTTGGCCACCAAAGTTTCGATCGGGCAGGCGCGACGCTGTAGGCAACTCGAGGTCGTGGTCGAAGAAGGTGTCGTGTTCGGCCGGACAGCCGATTTCAATTATTTCGAATCCATTTGAGTTCTCGATGACTCGATGGCGAATCTCGGGAGCCTGTAACACTGCGTCGCCAGCGTGCATTGTTATCAAGTCGCCCTGATCCTCGTACTGCACCGTCACCCAGCCCTTGTAGCAGTAGAGCATCTGGAACCGAACCCGGTGGTAATGCACCATGTCGGGCACAGCACCTCCCACCGGAATCTTGATGTGTGAGGCGATGAAGCGGCCACCCTGGCGGCCCGGGATTAGGTCGCGGTAGAACATCCCGGCACGGCCAACGCCAAAGCAGTCCTCGCTAAGATGAGAGACGATCAGTTCAGCGTTGAGGTCGGGCAGCACCATTGGGTTGCCAGCCTTCGCAACGGTCACCTGCGTGCCATTGGGCGCGGTGAGTTCGCGCCCTAAGAACTCTTCGGGGTCTTCGACCTCCAGCCGAATGCTTCCAGCGGCGCCGGCGGAGCGGCGGTCGAGCCGCAGGGAGAGGCCGTGGCCCGACATCGAGAGCACTAGCGGGTCATCGGCTGGAATCACCGCATCTGTCTGAAAGCCCAGGTTCTCAAAGAACGCGGCAGTTTCGTTCAGCTCAACACAAGGCAAAACTACAGCAGCGGACATTAGTGTCCGAGGCGTTCTTTGAGTTCGTCGATGGTGCTGACTAGGCCGGTGTAGAACGGACCAAATTCTGCGTACTCGGCCGAGGCCTCATCGAAACGCATGGTGTACACAACATCTTTCAGATCGTCGGGGAACTGGCCAAAGAGGGTCACACCCCATTCGTAGTCGTCGATACCCGTAGAGCCTGTGATCACCTGCAAGATGCGGCCCTTGAACTCGCGGCCCGATTTTCCGTGGCCGTACATAAGCTCCTTGCGCTCGTCGAAACCGAGCGTGAACCAGTTTTGACCAGGATTGCGACGCTTCGACATCGGATAGAAGCAAAAAGCCGGTTTGTCGTCGGGCGGGAGCTGTGGATACAGCCGCATATTGCGCATCTCTTCAGGCACACCTGCTGCGTACTCGCTGATTTCGGTCATCGATACGTACGAATCGTCGACGCGAAGCCCAGCCGCCGTGATCTGGGTTTGGTAGTCGCGCAGCTTCCACCAATCGGCGGCCAAGACCATGAATGCGACCTCGGCCTTATGACCAAGAACTGCTACAGGTATCACCTGCACTTCATCAGCTTCGGCTTGCTCGACGGCGCTAGCGATCGCAGCCCAATCGGCATCGGCCATGCCACTACAGAAAAGGTGCAGTACGCCCCAGCCTTCCGAGGAGATTACGGGATTGCTCATCCACACACGCTAGACAAAATCTGGTGTGTTCTCGACACCGTGGCGGTGTTCAGTTCACAAAATTTCGGGAGAGGCTTGAAGGTTGGTTGGGCTGTAGATGTTCATCGAACCGTCTCTGGTGAATCCGGTGAGCAGAATCCCGGCAGCTCGTGCGGTATCGACCGCCAAGGCCGAAGGAGCGCTCACCGCTACCACTGCCGAAAACCCACCTGCCCAAGCCTTCTGAACAATCTCGAACGATGCCCGTCCGCTCACAAACAGGGCTGAGTCCTCAGCTGGCAATCTGCCGTCGAGCAACAACCGTCCAACTACCTTGTCGACCGCGTTGTGGCGACCAATGTCTTCGCGTACCACCTCTACCGTGCCGTCTGCGCCCACCAGCGCTGCTCCGTGAACGGCACCAGTCGCCGCAAACAGCGCCTGCTCGGATCGCACGAGTTCAGGACAGCGAACGAGCACGTCGAGGGGAAACCGGTCGCGCCCCTCGTAACGATTCAACCGAGCCGTAAGATCCTCGAGGGTCTGCGACCCGCAGAGCCCACACGAGGAGTTGGTTATCTGAAGCCGAGGTGTGGGAATCGGTGCTACTCCCCCAGTCTCGACGGTGACCACGTTGTACTCGGTGGTGAGCGCCGAACCGGTTGCGCAGTAACGCACTGTCTGCACCGACGCTCCGCCTAGCAAACCCTCGGAATGCAAGAACCCGGCAGCCAACTCGAAATCATTGCCCGGCGTGCGCATGGTGGTCGCCACCTCGAACCCGTCGAGTTGAATCGACATCGGCTCTTCAACGATCAAGTCGTCGGGGGCGCGCGCGAGCTCTCCGGCCCGATACCGATGGGTCAGGAACTGCTCGGAACGGCCCTGGCGCACTAAATCGCCACTTGTAGCGCCACTAGAGCGCCTACTCGCGAACCAGGGTGGCGGCGAGGTGATGCTGCATGGGTAGCCCGACTGCTGCCATGTCCACCTCGTAGGTGAGTGTGTCGCCGTCAACCGAGATTCGGCGATCGACCTGAGTCGCCTCCTTGGCCGTGGGCGTGGTGAGCACCATCGATGACTTCAGGTCGAGCGATGTTGCAGCGACGGTTCCCTGGTGTATTTCGACGATACCGCTGGGCTGCACCAGTATTAGTTCGACCGCCGCAAGGCCTACGGGACGAATGTAACCAGCCTCGGCGTGTAACGGCAGATCTGTGACTGCGTGTCGAGTGCGTTGGGTGTAGGCAAGAAAGGGCTTGCCAACGTGGCCAAATGTGGCCTCCTCGAGGTACTCAAATGATTCGATGGTCGGATACGAGCCAGCTCCGCGGCCTCGCCATGTGCCGATCAAGAACGCTAGGTGCTCAATTTCAGGATGTAATTCCACGACCCTCAGTCTTGCAGGGAAAACGTCAGAACCCCGGGGCAGAGCCCCGAGGTTCTGATTGTTCACCGATTGGTACTGCAATAGCAGAAGCAATGACCGCGAGAAGTCAGCGACAACCGTTAGAAGTCCATGTCGGGCATGCCGTCGCCCGCACCGTCTTCGGGAGCGTCAGCGATGACCACTTCAGTGGTGAGGAACAATGCGGCGATCGAACCAGCATTCTGAAGAGCCGAGCGGGTGACCTTCGCGGCATCGATAATGCCCTTTTTCACCAAGTCTTCGTAGTCGCCGGTAGCTGCATTCAGTCCCTCAGCACCTTCGAGGTTACGCACTTTCTCGACCACAACGCCTCCGTCGAGACCAGCATTTACTGCAATCTGGTTAAGCGGAGCCTCGAGAGCCTTGGCCACACTTCGGGCACCAGTGGACTGGTCGGGGGCCTTCTTCGACAGCTTGCGTGCAACCTCGCCCGCAGCGGCCTGTGCCCGAAGCAAAGTAACGCCGCCGCCTGCGACGACGCCTTCTTCGATAGCAGCCTTAGTGGTGCTGACAGCATCTTCAATACGATGCTTCTTTTCTTTGAGCTCGACCTCGGTCGCAGCGCCAACCTTGAGAACCGCTACGCCTCCCGACAACTTGGCGAGACGCTCTTGTAGCTTCTCGCGATCGTAGTCGGAATCGGTGTTTTCGATGCTGGCCTTGATCTGAGCAACTCGACCGTTGATCTCGTTATCGTCGCCGGAGCCTTCGATGATGGTGGTCTCGTCCTTGCTGACGATTACTCGGCGAGCCTCTCCAAGCATGTCGAGGGTGGTGTTCTCGACCTTGAGGCCGATCTCCTCGGTGATGACCTGACCGCCGGTAAGGATGGCAATGTCTTGCAACATTGCCTTGCGACGATCGCCAAACGCTGGAGCCTTGACGGCAACGGCGTTAAAGGTGCCACGAATCTTGTTGACTACCAACGTTGCGAGAGCTTCACCCTCGACGTCCTCGGCGAGGATCATCAGCGGCCTGCTCGACTGCATTACTTTTTCGAGAACTGGAACCAGGTCGCGCACAGCGGTGATCTTCGAACCTACGAAGAGCAGGTAAGGATCCTCAAGAACGGCTTCCATCCGATCGGTGTCGGTTACGAAGTATGGCGAGATGTAGCCCTTGTCGAAGCGCATGCCTTCAACTAGGTCCATCTCCATACCTAAGGTCTGGCCATCTTCGACGGTAATCACGCCGTCCTTACCAACCTTGTCGATGGCGTTCGAAATCATCTTGCCGATTTCAGGATCGGCCGCCGAGATCGATGCGACCTGTGCGATCTGATTCTTGGTGCTCACATCGATTGAGTTGGCCTCAATGGATTCGACAGCAGCCTCGACCGCCATCTCGATGCCCACCTTGAGCTGCATTGGGTTGGCGCCAGCGGCCACGTTCTTTAGACCCTCGCGAACCATGCTCCAAGCGAGCACGGTGGCTGTGGTGGTTCCGTCGCCAGCGACGTCGTCGGTCTTCTTGGCGACCTCTTTGACGAGTTCGGCGCCGATCCGTTCGATGGGATCTTCGAGTTCGATCTCCTTAGCGATCGATACACCATCGTTGGTGATAGTGGGGGAGCCCCACTTCTTTTCGATAACGACGTTGCGGCCTTTCGGGCCGAGGGTGACGCGTACGGCGTCGGCGAGCTGGTTCATGCCTCGCTCGAGAGCACGACGAGCTTCTTGGTCGAAGGTGATTGTCTTGGACATCTTCTTCTTTGCTCCTTCAGGGATGCAGTAAAACCACGAAAGCGGTGGGTGAAGCGAGTTAGCACTCGCACATGGCGACTGCTAATCCAATCAGGTGAACGGGGGCGACGCAACACCGCGCGGCACAAAACTTGGTGACAGAAGGTGGGTATCTGTCACTACGAGCACCACAGCCACACCCTTAGCCCTCAAAATCGTTCAGAACCAACGTCGCTACTTCGCTAATGCAGGACATCGTGTCATCGACCGCTCGGGTCTCGCCGCACAAGTCGACGAGCGAGTATGCGGCTATCCGGTCGCCCACACCATCAAATACTCGACCCGCGATCGCTACCACCGGTACGCCGACATCAGAGGCATAGCTCGCTACGCCTCCAACAACCTTGCCGTCGAATGATTGCTCGTCGAGGAATCCTTCTCCCGTTATCACCAGATCGACAGATTCGATCGCTCCGTAGAGATCGAGTTCTTCGGCAACGAAATCAAAACCATCGATCAAGCGAGCTCCAACGGCCGCTAAGCCTCCACCCAAGCCGCCCGCGGCGCCACCTCTGACCATCGTCGTCACGTCGACGTCATATTCTTCTAGATACACCTGAGCGAGCCGCTCTAGCCGTCGGTCAAGGAGCTTGACCTGGGCAGCGGAAGCACCCTTTTGAGTACCAAAGATTCGGGGGGCGTCTAGGAAGTTGGTTCGCACGTCGCACGCAACGATCACCTCGATGCCACGTAACCGTTGAATTGGATACATCGCTCGGATCGCACCAAATCCACCATCGGTTGTAGCCGACCCGCCAACCCCAACCACGATTCGTCTAGCTCCCAACTCCACAGCGTTAAACACCAACTCACCAGTACCGGTAGTCGACGCCGCGATTGGGTCGTTGTTGTCGACACCGACCAGAGCAAGGCCAGAGGCCTTCGCCATCTCGATGACAGCGGTGCGGCTAGGTCGGTCGTATCGCCAACTCGCCTCTACCGGATCGCCGAGGGGGCCAGCGACCCACGACTTTCGGTTCGGGCCGCCGAGAACATCTAGCAATCCTTCACCGCCATCGGCCAGCGGCAACGAGGTGGTGGACCATCCCTTAGCGGTAGCAGCAACTTCGACAGCGCGAGCTACCTCGGATGCGGTGACGGTTCCTCTGAACTTGTCTGACGCTACGAGAACTCGCATGATCTAGTTACCGAAGCCAGAGGCTTGGTCGAGCGAACTCAGCTCTGGAATACCCCGTCGGAACCCATGATGATGATGATTTGGGCAGCGGCGACACGGGCACCGTTGGAATCGTTATCGATCACTACCGACCCGTCGTTAGGAAACCGCACCATGACATCGGGGCTCGCGCCCAGGTTGTCGACGATCTCGCGGGCATTTTGGCGGAACCCTTTGCGGAAGTACACCTTTGTGACCGTCGCCGCCGGAGCATTCGCCGGATCGGGTTTGTAGTTGAGAGCGGTGAGCTCGGCCGCAAGTGCCCCAGCGAGACCCGAGGTGCCAACACCATTCGCGGCAACAACGGTGACTTCGCCCGCCGGTTTGATACCGCCACCGCCATCATCGTCAGCGTCGGGAGGCTCGGTTACTGGCGGCTCGGTTACGACTGGCGGGGTCGTTCCATCTGAGCCCGCAGGAGTCGTGGTACCCGGGTCGCCGTCGCCACCGGTCGCATCGTCGTCTGATGTTTGGTCGGCTGTGCTAACGGTGGCGGCGCCACCGTCGTCACCGTCGAGCCCCCACTTGAGCAACACCAGGCCAAGGATGACGGCAAACGCCACGAGGGCGCCACCACGAAAGAGGGCGGACCCGGCAGACTTGCCGAATGATCCGTCTGAAGCTGAGTGTCGTCCGGGTGCGGTCATTGGGCTGGGGGCTCCTGCACGAGGGGGCTATCGAATCTGGCACGAATACGACGATCGCGAAGTCGGCGCAGTCGACGTACTACCAACGGATCGTAGGCGGCGGCGTCATCGCTCTCAAGAAGTTCGTTGAGCAGTTCGTAGTAACGGGTGGTCGACAGCTCGAACCGTTCGTCGATTGCTGCTTCTTTTGGCCCGGCTTGGGTCCACCAGGTGCGCTCGAAATCGATTATTGAGCGGTCGCGTTCGGTAAGAGGCATCGGTGATGGCCTTTCGGCTTCCTTTAACAGATGATACGACTCTATGTTTTAGCGCATCGGAGCGCGCGAATTGCGGCACTCTGCGTAAGACTCGCGTTCACGCCCTCAAATCCAGGCATCACTGAACAGCGTTTTAGCGGCATTTCGAACTCGAAACGGGGTGAGATGTTGGTCTAGCCAGCCGCCGACGTCGCCTCTAGGTGACCCATCATTGCCGACTCCCCCACGGAAAAAGGTGGCGACATAGCGGCCACCGTTGCGTTCGCTTTCCAGCCCCTGGAACACGCCGACGAGGAACCGGGCCGCGTCGGTGTCCCAGTACAACGGGCCGCCCGAGTCTCCGTTACGTACTCCACCCGACGACCCGGCGACGCAAATCCGGTGCACGTCGCCTTGTGTCCAACCGTTTCTCTGCCGCGGACATGGGTACTCCCCAGAGCCAGATCTGCCTTCCTGTAGCTGTGTCGCGAAGCCTTCGTTCACACCTGTCTTGCCGAATCCGAACACCGAGAAACTAAGGGTCTCGATGTCGATGGGCCCGCTGCCTGGATATGAGTCGAGGTCTGTGATGACCTCGACCGGGCGCGCGACGCCCGCAGGTATGGCCGTCGCCAACTTCAGCAGCGCCACATCCACATTCCCGGGCAGCGAGTACTCGCGAGCCGTGGTTGTAACAAGCGGATTGGTCCGATCGAGGCCGACATGAACATCGACTCCATTGGGGTAAATGTGATCGAGCGAATAGAACCTGTCGGGGAATTGCCAATCCTCAAAGCCCCCGCCGCGTGGATCGTGTGGCGCTGGGGTCGGCGGCTCGTGCCGGAAACAGTGGCGAGCGGCGAGCACGAGATTGGATGCAACCAGCACACCGCTACAGGTAGAACCGCTCGTTCCGACGTGAACGGTTGCACGGTTGAGGGCGGTGTCCTCAGCCAACCAGCCGTCCTCAATAGCGGCCACGGGCGACCCATTCGTGGCCAGCAAGACGGCGAGAAGGATGACTATGAGCAAGGCTGACCGGGTACCGAAAGACAAAGAATCTCTATGGTCAGCCATTACACCGTGGTACCACGAGAGAATCGGCAACTCAACATTGTTCTGGTCGGGCTAGTGGCCCCTCTAGGGGCCACTAGCCCGACCAGTTCAATTCTTGTGTCTCCTGAGC
>CBERPN010000062.1:0-16732 GCA_965524675.1 uncultured bacterium
ACCCCAAATCCCAGAATCAGCAGTGTCAGCACAACAGCGAGCTTGCCGATTCTCGAAGTTCCGCCAGTCCCGAAACCCGGTTCGACCCATTCTGTGGTCGGTGGATCGATTCGTCGAACGCCGTCGCTCGCTCGGGTGGTCGCTACAGCGGACCGCGCATCTTCGAGCTCAGCACGCTCGGCCGCAAGTTCGACGACCCGATCGGGTGTCCGAGGAGCATCGGAATAGCGAGCGAACGACCGGCGAAGTCTAGAGAATGCCTGTTCGAAGCGCTGGGAAACCACGGGTCAACCCTTCTGTTCGTCGGAGCATGTCAACGGTTCGTTTGAGTTTACCAGATCGGAGTCGACACAGCTTCTAGGATGATGGCCGTCAGCGCCAGATCTACCCCTGATCGAACCGCAGCGTGGACGACCAGGGAGACCTTGACGACTTCACCAGTTGTCTTACCGAATGAATACCACGACCTCGCGGAGCGAGGGATGGACACACTCGAAGTAGTCATACCTTGGCAACAGAGGGCCCTTCCCGTCGCCCATTACGCCAAGACCTTCAATGTTGTCACCGTCGCGATAGGCCCGCCCATCTAGCAAGATCGAACTTGTCGACCCATCCCAGAGCGTACGCTCGAGCGGAAAGACCAGCCCGATAACAAGGTCAGAGCCTTCGACCTCGAAAGTGGCGCATTCGCCTTCAAGCCGCAGCGTCCCCGACCTAACATCGACCTCAACGGTGTCCCGATCGAAGCTCGAATTCGCGAACACGATTGGCCCGATTGGCTCGCCATTACCGCGTCGAGCTTCTTCGATCTCGACTACAACAAGACGGATGGATCGATCGCCACATTCGTCGGCACCATTCGGTGGCCAGAATTTCTCCTCGCCGTCTCCCATCGCACCAAGACCGATTAAGTCGCCGTCACGATAGGCCCGCCCGTCTAGCACGATCGATTCGATCGACTCGTCCCAGAAACTACGTCGAGGTGGAAACAACAACTCTTCCCCACGGTCATCGTTGTCTCTCTCAATCGTAACGCAATCACCACCTATTCGAAGCACGCCATCACCTCCACCCACCGACTCACCGACGTCGACTATCTGGGTTGCAAACCGTATCGGTCCATCAGAAACCGGCAGCGGCGCGGTAACCGGTGGTGGCTTTGTCGAACTACTGCTGCTGGTAACCGGATTCACCACTGAGGGGATCGGTGAGTCGGTCGCCGCGGGCGGGTCAGAAGAACATGCTGTCGCCAGCACCACCAACGCGACGCCAATAAGCCCCAACCGGCGAGAAACCCTCACGTCAGGAAGTTTTGATATTTACGCCCGGCAGCCAATGAAGCGAGAAACCGCCTTCCTACTCGCGGTTTTCGGGGGTAGAATCGTTCGTTCCATTCGGAGAATCCTCTTCCAATGCGATGATCTTACTGATCACGATTGTACTGTCAAGTATTCGTCTACTTCATGACAATTTGAGCGTGCAACCCTTCCGTTCCTCGCCCATACGACTGTTCACCTGAGCGTACCAGCTCGGAGTCGGCCCAGCTTCTAGAATGGCCGCTATGCAGGCGGATCCGGAACAAGGCTTTATCCCCGACGCCCCTAGTTCTCGACCCGAGCACAAAGAGGAACTCCGGCTGGCGCTAGCCATGCGAGGAGGTGTGAGCCTTGCGGTGTGGATTGGCGGCGCAATTGCCGAGCTCGATCGGCTCCGACGTTCCGCCGACGCTTCGACAACCGACGATCCGCTCCGCCAATCCGAGGTATATCGCGGCCTATTGGAACTCGCCGACTACGACGGCGTCGCCATCGACGTACTAGCGGGCGCGAGCGCTGGCGGCCTCAATGGCGCGATCTACGCAACAAGCCTCGTGTACGGGGTCGACTTCAACGCCATGGCCAACCTTTGGTTACGAATCGCCGACATCGAGTGGCTGTTGCGCAACTCGACCGAGCCCCACCCACCATCGCTGATGGAAGGCGACGACTACTTCCTGGCCGAGTTCGAACGCGAGCTCATCGACCTCCTGGCCAAAGCCGACGAAGCGGATGCGATCGATCGGCTTGATCTGTTGCTCACCACGACCCTGGTTCATCCAACCCAGTCGTCGTTCTTCGATATGGCATTCAAGACCATCCGTGAACCTCGCAGCGATGGCTTCTTTCACTTCCGACATCTGGGCGACGAGCTCTCCTCGCCGCTCAGCGACTTCGCGATCTCCGAAGATGACCAGGCGCGCTCTAAGGGTGCCATTGCAGCGAAGCTGGGCCTCGCTGCTCGGGCGAGCTCGTCCTTTCCGGTTGCCTTCGAACCAGCGAAAATTCCGGGCGGCCAAGAATTCCTGGGCATTTTTTCGAGAGCGGAACCTAACGACAGCCGAACCACCAGCACCATCGATGGAGGAGTACTAGACAACATCCCCGTCGCTCGAGCCATCAGGGCGATCGCCGCCGCACCGGCCTCCGGGCCAACGAGACGATGGCTGCTCTATCTGCACCCCAGCCCGGCTCCCGCCCCGGAACCATCGATTGCAGACTCGAACGAGGATCAACCGCGTGCCAACAAACTACTGGCGACCCTTTGGCGAACGCTACGCCTCAAGTTCGACAGCGAGTCCCTAATAGAAGACATCGCTGAACTAAACCGACACAACGCTGAGGCGCTACAACGTCAACAGATTCGACGAACCCTGGCCGCGCCGGTAACGAGCGCGGGAGGCGCTAGTGCCCTCTCCGATGAAGCGCCGGAACTATGGGCGGCTATCGACGCCACCCGTATCCGTCAGGTACTCCGCGATCCACAACTGGCTGTGGTGGGCCATCTCGTTCCCATCGCCTCATCTTTCGATTACAGCTCGTGGCCACCGAGCACCCGGTCGGAGTTCGAGCAGCGCCTCCAGTCAGCTCTTCGCTACCACTACTCCGAGCCAGACCGAGATCTTCCCCTTCCCGCTCTTCTCGATACCGTGGAGCTTCTTCTGGGCTGGGCCCAACTGCTCGGAGCCAGCGCCGGACCCGCTAAGACAATCCTTTATCGGGTCCGATTGCTCGGTGAGATCCTGTCGGCTCGATGGGAGCAAACCTGGATTGAGTGGGCCGAGCGACGGGCTGGTCAGCAGATCGACGAGCAAGACCTGGCAGCCACCATCCTGCTGGCCCGAGACTCATCCGAGCGGTGTTCCGACGAGTTGTGCGCCCTTCTTGGGTCAACCGAAACCGACGCGGAACTCCACCGAAAACTTGCCAGCTTGGCCGGGGCCGACACCGACGAGCTCGCCGGAAGCCTGGCGGGTGTTTGGGCGGTACTCGCCGAGCAGGCCGAGGTTTTACGCAGCCTCGGCACGGTAGACCACCCGGCGAATACCGCTCTATCGCATGCTGATCCGGCCACACCTAACCATCTGAGAGAGCTAGCTGTTTCCATGGCCCCGCTGCATCGCCGAGTGTTAAACGGTGAATCGGCCATCCGTTTCCTGCGCGTCTCGGGTGCCAACCAAACCCCTCTCAGTTCCTGGTTTGCTACGCCGCCAAACACGCCCGAGACCAAGCTTGCTGGCAACCAGTTGGTTAACTTCGCGGCGTTTTTCTCGGCCCGATGGCGAGCCAACGACTGGATGTGGGGCCGGCTCGACGCGGCTACCAGCATCGTCGACCTGCTCGCCGACTCGACCAGGTGGTTCGCGGGCCGAACCGGACAACAGCTCGATGAACGACGCTATGAAGTACTGGAAGTCCTTCGCAGCCTTGTCGACGACGCCGTCTGGTCGCAACATCGCGATTCCGTCAGCGAGGAAATTGGCGAAGCCGCAGGCACACCAGGAGTTCGCCATCAGCTCCCTGCGGTCAAGGCGCTGCTCCTGCATCAGGTGCATGGTGACCTGCTCGCCCGACATCTGCCTTGGGTGGCAAACACCGACCATGGCAGCATGCTGCGGCCACCGGCGATAGATCACGTAGCACCTGCCGAGTCGGTCACCCAGATTCTTGCCGGGGAACACTGCGTCGGAACCGAAACACTCGCGAGCCTCGATGCCAACCGACGCGCTCGCATCAACATGCGGGTTGCGATGATCGCTTGGAAGGCGTTGAAGCCGGGCGGGGTCGGCGGTGTGCTCGCCACCCTTGTCAAGCCACTCTTTCTCTTCGCGGTGGCCGTCGTTACCCAGGCTCGACGAGCGGTTCTTGCGGGCGTAATCGGCATGGGCGTTCTGGCGATCGGACGGTGGGAGAAACCGGCAACGAGTCTTTTCGATGGCCCGCTATTTCTCAATGGATGCGACGATTGTTCGTCTTACTTCATCTGGCAGCGTTGGCTATCGATTGCGGGCATCGTGCTGTTAGTACTCGGCGCTCTGCTTATCGAGTACTCGTCGTTCAAAAGCTTCAAGGCGGCCAGGACCGCCAGCCCTCAGATATCAACCCAATACTGGTCGACGCGGCTGCTGCCCTGGGCTCCGACCGCACTGCTGGTCGTTGCGATCGGCATCACGTTTACCAAGTCGATCTCAGTTCCCACTTGGACGATGTTGTTTGCGGCCGCCACAACCATTCTGCTCGGCATGCAATGGATGCGCTTTCGCAACCGGGCCATCGCTCTACTGCTAGCGATGGCGCCGTACCTGCTCTTCGAATGGCTGGGCGATTCGGTCGCAGAGAGATTCACCGGAAGCCAACTCAGCTCAGGCTGGTGGGTGATCCTGTCGTTCGCCACCGCCGTGGCTCTAGCTACCGCCTACGTATCCTGGGTCGACGTCTTCCCAAGACGGCCGACACCCAGATCTAGTGTGGATTGAACACCGTGGCGGTGTTCAATCCACAAAAATTTCGGGAGGAGTTAGACGGTTAAGACTGCTGCCGCGGTTAGGGCGACGATGACCAGCCCGAAAACCGTTTGCTGCACGCCCACGATCACAGCACGTTGGGGTGACAGGCGGCTAGAAACCAACTGAACAACCACCAACGCGACAATACCTCCGACAGCGAGGAGCGGTACCAAACCGAGCAACCAGCCAGCTGCTGCCAAGGCCACTCCTGCGAGTTGGGCAACGTCGCTCTGCCACACCTGCGGAACCTGCGATTTCGGTCGTCGAATCTGTACTCGAACAAACGGGATTGCCGACAGAGAACGGGACGCGACCACAACCCACAAACCGGCGGCCACCGAGTCGGATTCTCCGCCAGCCAAGCTGATGGCCGCAGCTATCGAGCCGATCCCGACAGCCCCTGCAAGCTCGGGGATGAGGCGTCGCGATCTGCTTCGCACGTCGTACCAAAGCTCAAGCCCGATCAAGGGGCCAGCAATGAGCAGCGGAATCCAGGTTCGACCTGAAACGTTCGTGGCCACCAAGAAAGTCAGCAGCGCCAGGATCACTATCTCAACGACGGCAATCCGCAGAGCAAGAGCGGTACGCGGCAACGAACGCCCCCGCCAACGATCGACAAGTACGACCTTGATCGGAGTACGGGCCACGAAGGCCAACATCGCCAACCCTGCCAGCCCGAGGCCCGACCACGACCAAGCGACTAGCAGCCCAAGAACTGCCGGTTCGGCCGTAAGGCTCCAGCCTCCGTGCTCGCTAGGCAGCGCTACCGACTTCCAACCGGCCCGAGCCTCAGCGGCGCCCGTGAGGGTCACAGATATTGCGTCTGAACAGACATCGCACCAGCCTTGCTTGGCGGTCCATCGAGCGCAAGTGACGAAGGTCCCTGCTGTCTCGTCCCAGCCGCACCATTAGAGACGCCTGATTAGGGACGTGTCTGACACCGACGACCAGACACCGACGACCATAAGCTGGGGCCATGTTGCCCGTCTCTCAGCCTCGCCCCTCGGCGAGTGTGGTTGGCGGTGGTCCTGCTGGACTAATGGCAGCCGAGGTCCTGCTGGCGTCGGGATTCGAGGTGACGGTGTTCGACCAGATGCGGTCGGTGGGGCGCAAGTTCCTGCTCGCCGGACGGGGCGGTTTAAACCTGACCCACAGCGAGCCGCTGGACAGTTTCTTAGACCGTTACGGGCCGCAACGATCGAGGCTCGAAGCTGCCGTGCGGGCTTTTGGCCCTGAGGACTTGCGCGACTGGAGCGAAACGCTTGGCGAGCCTTGCTTCACCGGTTCGAGCGGCCGGGTATTCCCCGAGTCACATCGCTCTACCCCTTTGCTTCGTGCCTGGTTGACGCGGCTGCGAGACGGCGGTGTGAGCTTCGCGACCCAGCATCGTTGGGTCGGCTGGCGTGAAGACTTTGCCGCTCTCAGATTCAGCTCCGCTGAAGAGCCGGCCGTCGAAGTTGAGTGCGACGTGACCATCTTCGCCCTCGGAGGTGCTAGCTGGCCCAGGTCGGGATCCGATGGCGGATGGGTCGAGACGTTCAGAGACGTCGATGTCGCGGTGGCTTCGCTGCACCCAGCCAACGGTGGGTTACGTATCGAATGGACCCAGCACTTCGCAGACCGATTTGCCGGTGTGCCTCTAAAGAACATCGCCATCTCCGCTGGCGGTTCGCCGGTTAGAGGCGATGCGATGATTACTGCAACCGGGATCGAAGGTGGGCCGGTCTATGCCCACTCGGCCTCTGTTCGTGAGACGGTCGCCAACGGTTGCGGTCAGATCGTCATCGACCTGCAACCCGATCTCTCGCTCGAGCGACTGACAGACCGACTCGAGGGTCGTCGCCGTCCAAAGGACTCACTCTCCACTTGGCTACGTCGCAGCGGATTCGACGCTGTTTCGATCAGCTTGCTACGCGAAGTTACAGCCAACTCGGTTCCCATAGCCTCGCGGGAACTGGCCGCGCTGGCGAAAACGGCAACTCTCGATGTCAAGTCCTTCATGCCCATCGACCGCGCCATCTCATCGGCCGGAGGGGTTCTTTTTAAAGAACTCGACGACTCGTTCATGCTGCATTGCATGCCCGGGACCTTCGTGGTGGGCGAAATGCTCGACTGGGAGGCTCCGACCGGCGGCTATCTGCTTCAGGGGTGCTTTAGCACTGCGGTAACCGCCGCCCGTGCTGCCAAGCAATGGGTTGAGCTCAAAGATTGTTGATGGTGCGGCGCTTGGGCGAACGCTAGGGTCCGGGTATGCGTATTGGTATCAACGGTTCTGGCCTTCTTATGCAACCCGATGTCGGTGCTCTAACCGCCGACATCGCCGCCAGCGAAGCCGACGGTTTCGAGTCTCACTGGCTGGCTCAAACCGGTGGGGTCGATGCACTCACCGTGTTTGCCGCGCACGGCGACAGCGGTTCAAGCCTTGAACTAGGCACGGCGGTGATCCCCACGTGGGCAACCCATCCGCAGGTCCTCGCAGTGCAGGCACTGTCCACCCAGGCCGCGGTTGGTGGCCGTCTGATTCTTGGAATCGGGCTGGCGCACGAACCGTCTGTGACCGAGCGCTGGAAGATGACCTGGGAGAAGCCGATCCGCCAGATGCTCGACTATCTCGATATCCTCATGCCGCTACTGGCCGAAGGGAAAGCCTCCCACGACGGCTATTTCTGGAGCTACGAGGGCGAGAGCCCGCGCTGCACCGAACAGGCTCCAAAGGTAATGATCGCCGCGCTCGGCGAACAGATGCTAAGAATCGCCGGGCGCCGTACCGACGGAACGATTCTGTGGTGCGTCGGGCCAAAGACAATTCGTGAACACATCGCCCCGACGGTCAACGCTGCGGCCGAGCAGGCGGGGCGGCCGCAACCGAGCATCGTCTGCTCGTTGCCGGTCTGGGTCACCGACGATCCCGAGCCCGCTCGCGAGTTCCTCGGCCAGATTTTGGCCGGCTACGCCGAGCTACCGAGTTACCGACGCATGCTCGACATCGAAGGTCTGCACGGTCTAGGAGAACTGTCGATCGTCGGCTCAGCCGATCAGGTGGCCGAAGGTATCGCAGCCATCGCTGATTCGGGCGCCAGCGACTTCACAGCGGTCCCAATGGGTGGCAACCCAGACGAGATAGCCCAAACCCGAGCGGCCCTAATAACCGCTTCTGCCAGCTAGAAGCGGCGCTATAGCGCCGGTTTACGCTGGCAGAACGAGTCTTTGGGTCTAGCGACTCACATCGACCGTTCGGTAATGATTGGTGAGCTCGTCGAGTTGCGACTTGAGATCTGCATCTAGGGGAGTACCCAAAGCTGCCAGCGAATCGTCGAGTTGCTCTGGGTTACTGGCACCAACGATTGGAGCGGTGACCAGTGGATTTGCAATCACCCATGCCAGGGCGAGTTGCACCATCGACATCCCGGCATCGGCTGCCAAGGGTCGAATTTGGTCGACCACCGCGAACTTGTCGTCGGCCCAGTACCGCTCCTGATACGGCGCGGCGGCGCTGCCGAGAGTGAACCGAGTTCCTTCGGTTGGAGGCTCGGCGGCGGCGTGCTTTCCGCTGAGGAAGCCGCCCGCCAAAGGATTGTACGGAATCACGGCAACGTTGTCGTGCTCACACAACGGCAACAATTCCCGCTCGATGTTGCGGAACAACATGCTGTAGCGGGGTTGTACCGATTCGTAGCGGGCGATCCCAAGCGCCTCACTTCGACCAATGGCTCGGGCCAACTGCCAGGCTGCGTAGTTAGAGCAGCCGATGTATCGCACCTTGCCCGATCGAACAACATCGTCGAGCGCACCCAGAGTCTCGTCGAGCGGAGAATGCCGAGCAAAGAAATGGATCTGGTAGAGGTCGAGGTAGTCGGTATTTAGCCGGCGAAGTGATGCATCGATCGAATCGAGAATGTGCTTGCGGCTACCGCCCATGTTCCACGGGTTCGGGCCCATCGGCACACCGAACTTACTGGCTAAGATCACCCGGTCGCGTTTGCCTTTCAACCACCGCCCTACGATCTCCTCGGTGAGTCCCCCCAAATCGCCGTCGTGGCCGCTGGGGTAGACGTCGGCGGTATCGATGAACGTGATTCCAGCATCGAAGGCCTTGTCGAGGATGGCGAACGACTGCTGCTCGTCGCACTGCACCCCAAAGGTCATGGTGCCTAGGCACAGCTTGGAAACCCTAAGACCGGTACGGCCGAACTGCACATACTCCACAATTTTCTCCGCTTCGCTAGAGATCGTTTTGCTCGCAGCAGGCTGCGACACCATCGCACCGTATCAACCCCGCTCCCTCCAGAAGTCTGCGAGGATGTCGCTACAACGATTGGGCAACCCGCTCAAGCAACAGAGACGACACCTTCATGAATGCCGAAGAGCACGAACCGCGCATCGCGGTGTATCTCGATTATGAGAACCTGGCCATCGGCGCCCGCGACAACCTCGGGGCACCGTTCGACTTTGGTCCGGTCGCCGATGCCCTGGCCGAGCGCGGCCGGGTCATCGTTCGCAAGGCTTACGCCGATTGGTCGTACTTTGACTCCGACCGGCGAATGCTTACCCGTCATCAGGTTGAACTCATCGACATTCCTCAAAAGATGGGCGGCAGCCGCAAGAATGCGGCCGATATCAAGATGGCAATTGATGCGATCGAATTGGCACTCGATCGCGACTACATCTCGACGTTTGTGATCTGCACCGGCGACAGCGACCTCAGCCCACTGGTTCAGAAGCTACGCGAACTCGATCGGCGAGTGATCGGTGTAGGGGTTAAGGATTCGACTTCGAAGCTACTTCCCGGCGCGTGCGACGAGTTCATGTTCTACGACAACCTGGTGAGCGTTCCCGGCGAGTCTTCGGCTGGCGAAGAAAGCGGCGGATCTACTGCGGGCGATATTTCTATTGTTCTCAGCACACTCGCCGGGCTCGCCTCGTCATCGGCAACCGTGCGTTCGTCTACCCTCAAAAGAGCTGTGCTGCGCAAGGTACCCACCTTTAGCGAATCCGATCTTGGGTTCCGCAACTTCGGGGGTTTGCTCGCGAACCTTCAAGAGCAAGGCTTGGTGGCCCTCGAAGGTAGCGGCGATCCGGAAGTGACCCTCTCAGGAGCCGGAGCCTCCGAACAAGCCGACGAGTTGCTTGCCCAAGTACTAAAAACGGCGGGCGAAATTCCCCTCACGGGGCTCAAGACTGCGATGAAAAAGCAAGATCCTGATTTCTCCGAGCGGCTGCTCGGCTACCGCAACTTTGGCAGCTTCGTCCGCGCCGCCGAGGCCAGAAACCTGATTCAGGTGACCGGTAAAGACGACGAGCGAATGGTGAATCCACCAAAACGACGCCGCTCGCGTCGCTAACCAATGGTGTCAGACACGTCCCTAATCAAGCGTCCCTAGTGGCGTTGCCTTAGAGTCCTGGCTATGGCAAAGAACATTCTCATCACCGGTGCGGGTTCAGGCTTCGGAAAGGGGACCGCCGTTGAACTCGCCTCGCGCGGCCACGCGGTTATCGCCACCACCGAAACCGTTACCCAATCGGCAGCCCTCGCCGCGGAGCACCCAGAACTCGAGACGATGAAGCTCGATGTAACCGATCCGGTCGATGTCGACAGGGTCACCGATCTTGAGATCGACGTGCTCATCAACAACGCTGGCTTCGGCGTAATGGCGCCGCTGTCGACCGTTCCCCTCGACCGGATGCGGGCCGGATTCGAAGTAAACGTGTTCGGGATGGTGGCGATGAGCCAAGCGGTCATTCCCAAGATGAGGACCCGAGGCTCGGGTCGTATCATCAACGTCTCATCGATCTCAGGGGTCCTGTCGGCCCCAATGACCGCCCCCTACGCGATGACCAAACACGCGGTCGAGGCGTTTACCGTTGCTTTGCGCGACGAACTCGCGCCCTACGGAATCGATGTCACCAAGGTAAACCCGGGGCCCTACGACACTGGGTTTAACGACAACATGGTCAACGGAATCTCCAACTACATCGCCGCTGGCGACAAGCCAGCGGAGGACGCCGAAGAGTTCATCCGAGCCATCGTGCTCGGCGACCAGCTAGATCCCGCAGAGGTAGTAACCGTAATCGCCGACCTAGCCGAGGCCGATGAAACCCCACTCGAGACATTCCTACCACCAGGCATAAAGGATCTGCTCACCTGATCTTTGGTGTCAGACACGTCCCTAATCGGCGCCTTACTAACGCTAATAGTCGACATGCCGGTAGGGTCCTGCGGTGTCTAGCATTTCAACCACGAGCGAGCCTCGAAGTGACCTATCGCAGGGTCTGCTCGGCGCAGGAATCGCGGTAACAGCGTGGAGCGCTGGCAGCGTCTTGGCCAAGGGAATTGACATGCCTGGTTTATCGCTCGGCGTCTACCGATTCGCGATCTTTGCAGTGATCATGGTGGCTTGGATGCAGTTCAAGGGCCGACCAATGCGGTGGGAGGTAATGCGCTATGCGACGCCCGGCGGGATCGCGCTTGGTGTAAACGTTGCGCTGTTCTATTCCGCTGTCAAGCTCACCAACGTCGTCAACGCCACGCTCATCGGAGCGCTGCAACCAGTGCTCGTTGGCATGGTGGCCATCGCCTTCTTTGGCGAAAAGATCCGCAAGACCGACATCATCTGGTCAGCTATCGCACTCGCTGGCGTTATCGCTGTTGTGCTCGCCTCTAACTCCACCCCTGAGTGGAGCGCCAAAGGCGATTTGTTGTCGGCATGCGCGATGGTGATGTGGAGCATGTACTTCATTGCCTCAAAGTCATCGAAGAAGCACCTCACGCCGCTCGAGTTCACTGCGGGAACTTCGATCTGGGCAGCACTGATCTGTCTGCCCCTCGCCATCACCTTTGGGCAGGATCTTTCATTCCCGTCCGCTCGAAGTTGGCTGGGCCTTGCCGCCATGACGGTGGTGGCGGGAATCGTCGGACACGTCTTGATGAACTGGTCGCTGGTTCGAATCCCTCTATGGGTCGGATCTACCTTTACCCTCTTCATTCCTGTCTCGGCGGCACTGATGGCCTGGATCTTCCTCGATGAGGCGCTGTCGATTGCCCAGATGACGCCAGTGCTGGTGGTCATCGCGGCGCTAGCGGCAATAGTGCGTGGCCAATCGAAGTCGGTTAGTACCGCCGAGTAGGTTCGTTCTATGGATGTTTCATTGAACGAAACCGAAGTGATGATCGAGACACCCGAAGGGTCGATGGGCACTTTTGTGGTTCACCCCCAGGGCGATGGGCCGTTTCCTGTAGTTCTATTCTTGATGGATGCACCTGGCAAACGCGAGTTGCTGCACGAAATGGCCCGTCGCTGGGCGCGACGAGGCTATTACGTGCTCTTGCCCAATCTCTACTACCGGGTAACACCGGCCTTTGAGCTTGACTTCGCAAGCAGCGAGTCTACCCATCAAATGACCGAACTCATGATGGGCTTGGGAAACAGGATGCTCGAACGCGATGCCACCGTCTTGTTCGAGTATGCCGATACCGACCGCCGCGCCTCGGCCGAAACCGTCGGCTGTGTCGGTTATTGCATGAGCGGGCCATTCGCTATTTGGATTGCAGCGGCGCACGCCAAGCGCGTGAAAGCCGCCGCATCGATCTACGGGGTGAGACTCGCGGTCGACAATCCCGACTCACCCCATACCCGTCTGTCGGAGATAACCGGCGAACTCTATGTGGCGTGCGCCGAGACCGACCGGCACGTGCCGCCAGAAATGGTCGATCAGTTGGAGGTGGCGATGGCTGACTCCGGCGTCGCCGGTCGCCTCGAGCGCTACCCCGGCACCGAGCACGGCTTCGCCTTCGATGACAGGCCCGCCTATGACGCGACCGCTGACGCTCAGCACTGGAATGCCCTATTCGAACTGTTCGATCGAACCCTGGAGCCAAGCTGATGACGGCTGACCTTCCCGTCAAGTTCACCGTAGGCGACGACTTCGTCGCCACCATCGAGCTCTGCCGGCCACCAAACAACTTCTTCTCACTGGAGATGATCGAGGGCATCGCCGACGCGCTCGCAGCCCTCGACGCCGAAACCCGATGCCGAGCGATCGTGCTCTGTGCCGCTGGCAAACACTTCTGCGCCGGTGCCGACTTTTCGGGATCGGGACGGTCCTACACAACCAAAGAACTGTACGCCGCAGCAGTGCGGTTGTTTCAAACTGAAACGCCTGTCGTGGCAGCTGTTCAAGGCGCCGCGGTCGGCGGCGGCCTCGGTCTTGCCCTGTTTGCCGACTTCAGAGTGGCGGCACCCGAGGCCAGGTTCGTAGCCAACTTCGCGCGCCTCGGATTTCATCAAGGCTTCGGCCTCAGCGTCACCCTTCCTCAGCTTGTGGGCCAACAGAAGGCGGCAGAACTGCTGTATACGGGTCGACGGATCAAGGGTGAGGAAGCGGTTGCGATCGGGCTCGCCGACCAGCTAGCACCGCTTGACGCAGTTCGCGACCGAGCCCATGAATTAGCCACAGAGATTGCCGAGTCAGCCCCGCTGGCCGTCGGTTCGATTCGCAAGACGCTCCGAGGCGACCTTGCCGACCGGGTTGCTAAGGCGACCGAACACGAACGGATCGAACAGGAATGGCTCAGCGCGACGACCGACTTCGCAGAAGGCTCCAGCGCTATGACGCAACGTCGAACCCCCAACTTCATCGGCGAGTAACAGCGTTACCGACGATTAGCGTTCATCCATTCGACGGCGAAATCGACGAGCGCTCGTTGACGACTGAGTCGCGCTTTTCCCGTACCAACGGTTCCGCTCGACTCTTCTGCGGAAACGGCGAACGCGGCTCCTATCTGTTCGAAATCTTCATCTCGGGGTTCGAGATCGCGATACTCGACCCAGGTGCGTTTGCCATCGACGAGTACCGGACCGCCCTCGGTACAGTCATTCTTGGTGGGCCATGAAGCCCGATGTTCGGCTAGGTGGAACGATGTGTTGTTCGTATGGCTGCTGCCCAGCAGCAACACCATCGCGTCGAGCTCATACAGAGTGGCTAGCGGCGAGGTCTCGCCGAAGGCTGGCGTCAACTGGTGTCCCGAGGTGATGTCGACAGCGGATGGCCCGTTGGCGGCGAACGACAACGTGGGGTGGTCACTTCTAATCGTTTGAGGATGATTGCGAAAACACTCAGCTATCTGACCCATGCCGCGAGTGGGCGTGACAGCTGGGTCATACGCTGGAAGCTCAGCCCGAATTGTCTCTACCCACTCCTTGGGAACCGGTGGATTGTTCCAGAGTGCTGGATTGGTTAGCTGACCGGACTGGGTCACCATTACCAGCGTTCCGGACACTCCAACAGCAGCCAGTAGTGCCTCGACGACCGCCTGCGCCCCACCGGCTACCCAGCCGAGGGCCGACATCGAACTATGGACTATCAACACGTCGCCCTGATCGATTCCAACCTCACCGAGCTGATCGGCGAGCGACGCAACAGTCGCTGGCCACTCGGTTGACTCAATCAACTCGCGCTCGGTGGCCATCGCCGCAGAATAGCCGGAGTCGAAATTCTCGTGTCGGTGGAGCACCGTGGCGGTGCTCCACCCACAATTTTTTGGGCTGGTGCGCTAGCTTTCTCTGACCACAGTTGTTGCCCTAGGAGCCACCCATGTCCAACTTCGATGATGATGTCGAGCAAGCCGCGCGCTGGCTCGAGTCCGACCGTTTCGCTGGCATTACCCGGCTGTTCTCTGCCCGACAGGTAGCCGAGCAACGCGGAACGATTATCAACGATTACGCGGTTGCGAAGACGGCGGCCGCTACCTTCTACAGTCACCTTCGCAACCTGTTCTCCAACGGCGAGAGCATCACCACATTTGGGCCCTACTCCCCCGGGCAGGCCGTGGTCATGAAGCGCATGGGAATCGAGGGCATCTATCTCGGCGGTTGGGCTACCTCCGCGAAGGGATCCGTGCAGGAAGATCCAGGCCCCGACTTGGCGAGCTACCCGCTAAGCCAAGTTCCCGACGAAGCTGCCGTGCTGGTTCGAGCGCTGCTATCAGCGGACAAGAATCAGAAGTTCGCGCGGGCCCGCATGACCCCCGAGGAGCAGGCTGACACCGCCGAAGTCAACTTCATGCCGTGGATCATCGCCGACGCCGATACTGGTCATGGCGGCGACGGCCATGTCCGAAATCTGGTACGACGTTTCGTAGAAGTGGGCGTACCCGGCTATCACATCGAAGACCAAAAGCCCGGCGCCAAAAAGTGCGGCCATCAGGGCGGCAAGGTTCTAGTGCCCTGCGACGAGCAGATCAAGCGACTCAACGCCGCTCGCTTTCAGCTCGACATCATGGGTGTCGGGGGAATCATCGTGGCCCGCACCGACGCGGAGGCGGCGAGCCTGCTCGACGGAGGATCGGACGAGCGCGATCAGCCGTTCATTCTCGGGGTCACCAACACCGAAGTTCCGTCGTACAAGGTCGCGTATCTCACGCTTCTCAAGCACCTTCACGGCGCTGGGCTAACCGACATCAACGGTCATCTGCTCTACAGCATCCCTGTCCAGCAAACTGTCGAGGCCGAGGCGTGGCTCGGCGCGGCAAATATTCTCGAAAGCGCCGACACAGCGGCGGCCGAGTTCTTGGCCACTCCTGGAGCGTTCCTAGACAACACCATCGACGCTGTCGTCGACTTGTTCGCCACCGCCTGGGAAACGGCCGCTGGCCTGACCACCTATGGCCAAGCGGTTGCCGACCGGATGGAGTTCCGTGCCGAACAGGGCGAGCAATTCGATATGGATATCGAACAATGGCTGGCCTTTGCTGGCACCGCATCGCAGTACGACGCCGTAGCGAAGGCCGATGAACTCGGCCTCAACGCTGTTTGGGACAGCGAACTCGCCAAAACCCCCGAGGGTTACTACCAGATCAAAGGCGGCATTCCGTATGCGATCGCAAAGTCGCTGGCCGTCACTCCCTTTTGCGACATCTTGTGGATGGAGACCAAGACCGCAGACTTGGCTGATGCCAAAGAGTTCGCCGCGGCCATTCATGCAGTGTTCCCCGACCAGATGATGGCCTATAACCTCTCTCCGTCCTTTAGCTGGGACACCACGGGTATGACCGACGAAGAGATGACGGCCTTCCCGGCCGAGCTCGGAAAGCTAGGTTTCGTCTTTAACTTCATCACCTACGGCGGCCATCAGGTCGACGGGATGGCATCCGAAGAGTTCTCGACCGCTCTGCAAGAAGAGGGCATGTTGGCTTTGGCCAAGCTCCAGCGCAAGCTGCGTTTGGTCGAGTCGCCTTACCGTACGCCTCAAACCCTGGTCGGCGGACCGCGAGCCGACGCTGGTCTGGTTGGCGCTTCAGGGCGCACAGCCACCACACGGGCGATGGGTAAGGGCTCAACCCAGTTCCAGCATCTGGTGCAGACCGAGGTTCCACCGCGCCTGCTTGAGGAATGGCTGCAAGCTTGGTGCGAACACAACGGAATCGATCGCACCTTCAAGGTTGCGCTTCGCCCGGCATCAGCCGGTTCAGAAATCCTCGAGCTTCGCGTGACCGACGACGACGGCACCACGGTCGCCGACGTGATCTTTAGTCAAGTCCAGGATCGTCGCAAGCGTGCGATTCTGTCGGTACGCGATCAGAACGTGTACGACGAATCGCTACGGCGCAAGCGGCTCATGACGCTGCTGCACCTCTTTGTGCTGCACCGCTACAAGATTGAGTCGATCCACTACCTCACCCCAACCGACGACAACCACAAGATGGCCGAAAACCTACTCAACCTCGAAATCTTCGACGTGGTAGCCGACGAGGTGGGCGAGATCATCGTCGCCGACGTGAAGCGCAGCACCGTCCGCAAACTTGTCGCCGAAGACGGTGCGGTACTCAACCAGCTGATCACCAAGGGCTGACGGCCACGCCCGCTTGCACGATCGTTTTGTACTACGATCGGTTTGTTCATTTCTACATCTGAG
>CBERPN010000063.1:0-16524 GCA_965524675.1 uncultured bacterium
TTTTGATCTGGCGCCAAGCAATACCCGGTGTCAGACACGGCCCTAATCGGGCATCTCTATACGTTCACAGACGCTCGAAAGCCAGGGATTGGCCGGGCTGGTTGAAGCCTTGGCGCCAAAGCAAAGCGAGGAAGCAAGGCGCGAGGGACGAGTAACGGGTCAGCGCTTGCGTTCAGCAGCGCGCATCGAGGCCCGAAGGGCCGGATTGCGCCTGCGGGTAACGAAGCAGGCCTTTTAGTTCTTCTTGGGTTAGTTCTCGCCACTTGCCTGGGGCGAGACGAGTGTCTGTTATTGGGCCGATTCTGGTTCGGACTAGGCGCTTTACCGGATGGCCTACCGCTTCGCACATTCTGCGGACCTGGCGATTCTTGCCCTCGTGGATCACAATCTTGAGTAAACCCGGCGAAGCCATAGCTACCCTGGCCTCGGCGGTAAACCCATCCTCGAGCTCGACCCCTTCTCGCAGCGAGCGCAGCGCGCCCCGACTGGGAGTGCCACCACCCACCGCCACCAGATACTCCTTTTCGACACCAAACGACGGATGGGTTAGGCGGTGGGTTAGCTCACCGTCGTTGGTAAGTAGCAACAAGCCTTCGCTATCGAAGTCGAGCCGTCCGACCGGAAACACCCGCGGCTCACCAGGAACGAGCTCGACTACCGTCGGACGGCCTTCGGGATCGTTCGCTGTGCTCACGACCCGCTTCGGCTTGTTCAACAGGTAGTACACGGCATCGGGTCGAACAGGAATTAACGAGCCGTCGACCTCGACAACGTCGACCGTCACATCTACTCGACGCCCAAGAATTGCAGACTCGCCGTTGACCACAACGCGCCCGTCTGCGATCAGCTCCTCACAAGCCCGCCTACTGCCGACTCCGGCCCGGGCAAGAACCTTTTGCAGTCGCTCGCCGTCAGCGGCCACGTCAGATCTCAATCGGCCTCTGAGCGAACCGAGTCGCGCAAATCGATCACTACAGCGTCAAGGCGATCGTCGACGCTGGTATCAGCCTGCCCGTCGCTCTCCAGACTCTCTTGAGGTAACGGGCCAATGGCATCCAGGTTGCCAAGATCCGGTTCAACATCTAATCCGTCGGTGCTCAAGCTTTGCTCGAGCGCTTCGACGATCTCGCTGCCGGGTGCGAAGTCGCCCAATGCTGGCAACTCCGAAAGCGAATCGAGTCCAATCCGTTCGAGGAAAAGGTCGGTGGTTCCGAATAAGGCTGCGAGTCCGCCCTCTTCGTGGTCGCCCTGCTCGGCGATGTAGCCCCGCTGTGCCAAGGTGCGAATCACAGCGTCAGCGTTCACGCCGCGAATCGCAGCCACCTGGCCCCTCGACAACGGCTGTTTGTAGGCGATTATCGACAATGTTTCTAGAGCGGCTGCCGACAAACGCGACGACTGGCCCTCTAGCGCGAAACGTTCGATGTACGGGGCAAGGTCGGGGTGGGTCTGGAAACGGTAGCCTCCGGCCACCCGACTCAGGACAAAGCCGCGGTTAGATTCGTTGTACTCGGCTGCCAACTCCTTACACACCTCATCCACCGACTCGACCGAGACTTCTGTGAACTGAGCCAGCAGATTCGATGGCAACGGGCGGTCCGATACCAGGATGAGGGCTTCGATGGCGCGACGCACCTCATCGGAAACCTCCGACACCACGGCTTGGCTCTCGTCGACGAGTTCTGGTCCATCGCTGCATTCGCTGGTGTCGGCCGGTGTGTCGGTCACGTCGTCATCCTTCGTAGTCATCGATGGCCACCTCTGTCTGGGTTTCGCCACCGGTCCAACGAATCACTATCTCGCCGAAGGTGTCGAGTTGGTCGAGCTCGACCAAATCCTGTTTATAGAGCTCGAGAATGGCAAGGAACCGTACGACAACCTCAATCCGATCGACCAGACCAGCGGTGAGTTCACGAAAGCTCAAAGTGCCTGAGCGAGGCAGTTCGTCGACCAGCTCCTCGACTGCGTCCGCGACCGTTAACCGGATCGGCGTTACGTGGAACAAGTCGACACGCGGCTCGGGCTTTGGCGTTGTGGCCCGTAAGTATGCATCGCGGAGATCGATCGGTGAGGTATTCACCAACATGTCGGGAGCCAATCCAACGAACTCCTCGTCGAGCCCGACCGTTCGGGGGAACATCAGGCCCGCCTCAGCGGTTAGTTGGCGCAGGACTTGGGCTGCGTCCTTGAAGGTCTTGCACTCGATGAGTCGCGCCAACAAAAGGTCGCGCTCCTCCCAAAGTGCAAACTCGTCGTCGAGCTCAAAACGGTCCTCGACCGGCAACAACCGACGACACTTCAACTCCACCAAGGTCGCAGCTATCAGCAAGAACTCCGTAGCCACCTCGAGGTCGGTCTTGTCCATTCGCTCGAGCTCGACCAAATAGGCGTCGACGATACCTGAAAGCGACACTTCGTAAAGCTCCACTTCATCTTTGACAATGAGGTGCAGAAGCAGATCGAAAGGACCCGCGAAGACCGGAGTTTCTACCTTGAATGACATGACCTAACGACGCTAGAGGACGCGGCAGGCCCAAGGGTGCACCGCGGCGGAAAAGTCGCGTCGAAAGTCATTGTTGCCATTAGCCTCATGATTCATGTCTCGCGTGTTTTCAGGAATCAAACCCAGCGGCGATATCCATCTCGGAAACTTTCTAGGTGCCGTCCGACACTGGGTCGCGATGCAGGAGGACTACGACGCGATTTACTGCGTGGTCGACCTTCACGCACTAACTGTGCCTCAAGATCCAGCAGAGCTGCGATCAGCGACCCTGCAACTCGCCCAGCTGCTAATGGCGGTGGGCATCGACCCCGACCGGTCGACGCTGTTCGTGCAGAGCCACGTACACGAGCACTCAGAAATGGCGTGGCTGCTCGAATGCACCGCCTCATTTGGCGAGCTTCGTAGGATGACTCAGTTCAAGGACAAGTCAGAACAGGCAGCCGGCGGATTCATTTCCGCTGGGCTACTTACCTATCCAGCCCTTATGGCTGGCGACATTTTGCTGTACGACACCGATGTTGTGCCGGTAGGCGACGACCAGCGACAGCATCTGGAACTCACCCGCAACGTCGCCGAAAGGTTCAATAGCCGTTGTGGCGAAACCTTTGTAGTCCCCAGTGCACTTATCTCGCCGACCGCGGCGCGCATCATGGACCTACAGAACCCCGAAAACAAGATGTCAAAATCTGATGACACGAACTCGGGGACGATCTTGCTGCTCGACGATCTCAAGGCGGTTGAAAAGAAAATCAAGCGAGCGGTAACCGACGCCGACGGCGAGGTCCGGTTCGATGTCCAAGCCAAACCTGGTGTTTCTAACCTACTCTCGATCCTGTCCGCTGTTACCGATCAGACGCCTGACAAAGCCGCCGAGAGATTCGAACAATACGGTCCTCTAAAGTCGGCTACCGCCGAAGCCCTGATCGAACTGTTGGGTCCGATTCAGCAGCGTTACTACGAGCTAGCCAATGATCCGGCCGAGACCGAACGGTTGCTCGCCAAAGGTGCTGAAAAGGCACAAGCCAAAGCCGCCGAAGTGCTTGCGAGGGCCAAGACAAACATCGGCCTACTGCAGAATCCTGCCCCTACCGGTCGGCACCACTAGTCGTTGTCGGCTGCGTCGAGCGCGGCCGCGAACCTTGGATCGACGCTCCACTGTTCGCTAGGCAAGTGGTGCTCTCTCGCCCACGCAACTGTCAACGGATGGCTACCCGCCATTTCGAGTAAATCACCACCCAGGCTGGGGTGCAGCAGGTATTGCCCAATGCGGCGCGTTATTCCACTCCCGCTCACCCAAAGCTCAGCCGTCTCACGACCCGCCACCGCAGCCGAAAGGGTGGCTGCTACCCGTGTGTAGGTGCCGAGGCCTGACACGTTCTTGCCAATGTCGTGTAGCAATGCCGCGGCCAGCACTTCGCGCGGCGCCCGGTCGTCGCCATCCAACCGCGCTACGACGTCGCGGGCAACCTTTACCGAATGGCGCTGATCGGGCTTTGATGCGGCCGTCCATAGAGCCATCTCAGCGTCGCATAACTGCTCGCCCACCCAGGTCAGACTTTGCGCAGTCGGAGCAAACGGCCATAGCGACGAGAAAAAGCGAACTATGAGATGTGCCGCTGCAGCCACTAGGACTCCGCTCCTGCGCCAGGAGTGTGCTGACGAACCGCGCGAGGGTGAGCGGCCTCATAGACCCGCTGAAGCCGCTCGGTAGAGACCTTCGTATACAGCTGGGTGGTCGTGATTGAGGCGTGCCCCAAGAGTTCCTGCACAGTACGAATGTCGGCGCCGTGATCGAGCATGTGAGTCGCGCACGAGTGCCGCAGCACGTGAGGGCTCAGCCTGCCGCCGAGGTCGGCGGACTGCGCATGCTTGCGAACCACGCCCCAACACCCCTGCCTCGTTAGACGCCCCCCACGAGCATTGAGCACCAATGCGTTCTCATCGTCTCGTCGCTTCCACTGATCGGGTTCAAGTGACTGACGGCCATTTGGTTCCAACCAAGTCGCAATCGCAACCGCAGCCAATCGCCCGATCGGAACGATCCGTTCCTTGTCGCCTTTGCCGAGCACACGCATCAAGGCTGCGTCGAGATCCAAATCGGCCAAGGACAGACCGCAGAGTTCCGAGATCCGCAAGCCTGCGCCGTAAAGAACCTCAAGAATCATACGGTCGCGCCGGGCGATAGCTTCAGCACCGACTACCACATTTAGCAACCGCTCGATCTCGACCTCGCTAAGGGCCTTCGGCACCCCCTTTGGCGGGCGTGGCACTTCAACGTCGGCCGCCGGGTCGATCTCGCTCAAGCCTTCGAAGACCATAAAGCGGTGAAGCCCACGAACAGCCACCAAGGTGCGGGCAACCGATGGCGCCGCGAGGCCCAGATCTTGGAGGTCGCGAACAAAGTCGATTATGTCATCGCCGCCGACGGTTAGCGGCAACAACTGACGATCGGACAGAAATGAGCAGTAGCGCAACAGATCGCGACGGTATGCGATCAGCGTGTTTGAGGATCGGCCTCGTTCCACCGACAACCAGGTGAGGAAGTCATCGACCTCAAGACCGACATTTGGGCTCTCCACAGGTTCAGCTCAGATGACGAAGGGTCAACAACAATCCAATGATGGTCTTGCTATCAACGATTGCTCCAGCGGCGATCATCGAAGCCACATCGGCCAAATCGTAGCGTTCAACCGTCATGAACTCCTCTTCGACACCATCATGCGCGGTCGGCACAGCCACGGGATCGACCGCCAGAAAGACATAGGAGTACTCGTCGGAGAAGCCCACCGAGTTGTAGAACTCCGCTAGTTGAATCAGCTCGCCCGCCTTGAGGCCAACCTCTTCCACAAGCTCACGCCCGGCCGTTTCAGTCGGAGGTTCGCCTGGGACGTCGCGTTTTCCTGCCGGGATCTCAAGCAGCCATTCGTTACATGCAGCTCGAAACTGACGGACCAGCACCACTTGTTCACCAACCACAGGCACGACTGAAACAGCCCCTGGATGCTTGACGATATCGCGGACGATAATCTCGCCGTCGGGCGCCTCAAACTCGCCCGTAACAACATCGATAATGTAGCCGGAGTAAATCGGCGTCTCCTCGAGTTTGCGAAACTCGGGAGTCGGATTTAGATCGCGGGTCAGATCGACACCGACGGTGAAGGCGCAACCGTGGGCAACGGCGGATTGCGACCCTCGGCGCGGTGTAACGCTGCGCGCACAAACTCACGAAAGAGCGGAGCTGGGCGGTTTGGTCGACTCTTGAGCTCGGGATGGGCCTGGGTCGCTACCCAGAATGGATGCGAGCGAAGTTCGATGAACTCGACCAACGAACCGTCGGGCGACGCTCCCGAGCACCAAAAGTCGCCGTCGTCGAAGCGCTTCCGGTACTTGGGGTTGAACTCGTAACGATGCCGGTGGCGTTCCGACACCACGACCTCGCCGTAGGCCTCGGCTACCTTGCTCCCAGCACTGAGTTGGGCAATGTAGGCACCGAGCCGCATCGTCCCGCCCTTGTTGCTAATCCCCACTTGGGAATCCATTAAGTCGATCACCGGGTGCGGCGTCTGGCTGCCCGCAGTGTCGAACTCGCTCGAGTTCGCGCCGGCGAGTCCTAAGACATTTCGGGCGTACTCGATAGTCATCGCCTGAAGGCCCAGACACAGCCCCAGGCAAGGTATTTCGTTCTCGCGCGCGTAGGTCGCGGCAGCGATCTTACCTTCAAAGCCTCGTTCGCCGAAGCCACCCGGAATCACGAGTCCGTCTAGCTCGCGAAGCCGACCGCTGGCCAGGATGCCCTCGACATCCTCGGCCTGAATTAGATCGAGTTCGATCTGCGCGCCATGAAAGATCCCGGAGTGGTTTAGTGACTCAACAACCGAGAGGTAGGCATCGATCAGGCTGACATATTTGCCAACGAGCCCGATCTTGACCGGGCGGTCAGCGCTGTGCACCCGCTCGACCAAGGCTCGCCACTCGGTGAGGTCGGGTTCGGGCAGGGGTGGTTCGAATCGGAGCAAATCACAGACGACTGCGTCGAGACCCTCGTCGTGCATCACCAACGGAATATCGTAAAGACTGTCGGCGTCGGCAGCGTTCACCACCGCCTCGACCGGAACGTCGCATAGACCAGAAATTTTTCGTTTCAAATCGCTGGTGATCGGCTTCTCGCTCCGGCAGACAATTACATCGGGTTGAATACCGCGACTCCGCAACTCGGTAACCGAATGCTGCGTAGGTTTGGTCTTTTGTTCGCCGGTGGGCCCGATGAAAGGGATCAGCGTGACATGGATGTAGACGACGTTGTCGCGGCCCACATCGAGGCGGAACTGACGTATCGCTTCCAAGAACGGCAGAATTTCGATGTCGCCCACGGTTCCGCCGACTTCGGTTATGACGACGTCGACGTCGTCGCTTGTGAGCAGCGTTATTCGGCGCTTTATCTCGTTGGTGATGTGGGGAATCACCTGCACCGTCTTACCTAAATAGTCGCCGCGTCGTTCAGCCGCCAGCACCTCGGAGTAGATCGAACCGGTGGTGGCGTTCGACGCACGCGACAAGTTTTCGTCGATAAACCGTTCGTAGTGCCCGAGGTCTAGGTCGGTTTCACCGCCGTCGTCGGTGACGAATACTTCACCGTGCTCAAAGGGATTCATTGTCCCAGGGTCGACGTTAATATACGGGTCGAGCTTTTGCATCGTGACTCGAAGGCCACGCTGTTTCAGCAGCCGTCCGAGCGAAGAAGCGGTAAGGCCTTTCCCGAGCGAACTCGCCACGCCACCGGTCACAAATATGTGCTTGGTCACGGGGTCTCACCGTAACCTCTATGACAGCGCGATGCGCGCACGGCCAAGTGCAAATATTTGGGGGCTACTTTGAAACGGAGCGGCCTCACTTACGATTCGGCGCAGCCGATGCCAACAACTCGATAGCGTGATCGTTGGCAACATCGCTGTCGGGGCTTCCCGAGAGCATTCTCGACAGTTCAGTCACACGCTCATTGTCGTCTAGCCCAACGACGGTCGTGGTGGTCGATGAACCATCGGTCGATTTGACGACCGCCACCTGACGATGCGCGTAAGCGGCTACCTGCGCAAGGTGAGTGACGACCAGAACCTGATGGTCGGCGCCCAGCCGAGCCAGTGAGCGCCCTACCGAATGCGCTGCCTCGCCGCCGATTCCGGCGTCGACTTCATCGAACACCAGGGTTGGGGGTGACGATGTAATGACGAGGCGTAACGCCAACATCGTCCGGGCCAACTCGCCGCCTGACGCAACCTTGGCGAGCCTTAGCGGTGTTGCTCCAGGGTTGGCTGCCAGCCGAAACTCGACCTCGTCGCCAGCCACACCCTCAACCACGATTTCGATCTGGGCGTTCTTCATCGCCAGGTTACTAAGATGCTGCTCGACTTCGGCTGCTAGCGTTGGAGCGACCGCACGGCGAGCCTGAAGCAGGTCTGCTGACACCGTGTCGAGGGTTACCATGGCGTTGGCCCGGCGACCGTCTAGTTCGGCTGCGCGAGCGTCGTGGCTCTCGAGGCTTGAGAGTCGTTCGGAGGCGTCGCTGTGGTACGTGATTACCTCTTCAAGTGTTTCGCCATATTTCCTGACGGTTTCGAGCAGCAATTGTCGGCGGGCCCGTACCTCGGCAAGTTGCTCAGGGTCATCTTCGATTCCTTCGAGCAAGGCTCGCACCTCGGCGGCAACATCGTTCAGCTCTGACTGCAGCGCCTTCATGCGGCCGAGTATCGCTGTAAAAGGCGCCCGATCTTCAAGAATTTCGATCGCTTCACCGAGCTGCTCCTGAGCAATTCCATCCGAACCGATCATCGCCAGCGCGCTGCTGGCAGCCTCGATGTGAGCGCTCGCATCGGCGAGAAGGTCCTCGCGCGGCCCGATCTCGTCGAGCTCATGCGGGTTAGTGATGGCCGCCCGGTCGAGTTCGGCCACTTGAAAACGATATAGATCGATCTCACGAGCGCGCTCTCGAGTATCGCCACCAAGATCGGATAACGCAGCATCGATTGCAGCCAGGTCGGCCCGAGCCGCCGTTATCGGCCCGAGATCTAGGCCTCCGAAGACATCGACCAGATGTCGCTGAACCCCCATCTCCAGCAACGACTGATGACTGTGCTGCCCGTGAAGGTCCACCATGTGGGAACCTAGATCTGCCAAGACCGCAGCGGTCGCTAGCTGACCGTTGACGTAAGCCCGCGATCGTCCCGTGATGGGCACCACTCGACGCAAGATCACCTCGTCATCGACAATTTCTTCGCGGTCGCCAAACGCGAGCTGAGCCGCTTCGCTCAATACAAACCTGCCCTCTACCACCGCCTGTTCGGCGCTGGGCCGCACGACCGATGCATCAGCCCGGCCTCCCATTAGTAGGTTGATAGCGGTGACGATCATCGTCTTGCCAGCACCGGTTTCGCCAGTTACAGCGGTAAGACCAGGGCCGACTAACAAATCAACGCGCTCGACTACTCCGAGATCAACAATTGATAGTTCTTGTAACACAGGATCTTCGCAGGCTTCCGTTTTGAGCAGTAATGGGAACAGGTGTCCTGAGTCTTAAGTTCGGTGAGTATTTCGGCGGTCACTCAGCGTCAATCTCAAGGACACAGGAGTCGATACTACCCATAGGTAATTGAGATGACGAGGACGCAGAGAGTGGCGGTGAGGGTCGTCGAAATGACGGCGTAGTTAAGACTCAGGACACTAGCGGTCAGAAAGACCGAACTTGGCTTTTAGAACGTCGTGAAAACGACGCGGTCCGGTTAGCACCAACCGAACCTGACGGTCCGAGGCGGTACAGAGCACGCTGTCGCCTTCGGCGAGGGTCCCAACCTTACGCCCATCCACCGACATCGCTGCCGGGCGATGCCCATCAACCTTTAGCTTGAACTCTGAGTCGGGCCCGAGCACAATCGCTCGATCGAAGAGCATATGGGGCGAAACCGGGGTCAGCAGCAGCGCCCGGTGCGTCGCTGCCACGATCGGGCCACGAGCCGACAGCGAGTAGGCGGTTGAACCGGTTGGGGTTGCCACGATCAGTCCGTCGGCCTGGTAGCTGTGGAAATGATCACCGTCGATGCCCACGGCGAGACGGATGGTGTTGTGATCAGCCGTTCGCTCAAGAACGATTTCGTTCAATGCGTGATGTATCGACTGATCCACCGACCCGGACACTGTTGCTTTGAGCATCATGCGGGTCTCGACTTCGTAGCGTCCACTAAGGAATAGCTTCACCGCGTCGTGAGCGTCGTCGGGTTCGATCGCGGCGAGATAGCCGAGTTCGCCATAGTTGACCCCCAGCAGAGGAACATCGACAGCGCTCGTCAGTTCGACCGCCCGGAGAATGCTGCCGTCGCCGCCAAGGCTCACCGCCACGTCGAGGTCGACGGCGAAGGCTTCGTCGGGTACACCGAGCTCGGGCATCGAGACAATCTCGGCATCACTGCTTGGCAACCGCACCCCATGACCCTGTTGGCCCAACCAGACGGCCAGATCAGCGGCCTGTTCAGCGGCCTGCTCCCGGTCGTGATGAACAATCAATCCAAAGAGCGCGCTCATCGCTAGTTTCCCTGCGCCGACTCAATAGCTGTGTCGATCTTGGCCGCGATACTCGCCTGTGAGAGTAGCTCGACTGCTGCGAGCGACTCACGATGTCGAAGGTGCATTAGAAACTCCACGTTGCCCTTGCCTGCTCGGCCACCCCGTATGGGCGACGCTATTAGATCCATAATGGCCGCTCCAGCGGCGTGAGACGCGGTTCGCGTCGACTCGATCGCCTCCCGCCAAACGGCCGGGTCGGCTATAACCCCTCTCCCCCGGCTGACCTGCTGACGGCCAGCCTCAAACTGGGGTTTCAACAAGACGATCACATCGCCGCCGAGTTCGACAAGACCAAGGAGTGATTCGAGTACTTGGCGAAGCGAGATGAATGACAGATCGGCTACAACCACCGCAGCCTTGCCGCCGATTCGTTCGGGCATTATCGCTCGGATGTCGGTCTGCTCTAACAGTTCGACCCGCGGATCAGCCCTTAGCCGCTCA
Organism: uncultured bacterium; assembly: GCA_965524675.1. Taxonomy (GTDB): domain Bacteria; phylum Actinomycetota; class Acidimicrobiia; order Acidimicrobiales; family SHLQ01; genus CALLQB01. The sequence continues at coordinate 10,556 of CBERPN010000063.1, forward strand.
TGTAGTTGATGGGTTCCGACGTCGATAGCCACCACCGACGAAGCACCCGCCTGCAACAAGGCGTCGGTGAACCCTCCCGTCGACGACCCCGCATCGATCGCTCGTATTCCAGTGACCTTGATTGCGAATTGTTCGAGGGCCGCCTCTAGCTTCAAGCCGCCCCGGCTCACGTATCTGGGGCGATCACCCGTCACTTCAATCGGGTCGCCCGGAAGCACCTGACGGGCCGGTTTGTAGGCGACCGAGCCAGCGACAGTAACCGAACCAGCCTCGACCAACACACGTGCTTGCTCACGACTTTCGGCCAGACATCGACGGACTAGCTCAACGTCGAGGCGACGGCGACCACTCGTGGGATCTATCCTCTCTGGTAAGGCCCAAGGGCTGCTGTATTAGCGAATCCCCCAACGAACCCGTACTCCATATTTGTCGCACGCTACCAATGCGCGCCAACATGGGGTAGGGCACGCATCAACCAGGAGTTTCCTTGGAAACCACAACAACACGAGAACGCGCCACCGAAGCGGAGGCGAAACACTTCGCCGAGCGCTTGGATGGGCTTGTCACCAACGTCGAGAAGGTCATCAAGGGAAAGACCGATGTCATTCAGTTGGCCCTTATAAGCATGCTCGCTGAAGGGCACCTCCTTATCGAAGATGTCCCAGGAACTGGCAAGACTTCGCTAGCAAGAGCGATGGCCGAGTCGGTCGACGGCACTCTCGCACGTATTCAATTCACCCCCGACTTGTTGCCCACCGACGTTACGGGCGTGCAGATCTACAACGTTGAGAAGAACAAGTTCGAGTTCCACCCAGGAGCCGTCTTTGCAAATGTGGTTCTGGGAGACGAAATAAACCGTGCTTCGCCCAAGACCCAATCAGCGTTACTCGAGGTGATGGAGGAGCACCAGGTAACCGTCGATGGTGTACCGCACCCCGTACCAGACCCCTTCATCGTCATAGCGACCCAGAACCCTGTAGAACTCGACGGCACCTATAACCTTCCCGAGGCGCAGCTCGACCGTTTCATGATGCGGATTCAGATCGGCTACCCAAACCCTCTCGCCGAGATGGAAATCATCGACTCGCTCAACACGCGCCACTTTCGGCCCGAGGCGAGCCCAATGATCACTCCGGCGGACTTTCGGCGTATGAGCGATATCGCCGACCGGGTCTACCTCGCACCAAACATCCGTCACTACATCGTGAACCTGGCCCGCGAGACCCGCAATGTTCCGCAACTGCTGTTGGGGGTCAGCCCTCGGGGTTCCTCTTCGCTGGCCCGTGCGGCCAGGGCATTCGCAGCAGCTACCGGACGAAACTTTGTGACGCCTGAGGACATCAAGTTCCTAGCGCCCTATGTACTACTGCACCGGATGATTCTCACTCCTGAAGCCGAGCTTCAAGGTGTGAGTACCCATTCGATTCTCGAGCGCGTTATCCGCGAGGTCAGCGTTCCCAGCAGTCGCGACGCAGTCTAAGGTCGTGTTCACTCGAAACGGCATCTCGGTCGCAGGGCTCTGCGCAGTCCTGTTCCTATTCGGTTGGCTCCTCGGCTATTCGCCCCTGATCGTCATTGCGGGAGCGCTACTCGCAGCGTTGCTGACTGCCGTCGCCTTGGTTGCTCAAAAGCCGACGATGGAGATTGGCCGAAGGGTTGTCCCGAACCGTGTCATCGCTGGTCAAGATGCCGTGGCGGTGCTCACCATAAGAAACGCCGGGCGTCGCGTGCTGCGCGATGGTGTTGCCCTGGAGCGCTTCGGCGATGGAATCATCCCAGTAAATATTCCTGAGTTGCCACCAGGCGACTCGGTTGAAATGATTGAGGTGCTTCCAACCGAACACCGTGGTGTTTATCAGGTCGGTCCGCTGGTCATCAACAGGTCAGACCCTCTCGGGCTGGTTCGAAAGGGGGAATGGAAGGCATCATCGGAGACCCTCTGGGTGCATCCGTTACTACACGATGTCGCACCCTTTCCCTCCGGCATGGCTCGCGACCTCGATGGTGCAAGTTCGGGTGAAGCACCTGAAGGTGGAGTCGCGTTTCAGAACTTACGCGAATACGTGGTTGGCGACGATCGCCGCCTCATCCATTGGCGATCGTCGGCACGCACCGGAAAACTCATGGTTCGACACAACGTCGACACCCATCAGCCACGCAGCTTGATACTTCTAGACACCCGCCCCGATGTCTACGCAGGGGACGGCTTCGAAGACGCGATCAGGGCCGCCGCATCATTGGCCATTTCTTCGCTCCGCGGAAGGTTTCCGTTCAGAGTCCGAACGACCTGCGGCAGGTCGTTCGACCAAGGGATCGGCTACACGAAACTTCTCGATGAATTTGCTGCGCTCCAACCCCAGGCCGAAGGTTCGCTACATCAGCTCGCCCAGATTGCGGCGCGCGAGCCCGGGAGCTTCTCGGTCGCGATAATCACCGGCCCTGGATCAACCGATGAGGTCGTACATCTCGGGCGACTCAGCTCGCAGTTCGATGCCGTGACCCTGTGTCGTCTGGGTGTGCAGCTAGCGGGCGATGGCGTGGCACTTCCGGGGGCAATCGTTCTGAACGCTCATACCAGCAGCGATTTCGCCCGCTTCTGGAACCGCAAAGTGCGACGCTAAGAGCCAGCGCGTTGGCTGCCTCTCAGCAACTACCTGTTCTTCACCAGAGGTCTTGGGTTTAGCTTCTCCGAGACACGCTTGCGGCGGCTACGCGTCGCCGCGGTCTGGCGTCGAAACACTTCCGCGTTGGCCCAAACCCGCTCGGCTGCTTGCTGGTCCGGCTCTCTCATTGAATAAGCATTCGCGGCAACATCGGGAACCATTGCTCGCAACGGCGCCGACGGACCCTCTCCGAACTCCTCGGCGCCAGCCGCCGCCACCTCACTCAACGTCAGCTCCGACGAGACGTCGATTCCCGCTTCGAGGAGTCGATCGGTCGCGTCCGCCCAGGCTCCCTCGATCCGGCCAACCGGAGTCGGCGCATCTTTACGCCGCTTGCGTCGTCGCCGCTTCGACCAGAGGATCAGAAGCACAAAACCAAGAACCCAAACGGCGAAGAAGCTTGCCAACAAACTGGGTAGCAACCACGCTCCGAAGCGACTATTTGACTCAACATCGTCGAGCGACTGCGATGGTGAGGTCTCCGATGGCAACGGCACGGGAGAAACGCCTTGTTCTGAATCAGCCGGAATCGTCGTGCCAGGCGTCTCTTCGACAACCGGCTCAATCGCCGTCTCTAGCGGAAGAGGATCGAAAGCCTGCCACCCGTATCCGTCGAATGGAACTTCGACCCAGACGTCGTAGTGGTCAGAGGTGACAGCGTAGAGCCCATCGGCGTCAACAGGGCCGACGCTGCTCAGGTCGTAGCCGACCACCAATCGAGCAGGTATCCCCTGGGTTCGGAGCATCACTGCAAGGCTGCTTGCGAACTGCTCGGCGGTACCTCGCCGTTCCTCGAACAGAAACGACTGGAGACGTCCGAGTGAGTGCCCCGGGGGGGCCGTTTCGTCTGCAAATAGTTCGACTTGCAGATAGTCGACCATCGAAGTTACCCGGTCATAGCTGGTCGGTGCATCGCTCGCCAGAGCGCTCGCCAGGTCGAATACTTCTACTGGGACCTGTGCGGGAAGGTTGAGATAGCGCCCATCGACCTGGTCCGTCTCGGCGGTTCGAAGATCAGCTGGAGCGGCGATAACCACCTCGGATAGAACGGTGTATTGCGATACCTCAAGCCCCAGCGGTGCAACTATTGTGCCGGTGCGCTCATCGACCAGCACAGATTCGAGACTAATTCGCACTGGATGTTGAGCCGCCGGCAACCAAGGGCCGCGGACCGCGCCAAGCACGATGTCTTGCACCACCAGAACTGCGCTGTCGTTACGGTCGCCTGGCAAATCGGGACCACTTACGCGATAGCGCGCCGATGATCTCCATTCAGCACCGTCGAAGGAGTCGAGTACCGCTACCGGGATTCGCCCAATCGCGGCCAAGTCGTCCTCGCTGCTGACGCCGAGTTGCAGCGCGAGCGCTGGCGGTTGTTGATTCTTTACCGCCTTGAACTCAGCGAGTGGGTTGATAATGGCTTCTGGCCTGACGGTATCTGGACGCGCATCGCGGGGGTCAAACGGATCATCGCTTCCAAAATCGATGACGCTGCCCACCAATATGCCAACCGCTGCGCATCCGACCGCTAGCGGCAGCGCCGACCGGGCCATTGCCAGCGGCGAGGTTCGTACCTGGAAGTCTTGCGCCGCGAGGTCGGTGATAGTCGTTTCTGAAGCAATGTCTTTGGTGCGGCTCAGATTTGAGCGAAAGGCCAGTAGCGCCAGAGTAAGCGCTGCTATTAGAAACGGAAGCCAGATCCCAGAGTTCGCTGTGGGCGCCGACAATGGCAACGTGATCGAATAGAGGATCAGAGCCGGGACTACAGTCCAAAGAACCTGTTTGCTGCGGAACAACAGTACGCTTCCGACCGTTCCGGCGAGCCATGCGAGATAGGTCAGGAAGACCCCGGTCGAGTCGGCCTCGACTAGGGGTAGCAGAGCCTCGAGGCCATCGGACCAACCAAAGAGCAGCCCGTCGACCAAACCTCGAAATGTAGCGGCACCCGGAACGCCAAAGGGCATCGTGTCGGCCAGCTGGGTATAGACCGAGTACAACACCATGGCCAGCGACGAGACTGTAGCAACGACCCACAGCCTAGCTGCCCGAAGCTCGACGAACGCGACAACCGCTACCGCCAAAATCGCCGCCCCAGAAATCCGCCCGACACCCATAAACGTTGCAAACACGCGGTGAAATCCGTAGCTCGCTAGGCCAGTGAGCGCTGCTAATAGCCCCAACTCGATCCATTCGGACGGCGACAACCGTCGGGACGCGGCGATATTGATCGACGGAAACGTCATGAACCGGCTAGTACGGGTCGACGCGATTTCAATCCGATGAACGCCGACCAGAAAGTCAATAGACCGACGGCTACTGGCCATGGCGAGGTCTGGCCTTGGGTCGCCGTTCCGGTTGTCGTGGTCGTCGCCTGCGTAGTGGGAGCCTGCGTCGTGGGTGCCTGCGTGGTCGGCGTTTGCGTGGTCGGCGTTTGCGTCGTCGGCGTTTGCGTGGTCGGCGTTTGCGTGGTCGGCGTTTGCGTGGTCGGCGTTTGGGTCGTCGGCGTGTGGGTCGTCGGCGTTTGGGTCGTCGGCGTTTGCGTGGTCGGCGTTTGGGTCGTCGGCGTTTGCGTCGTCGGCGGGATTTGCGGCTTCACTCTCACTCGACGCGTCCGAGAGTCGGAACCCCCGCTGTTGGTTGCGGTTAGCGTGACCGCGTAGCTGCCCGGACTTGAGAAAGAGTGGGTTGGGTTCTGAGCACTCGAAGAAGTTCCGTCGCCAAAGTCCCAGAGCCACGAGTCCGGTCCGCCACTAGATTTGTCAAGCAAGTCTAATTCCTGGCCGACCTTGACTGCCCCCGTAGGAGAAAAACCGAAATTGGCATTCGGAGGATCGATGACCACTTCTATGGTTCGCTCAGCGATGTCGCAGCCGCCATCGTTGCAGACCTCGAGACTTACCGCGAAGGTCCCTGAAGAGTCGTAGGTCTTGGAGGTATCGGGAGAAGTCGAGGAGGACCCGTCGCTAAACGTCCAGCGCCAGGTATCGGGTTTGTTGCTTGACCGGTCGGTGAAGCTGACCGTGGTACCCACGGCAACCGGACCCGAAGGCGACGCGGAAAAAACCGCGACCGGCCGCGGCGGCGCATCCTTTACAGAGACAGAGTGCGAAACCGTGTCGCAACCCCCTGCATTGCATGCCTCGAGTTGCACCGAGTGTGTGCCCGCATCTTGAAATACATGAGGTTGTGGCGACTGGCCATTCCAAGTCGAGCCGTCGCCGAAGTCCCAAAGCCATGAAGTTGGGCCGCCGGTGCTGGTATCGGTGAAAGTCACGGCAGTTGTCGTGTTCGGAGCACCCGGGGTCG
>CBERPN010000064.1:0-16513 GCA_965524675.1 uncultured bacterium
ATGTTGCACAAGGCCGAGATGGTGAGCTGGCTGGTGAGATCGATCGTCTCATCGGCCGGTAGAGGGAGCGGCGAATGGCGATTTCGTGCAACATCCGTGCAACTTCCAAAGGGAAACAGGGGGCAACCTGAGGTACCGGCGGACGACAGCGGTCATCTCGAATCAGTCCAGAAATGCTGTATGACCAGGGAAAACCCTAATCATACAATTGGAGCGGGTGACGGGAATCGAACTCGCGTATTCAGCTTGGGAAGCTGATGTTCTACCATTGAACTACACCCGCGATAGTCGCCACTGTAGGCGGCTTATCCCGTGGCCGACCATTGCGGAGTCTAAGCTGCGGATGATCACCACCCAGGACAGCCAAGATTGCCTAGTGGTCGAGTTTTCTCATGCCTTCTGGGCTAGCTGCAGCTTTGAGGACCAGATCGACGAACTCGTTCATCTCGAAGACCTCGAACGGACCGACCACTGCAGTGTGGGTGACGACCGTCGACCCGTTCCAGGAGTGCAGAAGGTAGCCCGGCGGCTCATCGACGAGGGCAGCGTGGTCTGGATGAAGATCGAGATTGAGCTGATGTGCGGTGGAGGGCGCAATGGTGGCTGCGGCGTGGGCTATCCGGCCTGACACCATGCGATGAAGATGCCCAGCGGAGACGGCATGAACGTGGTGATGAGCTGCGATGATTCTGGTGAAGCTCTCATGGTCGTCGAGGCTCATCAAGTCCATCCAGCGGATTCCGGTGAGCATCGCCGGGTGATGCATGAAGACCATCGTGGGCTTGGTCGAAGTTGCGAGAGTGTCTTCTAGCCAGGTGGCTCGCAGCTCATCAAACACACCGTCGTGGCGGCATATGTCGGCAGTGTCGAGGCAGACAATTCGTAGGTCGAACTCTTCCACGACGAAGCTCATGTGCTCGGTCGGCAGATTATTCGGGAAGCTTTCTTCAAAGACGATTCGGAGATTTCGATGATCGTCGTGATTGCCCGGCAGCAATGCGACAGGCGAACTAAGGGGTTCGAGAATCTCCAGTAGCAACTCGTACTGGCCGGTCGTGCCGTCGTTGGTTAGATCACCGGTCGCAACGACTAGGTCGATCGCCGTTGAAGAGTTGTTGAGGTGTTCGACGACCGTCTTCAGGCGAGCGATCGGCTCTACCGGCAGAGCCGCTTTGTGTTCTGTGATGTGCGGATCGGAGATCTGCGCGATCAACATGGCAACGCACTACGAACGCACAGGTCTCGGGCGTCGACGGGCAGAATCACGAGTACCTATCGGTCGAGAATCGCCGGTGTTCAACAACTGGCAGCGGTGACAGTATTGTCAGTCGCCGTGATCCTGTCTGACCGAACCATCCGCGAAAAAGTCGCCACCGGCGAAATCATCATCGAACCGTTTGACGATGGTTGTGTGCAGCCATCGTCGGTCGATCTGCATCTCGACTTCCGATTTCGGGTCTTTCGCAACCACACGATGCCGGTTATCGACGTGAAGCAAAATCTCGAAGAACTCACCGAACTCTTGGAGGCGTCGGACGAACGCCCCTTCATATTGCATCCGGGTGAGTTCGTCCTCGGGTCGACCGCTGAACGGATTGGCGTGCCAAACAATCTTGTTGCCCGACTCGAAGGCAAAAGCAGCCTCGGTCGCTTGGGCTTGCTAATTCATTCCACCGCAGGGTTCGTCGATGCGGGTTGGGACGGTCAACTCACTCTCGAGCTCTCGAACGTCGCCAACCTACCGATCACGCTGTATCCCGCCATGAAGATCGGCCAGATCAGCTTTCAGCAGATGACTACCGAGGCCGACAACCCATATGGGTCGGGTGCGCTCGGGAGTAAGTATCAAGGCCAGGTTGGCCCTCGGCCCAGTCGTTACTGGGAGAACTTCGAGTAGCCGATCGCTACTGCTCCTCATGCCGATTGGCTCAGTCGAAACATGGAGCGGTAACTGGTCGGCGTGGTCTGAACTGTTCGCTGGAAATGATTCCTCAGGTTGGTGGCCGAACCGAATCCACTATCGGTGGCGACGTGGCTGATAGGTCTGTCGGTGGTTTCGAGTAGCCGCTGTGCGAGGTGAACCCGCCGTTGGATGATCCAGTTGTGTGGTGTGGTGCCGGTAATCGACTTGAAGCGACGAGCGAAGGTTCGCGGACTCATTGCACTTCGCTTGGCCAAATCGTCGACTGTGATGTCGCCGTGAAGGTTGTCCTCGACCCAGCTGAGGGTGTCCGCGAATAGATCATTGTCGGATGTCCTGTCAATCGACCGATCGACAAACTGTGCTTGGCCGCCTTCACGATGAGGCGGAACCACCATGCGCCGGGCGACATCGTTAGCAATCTCAGCACCGAAGTCATTGCGCACCACATGAAGGCAAAGGTCGATGCCGGCCGCGGTCCCGGCCGAGGTCAGAATGTCGCCGTCGTCGACATAGAGGACATTCGCGTCCAACACGACCTTGGGATAGGTGGCGGCGAACTCGTCGCTGCGCATCCAGTGGGTGGTCACACGGCGACCATCCAATAGGCCAGCCTCAGCGAGGATGAAGGTGCCGGTACACAGTGTCACCAAACGCGCGCCGCGACGATGCGCGTGAACCAAACGTTCCAGTAGCTCACTCGGGTAGTTCCGACTATTGGTCGGCGCGATGATGATCGTGTCGGCCCAGGCCAGCTCGTCGAGCCCGTACTGAGTGTCGATGGTGAATCCGCCGTAGATCGAAACCGGAGACGACGCTGCGCATAGCCGGTGTTCGTACCACTGCACGCCAAGGTACGAACGGTCGGTTCCGAAAACTTCAACGGGGGTCGCCAACTCGAAGGCCTTGGCCTGGTCGCAGATGACAGTGGCTACTCGGTGTCGTTCAGGCATGGCAGAATTATTGCGAACAATGTCATATCTGTCAATGGCGGTCTGTGTCGAAGTGTCAAATAATCACAGGTGAGCCAAATGGATGGAGGACTTGTTGTGGAAACTGTGGTTGGAGCCTGTGCGCTGGATTGCCCTGATGCTTGCTCATGGGTTGTCACGGTCGATGAAGGTGTTCCCATAAAGCTTCGTGGCAACCGCGATCACCCGCATACCCGCAAGGGACTGTGCGTGAAGGTCAACTCGTATCTCGCTTACACAAAGCATCCGGATCGGCTGCTTCACCCAATGCGGCGTGTCGGCGCCAAAGGAGAGGGAAGGTTCGAGCAGATCACATGGGATCAAGCCCTCGAAGAGATCGCGACGCGTTTGAAGGGTGTAGCGGACGAGTTTGGCTCCGAGGCGATCTGGCCATACCGGGGTACCGGAACAATGGGTTACATCCAGGGAATCGGGGGTGCAGGAAAGCGCTTGTTTCATGCCCTGGGTGCCAGTCGCCACGATCCCAGTATTTGCGCCGCCGCGGCGAATTCAGGGCTGGCGTATACGTCGGGCCGCGGCTCATCGATGGATCCACTCGATGTCGTTCGCGCCGGTGTTGTTCTCGTCTGGGGATCAAACACGGTTTCAACAAACCAGCACTACTGGCACTTCATCCGCGAAGCGCAAAGAGCGGGTGCCGAGGTCGTGGTAATCGATCCGGTCACAACTCGCACCGCTCAGCGCGCCGATCGACACCTCGCCATTCGCCCCGGAACCGATGGTGCCCTAGCTCTTGGCTTGATGGCACACCTGGTCAAGACCGAGATGATCGATCCTGCTGTGAGCAACACTGTGGGGTGGGACGAGTTTCGCGACCAAGTGCTCGCCGAGTGGTCACCGGCGCGGGCAGCGCTCGAATGCGATATTGCCGTAACCGAGATCGTCGAGCTTGGAGAACTCATCGCGAAGCATGGGCCGCTGGCGATCCGACTCGGAATGGGAATGCAGCGGCACGAAGCGGGCGGCCAGGCCGCTCGCGTGATCTCATGTCTGCCAATGCTCACAGGCGATTACACCCGATTGGGGGGAGGGCTCTGTTACTCCACCGGCCCTCTGTACGGCATTAACGATCAGAAACTCAACCGACCAGACCTTTCGCCAATCGAGACTCGCGAGCTTGCGATGACCCGACTTGGCGAGGGTCTTCTCGAGCTCGACGATCCGCCGGTCAAGGCCTTGTTCGTGATTGCAGCGAACCCAATGGCCTCTAATCCCGATCAGAACCGTATTCGACGAGGTCTTAGTCGAGAGGATCTATTCTGCGTAGTGATCGACAACTTCGCCACCGACACCGTCGACTACGCCGATATTGTTCTTCCGTCGACGATGCAGACCGAGCATCTCGATATCCATGACTCGGTCTCGCACCTCTTCCTGAACTTCAACAATCCTGTCGCCGAACCCGCGGGAGAGTGCTTGTCCCATAGCGAGATTTTTCGTCGCCTCGCCCGTACGATGAACCTGGACGAGCCCGCACTCTTCGCCTCCGATATCGAGCTGGTGAAAGCCGCCCTCGACAGCGAACACCCTGCGATGGCTGGTATCGATCTCGAAGAGCTACGTTCTAGCGGGTTTGTTCGGCTCGGCTATCCCGAACCCTTTCTGCGCTACCGCGAAGCCTTTGATACGCCGTCCGGACGTTTCGAGTTTGCGTCCCGGGCTGCCGAAACCGCTGGCCACGGACTGTTACCACATTATGTGGCGCCCCGTGAGGCCACGCAGCCTCGGGCAGCGACAAGTAATACGGGGTCGGGATCGTTAGCGCTCATAGCCGGAGCCAATCACTTCATGATGAACTCGATGTTCGCAAACAGCAGCGATCACGCCAAGGCGGGCCCGCCGGTGATAGCGCTGCATCCGGACGATGGCGCAGCGCGCGATCTCACTTCCGGAATGACAGTCCGTGTCCACAACAGCAGGGGCGAGTTTCATGCGAGTCTTCAAATCTCGAAGGACGTGCGGATCGGCGTGGCCACGATGAGCAAAGGACACTGGCCGAAACTCTGCGGCGGGTCATCGATCAACGCGACCACCCTTGAGGCCGACGCCGATATGGCTCGCGGAGCGACCTTTCACGACAACCAAGTTTACATCTCGGCAACCGCCGAGCAGATCGACGATATTGAACATGCGGAGGCAACGCGATGACAGGAAAATTCAAGGCCCGACCGATCCGCCACACCGGCATAACCGCCACGAATGGTTGGCGGTTGAAGCATTATGAGATCACTCTCCCTGGTGCCTCGATCACCGCGGAGATCACCAATGCCGTGGTGCGCGCCCTCGACCGAGTTGTTCCGCAGGCGACTAGTGGCGAAGCGGCGGTGGGATTCGTCATCGTGCATCAAGGCGCAGAGGCCGTCTGGCTACTCATAGATCTTTGGGACGGCGACATTATTTCCCAGCTGACTTTCTCGGCACCGTTAAGTGAGCCGTCGTCGTTTTCTCAAGTGCCTCTGGGTGGATCAACCGCTTGTGTCTGGGACCTTCTGGTTCACGCGCATGAGCGCGACGCCTTTGTCGCCAACGTTCTCGACCCTCAGGACGGACCCGACTTTGCGGCCTACCTGGGAGACACTTTGCAGGCGACTATGAGTCAGTTTGCAATACGTTCGGACTAATTATGGTTGTTTGAGCTCCACCGCTCATCATGTGGATGGCCGCGCCGATTCGAGGAGTGATGACCAGCGGCGCCCAGACGACCTCGGCGGTTACCGATGTATCCGCAGAACGAGTGTTCGGTGCTGCGCGGATCGTCATCTCTGCATCACTGTCTTTCCCTTCGGCCGATCATTCGCCAGCCACCGAAGCCCTTCTCGGGTTCTTCTCAAGAGCGAACGAACTCGATGTTTGTGAGGTCAGCTTCGCCGACGCCGTGGCACCAATCCGTTCGCTGTTTGGTCGAAGGTCGCCCGCTTCGACCGGGCAACCCGGCTCCTTCTTCGTGTCGGTACCCTCCGACCCAGCCATTCGCGGGGCGTTCGGAGCAGTGCCAGCGAGCACCCTTGGCCTGCCGGTCTTCGCCCATCACCACAGCGACGTCTACCTCAACTCGGCCAGCAATCAGCTGCGGCTATTTCGACGCATGTGTCACCCCGCCATCGAGGTTGTTCCGTCCCCTCAACTCGCCGAACTCGCCGAGTCCACTCGCACCGGTCGCATCCTGGTCGTAGACAATGCCTGTTTGATGGACGAGGCCGACTGCGCAGAGCTGCGTAGCTCACCTGCACCGGTCGTGGGCGATAGTCGTCCAATCATTGTCGGCTATCTGGGCTCGCTCACCGTTGAACACGGCGCGCTCGACACGATCGAGGCCTTTGCCCGCTTGGCCGATTCTGGCCTAGCCATCGAGTTGCATATCGCTGGGAGCATGGTCGATCTGGAAGTCAGCGCTGCCCTGTTGGAGGTGAGTGGTCGTCACCCACACCGGGTTCGCCACAGCGAGTATCCAGTCGAGGCAGACCAACGATGCGCTTGGTTCAACGACATCGATATCTTCGTGTTACCCACGACCGACCGGACCGACGCTCAACCAATTGCAATCTACGAAGCAGCGGCCGCAGGTTGTGCCGTGCTAGCCGCCAGCATCGGCGCGGTGCCCGAGCAGCTCGAATCCGTCGGTGGCTATCTAATGAACTCCGTTGAGCGGCTCGACTCCCAGATCAAACGAGTCATGAGCATGAACGCCGGAATCGCCGGAATACGGGCTACTCGCGAACAACGGATGCGCAAGTTCACCAGCCACCGTGAGAAATGCCTACCGGGTGCCGCCGAACTGCTTCGACTACTTATCGATCCGTCGCAGCTCGAGTCAGCAATCAATCTGTAGCGCCGCCGACGATTTCGGCGTTGCCGACAATTCCGTCACTCGCATCGACCTCGGCCAAATACTCCTGCTCGGCGAGCTCTTCGGCTTCCACGATGGCATCGAGGACATGGATCGCGATGTCAGCGACCTTGACCTGGTCCTCCTCGACACCCTCGCCCTTGACACCGTCGTCCATCATCACGAGGCAGAACGGACAGGCTGTCGCGATTCGGGTTGCGCCAGTTCCGAGCAGTTCCTGAGCGCGGTCGACATTGATGTTTTTGCCCGTGTCTTCCTCAAGCCAGAAACGAGCACCCCCAGCGCCGCAACACATGCCCTTGGTGCCGTTGCGCTCGGCCTCAACAATCTGGATTCCTCCGAGTGAGCCAAGGACTTTGCGTGGAGCCAGGTAGACATCGTTGTGCCGTCCTAGGTAGCAGCTGTCGTGGTACACGACGCGTTCTTCGAGGGTCGCGCCCTTGAGATCGAGCCGCCCAGCGTCGATGAGTTGTTCGAGCAGTTGGGTGTGATGAACCACTTCGTAGTGCCCGCCCAGTTCGGGGTACTCGTTACCTAAAGCGTTGAAGCAGTGCGGGCATTGAGTGATGATCTTCTTCACCCCCATATTGTTCAGCGTTTCGATGTTCTGGCTGGCGAGCATTTGGTAGAGGTATTCATTGCCGGATCGCCGAGCCGAGTCTCCGGTGCAAAGTTCGGACGGGCCGAGAATCGAGACGTCGATGCCCGAACGACGCAGCAGGTTTGCCATGGCCTGGGTGACCTTCTTGTTCTTGTCGTCGAAGCTGCCAGCACAGCCAACCCAGTACAGATACTCCGATTCGAGCGGGTCCGAACCATCGAGCACTTGTACGCCCTCGATATCGTCGGCCCAGTCGGCCCGTTCGGTTTGGCTCATCCCCCACGGATTCGACGAGTTTTCCATCGACCGGTAGGCATTGCCCAACATCGTGGGGAAGTCCGATTCCATCAGTGAGAGATAGCGGCGCATGTCGAGAATCTTGTCGAGGATTTCGATGTTCACCGGGCAGATCTCGTCGCAGGCCCGACAGGTGGTGCAGGCCCACAGTTCTTCCGATGTGATGCGATCAAACATCCAGTTGGCCGAAATTGTGATATCGGCATCGGTGCCGATCGGAGGCGAGACTCTTGGGTTTCCGGTGGCGGCCATGACCTCGCCGGTCTTGAGCACGATCTCACGAGGGTCTAGTGGTTTACCGGTTGCGTGTGCCGGGCAAACGCTGGTGCAGCGGCCACACATTGTGCACGAGTCGGTGTCGAGCAGCTGCTTCCAGGTGAAGTCTTCGATGGTCGAAGCGCCGAAGCTCTCCAACTCGGTCTCCATCAGGTTCGGCATGGGCTTCATCGCACCCTTGGGCCGATCGCGATCTGACAAATACATGTTCAGCGGCGCCGTGAACATGTGCCGCAGCATCGTCAGTGGCAAGATGGCGAGGAAGACGATGAAGCTGAGAACGTGAGCGATCCACCAGCCTTGGTGCCAGCCCGAAAGGTTGCCGAGTGGCTCCACCAACGTCGCTAGCGGGTAGCCGACCACCGACCACCGTTCGAATTCGGGCAGGACGCCGCCAGCGAGCTCTCCCTGGTGGGCGATGCGGAACGCTTCGGCACCGAAGCCGGTGATTCCGATCGACAAGAAGGTGAGCAGGATCAGCAAGTGTTCGGGACGGCTCTTGATTCTGATGCGGTACGGCCGGGAACTGCGTGGGCCGTAGCGGCGGACCATCGCCCAGATGATTCCAACTAAGAACAACGCTCCTGCGACATCGCCTACGAGTGCGTAGACCCGATAAACGCCGCCGTGCAGAAACTTGATGCTCTCGGGGATCTGATGGTTCACCTCGAGCACGGTGGTAACACCCATCAAGATGAGGAAAGGGAAGTAGATCAGCGAATGCATCACCCCTGCCGCTGGGTCACGCAGCAATGTTTGCATGTAGACCCCGGCGCGGAAGCTTGCGAAGCGTCGGCCTGCGTTCTCAGGCGTGGTGGATCGGTTGTCAGGGCCGCCGCGCTGCCAGTTCTTCATGCGCTGCGAGAACAGAACGGTCAGGTAGACGATCAGCACTGGGATCGCGGTATAAAACGCAACCTTGATCGCTGTCGGAATGTTCTCGAACACCTCGCGGGTGACGAGTGAATCGTCGTGGAACTCGGTGAAAATCGGGATGATTCCCGAGGCGACGGTGAATAGTCCGATTCCAACGCCCAAGGCGATGACGGCATGTTGTGGTCGTAGACGCTGCTTCATTACAACCGAGACGATACTCCGACCGGTGCCATTGGACGCAGATGAAGCCTCTTCGGTGTCGGGCGCGTTGTGATCGAGCGATAATGCTGCGACGATGTTTGTGATGAAGATTTTTCATTGCTGATCTGACGCCGGAGCCTGTGGCCCGTAATGTTGAGTGTTGTGAACGTCGAAATTGTCCGCTGGCCCGAGCATGCCGCTCGTTTGGCAGAGTTGCGCGAGGTTGGCTCGGCGCGGCTGATATTGGTCGAGGGTTCTGGTTTGCCGTTAGTCACTTCCGATCCACTCGAGGATTGGATACGAGTTCCTACAAATGCCACCGACATTCAACTGAGAACCGAAACACTCGAACGTCGCGCTTCGGCTGCTCAAAAGGACCGTCCGGAAATGGACGACGCCGGGTTGGTCAGATTTGGCGAGGATTGGGTCGCCTTACCGCCGGTGGAGGCGCGAATAATGTCGTCGCTCGTCGCCGGATGGGGAGTGGTAGTAGCTCGTGAAGAGCTCACCGCCGCCGGTTGGCCCGAGAACGGTATCCACGGACGCAACGCACTCGATGTGCACATAACCCGGATTCGCAAACGGCTCCGCGGTACAAGGCTCGCACTACGAACCGTGAGGTCAAAGGGCTACCTCCTTGAGGCCGAGGCCCTAACCTAACCCTCGATGTTACATCTTGAACGCCACGCTCAATTCGCTGGCCGAACCGGTCCGGTTCTTATCGTTGTCGCGGACGGGGTAGGTATCGCTCCGCCTGGGCCGAGCAATGCGGTTAGCGAGGCCAACACCCCCACACTCGATCGGCTCAACGAGTCGCTACTGTCTACCGAACTAATAGCTCATGGGGTAGCCGTAGGGCTTCCCTCGGACGACGACATGGGCAACAGCGAGGTCGGGCACAACGCCCTTGGCGCTGGTCGAATCTTCGATCAGGGTTCCAAGCTGGTCAACGCGTCGATCGAAGAAGGTCGCTTGTTCGAGACCTTGGTCTGGAAGACAGCAGTCTCACACGGGTCGCAGAACACCATGCACTTCCTTGGCCTTCACTCCGATGGCAACATTCATTCCCATAGCGATCATCTATACGCGCTACTGCGTCACGCTGCGGCCGAGGGAGTAGGCAGGGCACGCCTGCACCTACTGCTCGACGGTCGCGACGTGCCAGCTCGCTCTGCTCTTAGCTACATCGAGGCCACCGAGAGTGTTCTAGCCGACATCAACGAACAGCATGGTTCCGACTATCGCATTGCATCGGGTGGCGGGCGGATGACCATCACCATGGACCGCTACGAAGCCGATTGGGCAATGGTTCAGCGGGGCTATGAGTGTCACACCCACGGGGTCGGTCGCGCCTTTGAGTCAACGGCCCAGGCGGTCGAGACCATGTACGGCGAGTCCGACTCCGGCGACCAATACCTCGGGGCCTTCGTCATCGTCGAAGCTGGCGAACCTGTAGGGACGATGGCCAATGGTGATTCGGTCGTTCTGTTCAACTTTCGTGGCGACCGCGCCATCGAGATCTCTCGCGCCTACGAAGAGCCCGATTTCTCAGCGTTCGATCGCAACGTTGTGCGGCCTCATCCCGATGTCTACTTCGCCGGAATGCTCCAGTACGACGGCGATGCACTCGTGCCAAAGAACTATCTCGTCGACCCTCCGGCTATTGATCGGACGATGGGCGAGTATCTTTGCGCAGAAGGGTTGCCGACCTTCGCGATCAGCGAGACCCAAAAGTTCGGTCACGTCACCTTCTTCTGGAACGGAAATCGCTCGGGTTACATCGATGCCGAGCTTGAAACCTATGTCGAGATCCCGTCCGACAACGTCGAGTTCAATACCGCGCCTGCGATGAAGGCCCGCGAGATAACCGACGCGACGATCGACCTACTGCAGAGCGGCCGTTTCCGCTTCGGCAGAATCAATCTGGCAAACGGCGACATGGTCGGCCATACCGGCGATCTCGAAGCGGCGATCGAGGCAATGGAGGTGGTCGATGAGTGCGTAGCCCGACTTCTTGGAGCCATCGATGATCTGGGTGGCGTTCTGATCTATACCGCCGATCACGGCAACGCCGACATTATGTACACCGAGATCGACGGGCAGCGGTCGCCCAAGACATCACACACTCTGAGCCCGGTTCCGTTTGTGATCCACGACGCTCGCTACGACGGCGAGTACCGACTCGAACCCCCTGTTGGCGCTGGTCTTGCAAATATCGCGGCGACCGTATTCAACCTGCTCGGCTACCAAGCCCCCGACGACTACGAACCCAGCCTGCTCAGCTTCTAGAAGCTGTTCTGCCACCTAAAACCGCCCCTATAGGGGCGATCCTCGCTGGCGACTCGGTGTTCTGACCTGGGATCGGTTTGGGTTTGAGCGAAGACTCGGGAATAGAACCGGGCTCTGCCTTTGTTGAAGTTAACAACAACCCACTCAACTTTGCTGATGGGGGTAGCTTTCCGACCGACACTATGTCGCTGGGTGGCGATAACCTGACAGCAAGAATCCCTCACTACCCCTCAACCAAACCCCCCCCTCAATAATCACTTAAATCAATAATCTGGCGGTCGAACGCCGAACAGTCCGGTCCTACCGGGCGCAATCTTCCCGAAAAGTCGGGAGAAACAAGGAGATAGACGTACATGAGCAAGGCCGTCGGTATCGATCTCGGTACAACGAACTCAGTCGTAGCAGTACTACAAGGTGGCGAACCGGTCGTCATCGCCAACTCCGAAGGCTCGCGCACGACGCCCTCGGTAGTTGCGTTTTCTAAAGACGGCGAAGTGTTGGTGGGCGAGGTTGCAAAGCGCCAAGCAATTACCAACCCCGACCGCACAATCCGATCCGTCAAGCGCCACATGGGAACCTCATGGACCATCGATATCGATGGCAAGGCCTACAACAGCCAAGAGATCAGCGCCCGCACGCTCATGAAGCTCAAGCGCGACGCCGAGGCCTACTTGGGCGACACCGTCACCCAGGCCGTCATTACGGTTCCCGCCTACTTCGACGATGCCCAACGTACCGCGACCCAAGAAGCTGGCGTTGTCGCTGGCCTCGAGGTGCTGCGAATCATCAACGAGCCGACGGCTGCCGCCTTGGCATATGGGCTAGAGAATGAAGGCGCCGATCAGACAATCCTCGTATTCGACCTCGGCGGCGGAACCTTCGACGTGTCGGTGCTCGAAATCGGCGATGGAGTGTTCGAGGTCAAGTCCACCCATGGCGATACCAAGCTTGGCGGCGACGACTGGGACGATGCGGTTATCGATTGGCTTGCCGATTCGTTCAAGGGCGATCACGGCGTCGATCTAAAGGCCGACAACATGGCTGTGCAACGTCTCAAGGAAGCCGCCGAAAAAGCCAAGATCGAGCTGTCGCAGAACCAGTCGACTCAGATCAACCTTCCGTTCATTACCGCTACCGACACCGGTCCGCTGCACCTCGATTACTCGCTCTCACGGGCCAAGTTTGAAGAACTCACAGCCGACCTGTTGAAGCGCTGCAAGGGGCCGTTCGAGCAGGCCATCAAAGATGCTGGGCTCACCGAAGGTCAACTCGACCATGTGATTCTTGTTGGTGGCTCTACCCGCATGCCAGCGGTCACCGAATTGGTTAACGAACTAACCGGCAAAGAGCCCAACAAAACCGTCAACCCCGACGAGGTTGTTGCTATCGGTGCCGCCGTGCAGGCCGGTGTTCTGAAGGGCGACGTCAAGGACGTTCTGCTTCTCGACGTAACGCCCTTGTCGCTCGGAATCGAAACCAAGGGTGGTGTTATGACCAAGCTCATCGAGCGCAACACCACTATCCCAACCCGCCGTACCGAGACCTTCACCACCGCTGAAGACAACCAGCCATCGGTCGAAATTCACGTCATCCAGGGCGAACGCGAGATGTCGCAATACAACAAGACACTCGGCAAGTTCCAGCTCGTCGATCTACCGCCAGCCCCACGCGGCGTGCCCCAGATCGAGGTCACCTTCGATATCGACGCCAACGGTATTGTGCACGTTGCAGCCAAGGATCGTGCAACCAACAAAGAGCAGTCGATGACCATCACTGGCCAGTCGTCGCTCGACAAGGACACCATCGACCAGATGGTGAAAGACGCCGAGGCCCATATCGAAGAAGACAAGCTGCGACGCGAAGAGGCCGAGGTGCGCAATGGTGCCGACACCTTGTTGTACTCAACCGAGAAGCTCCTCAAAGATCAGGGTGACAAACTCGATGCCGACGAAAAGGCTGGTATCGACGATGCTCTGGCAGGTCTGAAAAACGCCATCGCTGGCGAAGATATCGAGGCCATCAAAGACAACACCGAGAAGGTGTCGGGCCAGGTCCAGCAGGTCAGCCAGAAGCTATATGAGGCCGCTGCGGCCGAGGATGCTGCGGCTGGCGAGTCGGGCGAAGCGCCCGACGACGACGAAGTGGTCGACGCCGAGATCGTCGAAGACGACGCCGAGGGCGACGAGGCCTGATCCGAGATGACCTCATCCGATGAAGTAGCGGCCACCGACCCGGCCGCTACAGATCCTACGCCCGAGCCCGAGACGGTCGCCGAAGCCGCGATCGATGCAACCGATTACAATGTCGAGCCCGACGTTGCGGACGAGACAGCAGCGACGGCCGACGCAGAAGAGCTCGAACCAGATGCAGAGGTGAGTGTAGAGACGCTCATCGCAGATCTGGAACGGGTCAGTGCCGAGCGCGACCAGTATCAGCGGGTGGCGGCCGACTACAAGAACTTTCGTGTTCAGGCCGACAAGCGCCAGGGCGAGACGGTGCGACAAGCGGCCGCCTCCACCGTCGAGCGGCTATTGCCGGTGCTCGACGCTTGCGACGGGGCGTTGCTCCAAGGGTCGACCGACGTTGTTCCCATCCACGGCTTGCTGCTCGATACGCTCACATCGCTTGGTCTCAAAGCAATCGCCGAGGTAGACGCTCCGTTCGATCCGAGTCTGCACGAAGCGGTAATGACCGAACCCGCCGCCGATGGCGACGACGGACAGATCGTTTCGGAGATTCTTCGAACCGGCTACACCCTCAATGGCCGAACTTTGCGGGCAGCGATGGTGAAGGTACGCGGCTAGACGCCGCATCGCCTCGCTACCGCTTCCCCAAATTCAACCCCACCACATCTCTGAGGAGGTGAAATGGCTATCCAACAAGAATGGCTAGAGAAAAACTACTACGACGTGCTCGGCGTAGACGAGGATGCACCTGCCAAGACGATCAAAACCGAGTACCGCAAGCTGTCGCGAAAGTATCACCCAGACGCCAATGCAGGCGACGACGCGGCTGAAGACAAGTTCAAAGAGATCTCCGCGGCTTACGACGTCATCGGCGACGAAGACAAGCGAAAAGAGTACGACGAGGTTCGCAAGCTCGGCCCAATGGGCGGCTTCGGCGGTGATCAAGGTTCGGGTGGCGGGTTCAACTTCGACGCGGGTGGCTTAGGAGATCTTGGTGATCTGCTGGGCGGAATGTTCTCCCAAGGTCGCGGCCGCGGCGGAGCGCGCCGCCCGCCGGGGGCAGCCGCTCCACAGAGAGGCCACGATCTCGAGACAGCGCTACACCTATCGTTTCATGATTCGGTGCGAGGAGTCACCACCTCAGTGCACCTCGTCAGCGAAGCGGCTTGTTCTACCTGTAACGGATCGGGCGCCAAACCCGGGACTTCTCCCAGCGCTTGTGGGCAGTGCCACGGACAAGGTGTAGTCGACGATAATCAGGGTGGCTTCTCCTTTAGCCGACCCTGTCCAAGATGCGGTGGCCGTGGATCGGTTATCTCCGACCCGTGTCAGACCTGCAGCGGTACGGGGGCAGAACGTCGACCGCGCGAGGTGAAGGTTCGAATTCCAGCAGGGGTAAAGAACGGCCAACGGATCAAACTAAGCAAACGCGGTGGCCCCGGCGGCCGCGGCGGACCAGCCGGTGACCTCTTCGTGGTAGTCGATGTCGCCAAGCATCAGTTGTTTGGTCGCAAAGGACGTCACCTCACTTTGGTTGCCCCCATCAGCTTTGCCGAAGCTGCGCTCGGGGCACAGATTACGGTGCCTACTCTTGACTCCGACCCGGTGACCCTAAAGATTCCTGAAGGCACAAAGACCGGTCAAACCTTCCGGGTCAAGGGCCAGGGTGTTGCTACCGCCAAGACAACCGGAGATCTGCTGGTTACCGTGGAGGTCTCGGTACCCACCGATCTATCCGACGACCAGCGGGCGGCACTCGAATCGCTTGCTGCGGCTACTCCAGATTCGCCTCGCTCACATTTCGAGGTCTGACATGTCGAATACCCATGAACCGTCATCGCACAGAGCGGTCTATGTGATTTCGGTGGCCGCCGAACTCGCCGGCTGTCATCCTCAGACCCTGCGCATCTACGAACGCAAGGGCCTGTTAGCTCCTTCGCGTACCGGTGGCGGCAGTCGTCGTTACAGCGATGCCGATATTTCACTGCTGCAACGTATCCAGAGTCTCACTTCTGAGGGTATGAACCTTGCTGGTGTCAAGCGCGTGCTCCGGCTAGAGGCCCAGGTTGCGGCGTTAGAGGAGCAGCTCCGAACCGTAGAGTTAGCTGCGGACGAGGCAGTGCGTAGCGCACATCGCGAGCACCGTCGCGATCTGGTGCCGCTGAGCCAAGAAGTCACGCTCTATCAACGTCGCCGACGCTAATGGCGCTTGCTAGTCGATATCGCGGCGGTTAAAGATCAACGTCGCGATGGTGGCGAACAGAAGCGCCCAGACCGCCACTACCAATCCTGCTGTTAGGTATCCGTGGCCGAACACTTCGAAGCGTTGCCCAGCGATTTTGCGGCTGGCGACGGCATCGCTTTCGGTGATGAACGCGGTTGCGTTCATGAATAGCTCCCAGCGTCGGAACCAGCGGGCCGCAAGCTCTATAACGATGTTGCTGATGACGAACCAACCGAGCAGCAAACCCACCGATGCAGTGGTGTTGCGAGCGATAACCGCCACCGACATTGCCAGAACAAAGAAGAGCCCCCCAGCGATTCCAGCCCTGCCCAGCAGCGAGAACAGATCGACCCAGAAACGCGAATCGACACCGCTCGTTGTGCCCCTTACCAAGGCGACCGCATAGAGCAAAGCACTGAGTAGGCCGAGCATCGCCGCGGTTACTACGAACGACGATGTAAACCCTGCGACGAACTTGGTGAGCAGGACACGGGCTCGCCTTGGCTCCCAAAGCAATAGGTTCTCGACGGTTCCGAACTTGTATTCGGCACCCACGAACGAAGCGCCAATAACAATGGACAGGACAAGGAAGAATATTGAGACACCTGGAATCACTCCCTCTAGCCCGAACCTCGCCTCGCGAACCTGTTCCCCAGCCACGGTGAATGTCGCCGGTTGCCCGTCTGGACGCGTTCTGCTCCAGTCGTTGGTTTCGCCGCCGAGAATCGAGGTGGCCCAGAATCGCTTGTCGGCATCGCCGTACCAAGCTGGATCTTGGTAGCAGTATTCGGAGCGCAAGAAGT
>CBERPN010000065.1:0-16437 GCA_965524675.1 uncultured bacterium
GAAGAGCGAATGCATACGGGTTGTAAACCAGGTCGTCGGGCTGGGTGAGCGTCATAGGATGCCAGCATAGAACCGGCTAGGCCTGTGCAAGGAAACCCATGTTCGCTCCCACCCCCGAGAATCCTCAGCTCACGATTCAACCCCGCAATTTCGCGGCCGTTGAACCCCGTAGCTGGCAGACACTCGTCGATACCGCCCGAGCGGCCGATGCTGCAGGCGTCGACCGCATCGTGGTTTCCGACCATGTGCTGTTCGGCTCAGACCTCGCTTCGTACAGCGACCCCAGCAAAGGGGGCACCGCGGGCGGCAAGCAACCTACCGGGCCCGACGGGCATTGGCTCGAGCCGCTGACCACGCTGTCGTTTCTCGCGGGCCAGACCAAGCGGGTTCGACTCGGCACCGCGATTTTACTGGCAGCGCTGAGACGCCCGGCGGTGCTGGCCAAGACCTGCGCAACCCTCGATGTACTATCCGGCGGCCGGCTCGACCTCGGGGTTGGCGTTGGCTGGCAGCAAGCCGAGTACGACGCCGCTGGCCTCGAATTCGCTCGCCGTGGTCGCTTGCTCGACCAAACCCTCGAAGTTTGTCAGTCATTGTGGACCCAAACACCCGCCAGCTTTCGCGGCGAAGACTTGGCGTTCAACGATGTCCACGCCATGCCGAAGCCGGTTCAGCCCGGCGGGGTTCCCGTCTGGGTCAGCGGGACTGTGAACCCACGAGCGATGAAGCGACTCGCTACCTTTGGCACGGGCTGGATTCCATGGGGGCCAGCTGTACAAGACCCCGTCGCTGGAATCGCCGCGATGCGCTCGGCGGTAGCCGAGCAGGGTCGTGACCCCTCGACGGTTCAGGTAACCAGCTACCTAAAAACGGTGGCGGGAGCTGACGGCCCTGATCTAGAGGCCACCATGAGACAAGCCGCTCCGCTACAAGCCGCAGGCGTGACCGACTTCAAACTCGCCCTTGCGATACCAGAAGGGGTCGAGGCCGCTACAGATTTCCTAAGCACGGCTGTAGCAGCGTTTCGCGGCGCTAGGGCGTAGCCAAGCTTTACCAAAGGGGGCCACACCGCTGCAAAGCCTGCACTTGCTTTGCGATACGGTCGGTCCATGGGGCTGTTCTCTCACGACCGCGAGCGCCAAGAGGTCGACGATCTGATGAGATCATTAGGCTTCGGGCTACTGGTACCCGGCGACCGCAGCGCTCGCCCCGAACGAATGGCTTGGTACGGGGCCGCGATCAATGGCCGAAGTGTGGTTACAACCATTACGGGTCGCCGGGTCACCACCCTCAACGTCGGCATAGGCAACCGACACCAGAACGTGGTCGTGCTAACCATCATCATGGTCGCTCATGTGGGCGTTCCTTTCGGCTTTGGTTCTCACACCAAATACGGGTCGCTAGCGACAGCCGATATCGACGAGATGTTTCCGCCCGACCATCCCGGCTCGGCCCTCCCTTTGGGGGTTAAGCAAGCGTTTCTTTGGTTTGCCAGAGCCCTGATCCCGCCGGGCCAGCCCGACCATAATCGTTACGCTCGCTACATCCGGATCGCCGATACGGAGAAGCTGAGCGAATGGCTACCGGAAGGGGTTCTCGGCGAGACTTCGGTGCTGGTAGCTCACGAACTTCCGCTCAGCAAAGGCTGGCAGTCCCGGTTTGACAAGGCGACGACGGATCTGGGCTGGGTGGCTCATGCTATTGAAGAAGCTGCAGCCAATCCCAATAGGTAGAGTCGCAGCCAATGACTTCGAGGACTGGTGTTAGCAAGCTGTCAGGCCACTACGACGTGGTGATTGTCGGCGGGGCCGTCATTGGCAGCAGCACCGCCTACTTTCTCAGCGAGCACACAGACTTTGACGGCAGCGTTCTGGTGGTCGAGCCCGACCCCACCTATCAATTGTGCTCCACAACCCTTTCAGAGGCGAGCATTCGTCACCAGTTCTCGAACCCGGTAAACATCGCGTTGTCGCAGTACGGAACCGCATTCATTCGCGACTTCCACAACCTGGTCGAGGTCGAGGGCGAGGCCCCCGAGTTGGGCTTTCGGGAGACCGGGTACATGTTTCTCGCCACCGCCAGCGGAATCGAAACACTGCGGCGCAACGTCGACCTGCAACGATCGTTAGGTGCCGATATTGCCTTACTTGCCCCGAATGAAGCAGCCGACCGGTTCCCGTACCTATACGTGGATGACCTCGCTGGAGCCAGTCTGGGCGAGGCGGGCGAAGGTACATTCGACGCCCACTCCCTGTTGATGGGGTTCCGTCAACGAGCTCGGCACAACGGCGTCCAGTACTGCGCCGACCGAGTCGTTGGCCTTCGCCTAGAACAAGATCGTGTTTGTGAAGTGCAGCTCGAGTCGGGCCGCACCGTCGGCTGCTCCGATGTCGTTAACGCCGCAGGTCCGCGAGCCCGAGCAATCGCACAACTCGCAGGTCTGGATATTCCTGTTGAGCCGCGCCGTCGCTCGGTTTTTGTGTTTGGATGCCGAACCCCTATCGAAGTCACCATGCCACTGACGATCGACGTCAGCGGCGTACACATCCGCGCCGAGCCGCCCTTCTTCTTGGCTGGCGGGCCGGCCCGACCCGATATCGAAGTCGACCCCGATGACTTCGCAGTTCGCCACGATGAGTTCGAATCTCATATCTGGCCAGCCATAGCGCACCGCATTCCGCAGTTCGATCAGGTTGGAGTTAAGCGGGCGTGGGCTGGTCACTACGCCTACAACACCCTCGATCAGAATGCGATCGTAGGCCGGGCGTCAGCTGTCGAGAACTTCTTGTTCGCCAACGGGTTCAGCGGTCACGGCCTGCAGCAGGCGGCCGGGGTGGGACGTGGCGTAGCCGAACTGATTACCGATGGTGAGTTTCGCACCCTCGACCTAACCGAGTTAGGCCACGACCGAATCCTTCGCAACGAACCCTTTGTAGAATCGGCCATCATCTGACTGGTTAGGATTAGCACTTCCATGCTGGCCGACTTCCTCGACAAGGGCTGGGGTAACACCCGCCGCGACCGGTTTTGGCAGCGGGTCGAACAGCTTGCAACACCTCAGAATGTGCTCGCCCTGGCAGTAGCCGTGTACTCGTGGTTCTTTGTATCGCACGTCGGGTTGCGCCATGAACGCTTCGGTTCGTTCGACTACGACCTCGGCATCTGGGACCAATACGTGTGGCTTATGTCGAAGGGTCAAGGTTTCAACACGATTCGTGGGATGCACAACTTCGGCTTTCACGCTTCCTACTCGATGGCGGTATTCGTACCCTTCTATTGGCTGGGCGCCGGGCCGTGGTTGCTAAACACCGCAATGGTGCTGTCGGTTGCCGTCGGCGCAGTGCCGGTGTATCGCCTGGGTCGTCGCCTGCTCGACGACGACGTGATTGCCCTTGCTCTCGCCCTCGCGTATCTTGCCAACTTCTCCCTTCAGTGGCAGTTACATGAAACCTTTCACCCCGAAACACTGGCGGTTGGCCCGCTGCTGTTCGCGTACGATGCCGCTCGTTCTGGACGCTGGCGCCAGTACACGGTGCTGCTCGTGTTCGCCGTGTTGCTCAAGGAGGACATCGCGTTGGCGGTCGTGATGATGGGAGCCGTGCTGGCCTTTACCGGCGAACGCGTTAAGGGCGCGCTGACCATCGCGCTGTCATTCGCTTGGTTTATCTTTGCGGCCAAGGTCATCATCCCGCATTATGCGCAGGACGTCTTCTATCAAGAGTTCTACGGTGGCCTAGGCAATGGTGTTGCCGGTTATACGAACACCGCAGTCACCAACCCCACCGAATACTGGAGGGCCTTCGACCGAGCTGACGGGCCAGGGTACGTGCGCGATCTTCTTGCCAGCTACGGATTCGTCGCGCTGGCCTCCCCCCTTCACCTGATCATCGGACTGCCCCAGACCGCAGCGAACCTGCTGTCGAGCGTCTCCAACTCTTGGGGCGTGCGAGCCCACTACGCAGCCGTTCCCGTAGTCGCTAATACAATCGCCATGGTGCACGGGGTCGCCGCGTCGAAACGGCCCGCAGTGCAAAGACTGCTTACGATCTGGGTGGTGATCGCAGCGATCGCGTCGGGCAGTGTTTGGGGAATCAACCGCTTCAGCCCCGAGTACCGCCGCGGTTTCTGGCCGCTCGTTCAGAGTGAAGAAATTGCAGATCTTCAACGAGCTGTGAAGCTGATTCCCGAAGACTCTAGTGTCGCCGCCAGCTACCTGATCGCGCCGCACCTCACTCACCGCGAGCTGATCTACACCTTCCCTAACCCGTGGCAAGAGAGCAACTGGGGAATCGGAGGTGACCACCAGCACGATCCCGAAAAGGTCGACTTCATCATTATCGATACTCGGGTCACCAGTGCAGACGCTCAGCAACTGTTCTCGAGCATCGTGGAACCCACCGACACCGATGCCGACCGCTGGAGTCTCGTCAAGATAAGCGAAAACGTCTTCATTGCGGAACGTCTCAACTAGCAACACCCCAACTGGTCGGGCAGGTGGCCCCTATAGGGGCCGTCTGCCCGACCAGAACGCGATATTGCTAGAAATTTCAGTTTCTTTGCACTTTGTGTGGCGTACCGGCACGACATCTGGAAGGGTGTGACCACCGGCACGAATGCGTGTCGGTTTGTCAACGCTGTCAGGGAGTTTTCAAGTGGAAGTATCCATGATCGTCAACGGCGAAAGCCATACTCGTGAGGTCGAGCCGAGAACTCTGCTCGTGCACTTCTTGCGCGACGAACTCGCCCAGACAGGCACCAACATTGGCTGCGACACCTCTTCGTGTGGAGCATGTACCATCCACATCGACGGGCGGTCGGTGAAATCGTGCACCATGCTTGCAGTGCAAGCTGATGGCGCCGCGATCACCACCATCGAAGGGCTGGCCGACGCGGCTCGCGCTAACGGATCGTCGACCGGCGACATGGATTGGCACCCAATGCAAGAGGCCTTTCAGCAATGCCACGGTTTGCAGTGCGGCTACTGCACCCCCGGCATGGTGATGGCGGCGGTCTCTCTAACCGGCGAGAAACCAAACCCCAGCGAGACCGAAGTCCGTGAAGGGCTTGAAGGCAACCTGTGTCGCTGCACGGGCTACCACAACATTGTTAAGGCAGTTCTCAGTACAACAGGGGGTGAATCATGACCGCCACAATCGGCACCGCGATGATTCGCAAAGAAGATCCGCCGCTGCTCACCGGCGAGAACAAGTTCGTCGATGACATCCATGCGCCGGGCGAGCTTTGGATGGGCATGGTGCGAAGTACCTCCGCCCACGCCAAGATCACCTCTATAGACACTTCGGCCGCCGAGCAGATGCCCGGTGTGCACTCGGTCTACACGGGTGCCCAACTTGACGAAATGAACCTGTGGCTCGCGCCACTGCCGTGCGCCTGGCCAGTAACCGACGACATGGTGAACCCACCGCACTACCCGGTTGCAATCGACGAGGTTCACCACGTCGGCGAAATCGTGGCCGTGGTACTCGCAACTAGCCGCTACCTCGCTGCCGACGCTATCGAACACGTGGTTGTCGACTACGACTACCTGCCAGCGGTTACCTCGGTTGCCCAAGCGCGCGACTCCGGCGTCTTGGCCCACTCAGAGCTAGACGCGAACAAGGCCTACCACTGGCCATTGGTGCCCGACCCCGACGCTCTCGATGCAGCATTCGAAAATGCTGCGCACACCATCACTGCCGATTTCGTTCAGCAACGGCTAATACCGGCAGCGATGGAACCGCGTGGCGTGCTCGCTGTGCCATCGCCGATGGGTGGCGACGTCACCCTTTACAGCGCAACCCAAGTACCGCACATCCTCAAGGTGATGATTGCCGCTACCACCGGCATTCCCGAGCAGAAGCTGCGCATAATCGCCCCCGCTGTAGGCGGCGGCTTCGGGGCGAAACTCAACGTTAATCCCGATGAGATCCTCGCCGTCACGCTCGCCCAGAAGATCGGTTTGCCGGTCCGCTGGACCGAATCGCGCACCGAGGCCGCTGGCTCTACCCACCACGGTCGCGGTCAGCTGCAACACGTCGAACTAGCAGCCGACAGCGACGGCAAGCTGCTGGGTGTTCGGGTGCACGTCGATGCAGATATGGGTGCCTACATGATGCTGCTAACACCGGGGGTTCCCCTGCTCGGCAGCTTCCTTTACAGCGGCGTCTACGACGTGCCAGCGTTCGGCTTTACCTGCGACGGCTACTTCACGAATCTGACCCCCACCGATGCATACCGTGGCGCTGGTCGCCCCGAGGCCAGTTACGCCATCGAGCGGGCGATGGACATCCTCGCCACCGAGGTGGGGATCGGCCCCGACGAGATCCGGCGCCGCAACTACATTGCGGGCGGCGAGTTCTTCGAGAACTTCGACGCCGCCTCTACGCTCACCTTCGATTCTGGCCACTACGGGCCAACCCTCGATCGCGCAATGGAGATCGCTAAGTACGACGAGCTTCGCACCGAGCAACAACGACGCCGCGATTCAGGCGAGGGTAAACAGCTCGGCATTGGCTTGTGTACCTACGTCGAGATCTGTGGCCTAGCGCCCAGCCGCGCACTCGGCGGCCTCAACTACGGCGCAGGTGGCTGGGAGCACGCGGTAGTGCGAATGCTGCCAACCGGCAAGGTCGAAGTGGTGAGCGGCTCCACACCTCATGGTCAGGGTCACGAGACGTCTTGGTCACAAATCATTGCGTCAAAGATGGGCATCTCCACCGACGACGTCACCGTTCTGCATTCCGACACAGCGCTCAGCCCGCTCGGGCTCGACACCTACGGTTCACGGTCGTTGTCGGTCGGTGGCGTGGCCATCGCTATGGCGGCCGACAAGGTCATCGACAAGGCCAAGCTCATCGCAGCCCATCAGTTCGAAGCATCGCCCGACGATCTTGAATTCGCAGATGGCAGCTTCTCGGTGAAGGGCACACCCACCAAGTCGGTGCATATCCAAGAGCTCGGCTTCGCTGCCTTCACCGCGCATGACCTACCCGATGGGATGGAACCCAACCTGCAAGAACAGGTGACCTTTGATCCACCCAACTTTGCTTTCCCCTTCGGAACCCATGTTGCGGTGGTCGAAATCGACGAGGTCACCGGCGGGGTCGAACTAATCGACTACATCGCCGTCGACGACTGCGGAAACCAGGTCAATCCGCTAATCGTCGAAGGCCAGGTTCATGGCGGAATCGTGCAGGGCGTTGCGCAGGCGCTATTCGAGATAGCGCTCTACGACGACGACGGCAACCCCACCAATCCCTCGCTTATGGACTACCTCGTTCCGTCGGCGGCAGAGGTCCCGAGCATGCAACTCGATTACACCGTTACGCCGAGCACCTCGAACCCGCTGGGTGTCAAGGGGGTAGGCGAGGCCGGAACCATCGGCAGCGCCGCCGCGGTGATGAACGCCGTGGTCGACGCGCTAAGTCCCTACGGTGTCACCGATATGGAGATGCCGGCCACACCAAAACGGGTCTGGCACGCAATCCAAGGAGGTGGGTCATGATCCCCGCAGCTTTCGACTACAATGTGGCCGAGTCGGCCGAACACGCAATCCAACTGTTGGGCGAATACGGCGACGAATCCAAGTTGTTGGCCGGTGGTCACTCGTTGATCCCGATGATGCGGTTCCGACTCGCTACCCCCACAGTGCTGATCGATGTGGGCAGGCTCGACGACCTGCGTTACATCCGCAGCGAGAATGGCCATATTGCAATCGGCGCCATGACCCGCCACGAACAGTTGGAGAACTCCGATGTGTTGGCCGACTCGTGTCCGTTGCTACGACACGTAGCTTCGATCGTGGGCGACCCGGCGGTGCGTCACCGCGGAACGCTCGGCGGCACGATGGCCCACAGCGACCCGGCATCTGATTTACCAGCTGCAGTGCTGGCCCTAGGAGGCACAATCGTGGCTCAGGGCCCCGGCGGAACACGCGAGATCGCGGCCACCGACTTCTTCAAGGGCTACTTCGAATCGGTGCTCGCAGCCGACGAGATGATCACCGAGGTTCGAGTGCCAGCAAAAACCGGAGGCTGGAACTACCAGAAGTTCAACCGGCGGGCCCAGGACTGGGCAATCGTCGGCGTGGCGGTAGCCGATGGCGGCAAGGGAATCAGCCTTGTCAACATGGGTTCAACTCCGATTCGTGCGAGTGCCGCCGAGGCGGCGCTCGCTGGTGGAGCGTCGGCTGCCGACGCAGCGCAGGCCGCTGCTGAGGGCACCACTCCCCCGGTCGATCACAATGCCGATGTCGAGTATCGCACTCACCTGGCGAAAGCTCTCACCGCTCGAGCGCTGAGCGAAGCCGGAGTCGGTTAGGACCCGGCTTCCCAGTCGCTCCGAATTTTTCGCGGTTAGACCGTCTCAACCGGTTTAACCGCGACGAGATTGCTGGTCGCTGTGCCCCCCGTGACCGGACGTTATCGCTCGCGCATGGGGGCGATTACCTGTTCTGCAAAGCGCTCGATGGGTTCGGTGGATTGAGGATGGCCGAAGTCGAGCACAAAGTGTCTGATTCCTAGATCGCGTTTACCCGCTAACAGATCGAGTAGTTCGGCCGAGTCTGCATCTGACTCGGGCAGGGGCTTTTCGATCGTAGCGCTAGCAGCGATATCGCTCGGGTCGCGCCCGGCCGCAACGGCTGATTCGTCTACGATCGCCCGCTTGCGCAACCAATCGTCGTCGTCGGCCGCGAAGCCGTTCCAGAGGTCGGCCTGGCGACCAACCAGCGGGAGCCCAACCTTTTCGCCTGAAGCCCCAATGCAGATCTGTGGCACAACGGCTGGCAGTGGCGGCGCCGCGGCATCGGCTATCTGGTAGAACTCACCCTCGAATGATGGCGAGTCCTCGGTCCACATCAACCTGCAGATCTTGATGAGCTCTTCTAGTTGGGCGAAGCGAACACTTGGCTTCGGGAAATCATAGCCATAGGCCTCATACTCGTCGGCCCGCCAACCCGCTCCAATTCCGAGCGTGAAGCGACCGCCGCTGAGCACCTGCAACGTCGCAGCCATCTTGGCGGTGAGCGCTGGCGGCCGGTAGCCGTGCCCAAGAACATGATGTACCAGCTCGACGTTGTCGAACTTGGCCGCCAGCCAGGTGAGTGTGGTCCACGCTTCGAGGAAAGGATCGGTCTTGGCATCGAAGCCGTAGAAGTGGTCGGCGATCCACAACGAGTCGAAGTGTTGGGTGGCGACGGGAAGAATGTGTTCGGCCTGATACACCACTATTGGCTGGTAGTCGCTCCACTGGTTTCCGATTACCGGCGACAACCATCCAAATTTCAGTTCATGAGTCATGCCGTAGTTCTAGCAGCAGCCCGATAGTTGTTCAGGCGAGACTAGACAACGAGTTGTCGAGCCGATCGAGTAAATCGTCAAGCTCGCTAGTCGAACTGGTAAATGGTGGCGCGACGATAACAGCGTCATTGACGCCGCCATTTGCCGGATACAACATCAGACCATGGGCCTGCGCCGCGGTAGCCAACGAAACGCCCAGCGAGCCCACGGGGGAAAAGGTTGCCTTGGTTTCGCGATCGGCAACGAGTTCGACGCCCAACAGAAGGCCCTCGCCTCGTACTTCGCCGATAATCGAATGGCTCCTCATCAACTCGACTAGCCCCGCTCGCAGGTGTTGGCCAGATGACACCACCTCGGGTATCAAGCAATCGTCGATCAAGATGCCAAGCGCAGCGTTAGCTGCCGCGCAGCCGAGCGGGTTTCCGCCGTAGGTGTGACCATTAGCGATGACACCCGAACCGCTGTGGATAGTGTCGTGCACCCGCGCCGATACCAGTACCGCCGAGACAGGCGCATAGCCGGCCCCGAGGCCCTTGCCCAGCACGACTAGGTCGGGACGAACGTCCCAATGCTCGACGGCCAACAGCGTTCCGGTTCGCCCAAGCCCACACATCACTTCGTCGGCAATGAACAACGTGTCTTGTTCGGCGCAGACCTTGGCAAGCCCGGCGAGGTAGTTCGACGGCGGCGTGATGGCGGAACCCGCTGCACCGCCGACCGGTTCGACGATCACCGCTGCGCAGTCTCGGTCGATTTTGCGGCGAGCGGCATCTACTAGGCGCAGTCCAAAGGCAGGTTCACTCTCGCTCGGGCCAGCGAACCGGTAATAGTACGGCGGTATCAGTTGGTTGAAGTCGTGCAGCATCGCCTCGGCCGGGGCACGCCGAGCAGCATTGCCCGACACCGACAGTGCACCAGCGGTAGCGCCGTGGTAGCCGACCTCGTGAGCAAGAAACGTCGAGCGAGGTTTGCCCTGTTCCTGCCAGTACTGAAGGGCGAGGCGCATGGCTGTCTCGGTTGCCTCGGACCCCGAGTTGGCGAGCATCACGTGCGGGTAACCGCTCAGGTCACAGAGGCGCTCGGCTAGTTGAAGGGCGGGTTCGTTAGCGAACGATCCGCGATGGGCAAAGCTGAGCCGTTGCGCTTGGCTTGCCATCGCTTCGAGGATCCGTGGTTCGCCGTGACCCAGGTTCGACACGACTGCACCCGAACAACCGTCGAGGTAGGCCTTGCCACCGGAGTCGTATAGCCACACCCCTTCCGCCCTAACAGCGATGGGTTGCGCGGCTCCTAACACTCCCCCGATCAGCGGTTGCTTCATCGCAACGAACTACTGCGAGCGCGGGGCTAGGTCGGGCATTCGTGACTCTCGGCCAAAGACCTCTCGAACCATTGGCTCGAATTCCTCCAAAGCGAGGTTGTCATATGTCGGATCAAAACAGTTCTGATCGTACTCAGCGCAAAATGCGATGCACGCGTCGTAGTTGGGCGTGTCCTCAAACCGGTCGCGGGCATCGCGATCGAACCCGAAGTGGTGAAGGTAGTAGTAACCCTGAAAGAGACCGTGGTGCTTTACGATCCAATGGGTTCGTTCGTCGACATAGGGCGCCAAGAGTGCGGCGGCTCCAGCGCTGTGGTTCTCGGGGGCGAAGCAATCTGCCACATCGTGAAATAGCGCACCGACCACCAGGTCGATGGATTCCTCATTTCGAAAGGCTCGCGTGGCCGATTGCAACGAATGCTGATAGCGGTCGACCTGGTAGCCAAGGGTTGGTCCTTGCAGAGTGCGCAGCATCGTGAAGAGGTTGTCGACCAGGTTGGCCCGAACGTGTTCGTCGGCGGCTGGGTTGAGCAACTCGTAATCGGCCCTGGTGCCCTCTTCCATCCGTGTCCATTCGACCGTTCTCATCAACAGTTCTCCTCGTTCATCTTCGCCATTGCCTATCACCGATTTTTAGTCTCTCAGAGGGCCGCCCGCTAGTCTCACCCGTCATGGACACTGTAGATCCGCTCGACCTCATCAATCCCGCCAACTACGGAGCCAAGGGTGCGCCGCATGACCCGTGGCAGACTTTGCGATCGCTGCCGCTGCACAAGGTTGAACCAGATGGCTTCCAACCGTTCTGGCCGATCACGCGCCACAAAGACATCACGGCAATAGCAGCTCGACCGGAAGATTTCTCGAACGAGGCCGATGCCATTGTTGTCTGGAACGATCAGCAGATGGCCGACCAACAGGCGGGCGAGAAGAGCGCCTTCGATGAGATGCGAACAATCATCACGATGGACCCGCCAGACCACAGAGTGTTTCGCAAGGTTGCCAGCGGCTTCTTCACCCCGAAGGGCATCGAGCGACTCGACGAGATCGTTACCACCTCGGCCAAAGGGGTAATCGATTCGCTCGGTGCCGAGGGTGAGGCCGATTTCGTCGACAGGGTTGCACAGCGGCATCCCCTGCGGGTGCTTTCCACGATCCTGGGGATTACACCCGACCAGGAAGACCACCTCTTAGAGTTGACCCAACAACTCTTCGGAGCCGACGATCCCGATATGCAACGCGAGGGCGACGACCGAAGGGCTGCGACCGAAGAGCTGGGCATGGAGTTCTACAACATGTTCAACGCGATCATCGAGGACCGTCGCGCGAACCCTCAAGATGATCTCGCCACAACATTGGCCACCGCCCAACTCGAAAATGGTGAACCGATGGGTCTGGTAGAAATTCTTGGTTACTACCTAATCGTGTTCAACGCAGGCCACGACACCACTCGCCATTCGCTCTCTGGTGCGATCAACGCATTCCTCGACTTTCCCGATCAACTCGAACGCCTCCGCACTTCAGATCCGAGCATCATGAATTCAGCTGCGGATGAAATTGTCCGCTGGACCGCGCCGGTCAATTACATGAAACGCTCGGCACTTCGCGACATTGAATACGACGGAATCACTTTCGAAGAAGGCGACGCGCTGGCGTTATTCTACAACTCTGCGAATCGTGACGAAACGGTGTTCGAGGATCCCTATCGATTCGATATTGGCCGCAATCCGAACCGCCATCTCGGGTTCGGGTGGGCCGAGCATTACTGCCTCGGAGCCCACCTGGCTCGAGCCAGCATCGTTGCGCTGCTCGAGCAAATCCGCGACCGGGTCGAACTTCTCGAACCTGCCGGTGAGCCAACATGGACCTCGTCGAGCTTCGTGGTGGGGCTGAAGCATCTACCGGTCCGCTACCGAATCAGTAGCTAACGTCGCGCTGAGATCGAACTTGCGAGACGGGTGCGATCAGACGTTGGCGGCTGAGATTACTTGGCATCGGTTCGGGTCGGTGCACGCTGAAGAATCGAGTGACTTCGCCCGTTCGGCCAGTTCTAACAGCTCGATTCGGGCCGTTTGCAAGCGCCCGATCTGGTCGTCGATCTCGCCTAGATGACGCTGCAATAGCTCCGTCGTGTGCTCGCACGTGCTCGCTCCCGAATCTTTTAGCTCGAGCACCGATGCGATCTCGGCGAGGGCCAGACCAGACGCTTGGGCATCGCGCACGAACCGCAACCGTTCAACCGCAGCATCGTCGTACTCTCGGTAGCCCGACGACGTCCGTTCTGGCTCGGCCAACAACCCGATCGATTCGTAGTAGCGCACGGTCTTGGTCGACACGTGTGCTCGATCTGCTAACACTCCGATTCTCATAGAACCCATAATACCTTCCAGTCAACTATAAGGAGCCGCGCCTGCAGTTGAGAGCCAACCGGCTAGGCCCCATGCTTACCACTCCAGTCGCCTACAGCGACGGGCCACTAGGCCCCATGCTTACCGCTCCAGTCGCCTACAGCGACTGGCCACTAGGCCCCATGCTTACCACTCCAGTCGCCTACAGCGACGGGCCACTAGGCCCGGTAGGAATGGCAAAACTCGCTCACATTGACCATGATCTGACGTAGCTGACGACCTCGGAGAGTTCTTGATGAACGAAACTCAGATCAC
Organism: uncultured bacterium; assembly: GCA_965524675.1. Taxonomy (GTDB): domain Bacteria; phylum Actinomycetota; class Acidimicrobiia; order Acidimicrobiales; family SHLQ01; genus CALLQB01. The sequence goes on from CBERPN010000065.1 coordinate 13,281, forward strand.
CTCGCTACTTCTGCCCGAAGACGAGTACCCCCACGAGCCCGATGAGGCCGAGAACTACAACGAGTCGATGTATCTCAACGGCTTCGATGCAGAGCGTCGGGTCGGAGGATGGTTTCGGCTCGGAAACCGGGTCAATGAGGGCTACGCCGAGATGACGGTTTGTCTGTATCTGCCCGGTGGCCGAGTGGGATTTATGTACGGCCGACCCGCCATCTCGGACAACTCCGAGATGCGAGCAGGCGGCTTACACATCGAGGTGATCAAACCGTTCGAGCATCTTCGGGTGACCTATGAGGGCAATGTTGTGGTGCTCGATGAGCCCGAGCAGATGAGCAATCCTCGCCAGGCGTTTAGCGACAACCCGCACGAGCCGTGCTCGGTCGAGCTCGACATGTTTGGGGTTTCGCCGATGTACGGCGGCCGACCTGTGAACGCCGACGGCTCCGACATCGAACAGGTCGCCGAGAAATCGTTCGCGAAAGCCCACTATGAACAACATACGCGATCGCAAGGCACGATACGGGTGGGCGATGAAGTCCTAGCTCTCGATGGGTTGGGGTTACGCGACAAGTCGTGGGGGCCGCGTTATTGGCAGGCCATTTCTTGGTATCGCTGGCTTCCAATGGCGTTCACCGAAGACTTTGCAATGATGCTATCGATTATCGGCAACCGGCGAGGCGGCATGGTGCTCGAAGGCGGCAGCTACCACAAGATCGTCGACTGCTCGATCGAGAGCGACTTCGACGAGCGCTACCACCAGACAGCAATGCGTTGTTGGGCGTTGTCTGAAACCGGCACCGAATACGAGGTAACCGGCGAGGTGTTGTCGCTGATTCCACTGCGAAACCGCCGTAAGTCGCCCGACGGCACCGAGCTGTTCACACGCATCACCGAGGCCATGACCGAGTACAAGTGCGTCCGAAACGGCGAGGAACTAACCGGGATTGGTATGAGCGAATACCTAGACCAGATCATCGACGGCAAGCCCGTAGGCGAAGACGTCCCAACCTAACCCCGCCTTCCGAACTCGTGTCAGATCTGGCTGTCCCAGCCGCCAGATCTGACACGGGGTCGGGGGGGTGGGTTAGAGGTGTTTGCTGGCTTCGCGGATCGATAGGGGCGAGAGGTCGCTGGCTACGCGGTCGAGGAACTGACGGACACTGTCGGGGGCGTGACGCGCATGTTGGCGTAACGCCCAGCCAATTGCCTTGCGGATAAAGAAATCGGGGTGCGAAGCCTGGATCTCGCAGTAGCCAAAGAGCCGTTCCTCGTCGGTCGACTCGCCGAATCTGAGCTGGTGAAGCAAGGCAGATCTCGCCACCCACATATCGTCGTCTTGTATCCAAAGGTCCATCGTGGCGACAAGTTCGTCGTGATCGCGAACCAATCCACCCACGGCGTGGCTAGCGAGCGCGTCGACGGTATCCCACCAACTCTTTGAAACGATCAGCGCCCGCACCGCTGCCAAATCCGAAGCGTCGAGCTTTCGAACAATCCTCGATAGCTCGTCGACCGCGACGTACTGCAGCTCGCGTTCCGGACAGCTCCAGGCCAGCTCAGCGAAACTCAGCACATCGCCGGGCTCGGGTTTTCCCAGGGCGTGCCGAGCATCGCGCGCTAGCTCCCGGCGCGGCCCGGCCATGACCCCGAAAAATTCGAAATGGCCCTTCATGTAGCCGCTCATCTTGGCGCCCCGATCGGCGTCGGCGTGCTCGCTAAAGACATGATCGAGTGCCGAGATGTAATCCTTCGCCCACATCGTCACTCTAAATTGCCAGCTTTCTATAATTGGTGGTTTCGGCAGCTGCTACAGGATGGGCTAGTGGTGCGTCTTTGAAATAGTGATGGTGGATCGTCGTGCCTTCGGCGTTGCTGGCCAGGGGCTCCCCTTCGGGAGAGCTGCAGGACGAGGGCCTACTCCTGAGCGTAGGCCAAGGACGAGGACGCAGCCAGCGGCGGCGAGGTGCGAGGAGGCGACGTTAGTGTTTTGAAGACGTACCACTAAGGTCGACGTTCATGGACTTTGAAACACTCGAACTCAAGGTGAATGGCGACACCGCGACGATACTGCTCAACCAACCCAAGAAGCTCAATCCGCTAAGCACTCAAGCCTTGGAAGAGCTAGCCACCGCCGCGCAGCACGTCGACACTTGTCTCAATGTAAAAGTTGTCACCGTGAGCGGTGCTGGCAGAGCATTTAGCGCCGGAGCCGACGTTTCGGCCTTCGCGTCGAGCGCTAACGCACCGTTTCCCCGCAACGCTGGCGATGCTGGCCGCCGCATGGCCGACGCCCTTGAGGCAATGAAAGCTATCGCCGTGGCCAAGATTCACGGTTGGTGCGTCGGCGGTGGGCTCGTTGTGGCCGCCGCATGTGACCTTCGCCTAGCTGCCGACAACGCCATGTTCAGCATTCCTGAGGTCGATCTGGGGATTCCGTTAGCGTGGGGCGGAATTCCTCGGCTAGTGCGCGAGATCGGCCCGGCGCTCACCAAGGAGCTGGTAATGACGTGTCGACCCTTCGACGCTTCCGAGGCCAAAGCGGCAGGCTTTCTCAATCGAGTGGTACCCGCCGACCAACTCGACCAGGCCGTTGCCGAGCTAGTTGAGACGCTCGCCTCAAAGCCCCTGTATGCCCTCACCGCCACCAAGGCACACACCAATGCAGTAACCGCTCAGATGGTAGGAGTCAGCAACGCTTGGTCCGATGCCGACGGTCTCATGGCAGGCCTACGCGACACCGAAGGCAAGGCGAGCGCCAAGCGATACCTCGACCGAATGGCCTCGAAATAGCTTGAGTAAAGGAGCGCTACGTGACCCACCCAGATACCTCGACGGTCGACTTTCACTTCGATCTGCTCTGCCCGTACGCCTATCAAACATCGAAGTGGATCCGAAATGTTCGCGCCCAAAACGGCATCGTCATCAACTGGAAGTTCTTCAGCTTGGAGGAGGTCAACCGCGTCGACGGCAAGAAACACCCGTGGGAGCGCGAATGGTCCTACGGCTGGTCGATGATGCGCATCGGTGCACTGCTGCGTCGTCAGGGCATGGACGTTCTCGACGCCTGGTACGAAAGGGCTGGTAGAGCGCTCCACGAGCAGGGTCAAAAACCGCACGATCCCGAAGTGGCGCGCTCGCTGCTCAGCGAAATCGGGCT
>CBERPN010000066.1:0-16396 GCA_965524675.1 uncultured bacterium
AGCGCGGCGGGCTACTAAATCCTGTCTATCTCCGCCTTCGGCTCCGGCGCTTCGCTATGCCACAAGACCAGCAAACTCGCCCTTGCTAGCGCGGCGGGCTACTAAATCCTGTCTATCTCCGCCTTCGGCTCCGGCGCTTCGCGTCGTTGCCTGGCGATTCCCCGGTCACGCAGGCCGTGGGGCTCAGGCTGCGGGCTAGCGCCCTTCGCCTTACAGCGTCGTTGTTGCTCAAGGTTGCTTCTCGAAATTGCTGGCCAAATAAGCGGTCACCGGGCCTGTCAACAGTAATTTGGTCTTTGGTGTCAGGCACGCCCTAATCAACGGATGGTCGGGGCGCTGTGGCGCCTCCGTGGTAACGGCCCGGCTGGAAGCCAGTGATCAGGCCCCGCCCAAAAACCCAGCACGACCAACAGCGCGAGCGGCGCGGCAAGGTCCAAGCTGAGAGCCAGCCACCCTGGAGGGCACGAGAAACCCTGCAGACACTGGTCATTGGTGTCAGGCACGTCCCTAATCAAAGCGTCTTTAATGGTTTGCTCATCGTCGGGTGGGTGGTGTCAGACACGCCTCTAAATCCTGGGTGTGCGATCGCCCTGTTGGCTTTGTCGCCAGGAATTAGAAACGTATCGGACACCGGGGACGGCGTCCGAGCTGGTGCTGGCGTGGCGCTAAAGCAATACTAGAGCCGAGGAGCGAGTGACGAGCGACCGGGTAAGGCGCCAGCATCTGCAGCGCGCATCGAGGCCCCACGCGCAGGGAGCGCGTCAGCGCTGCATGTGGTTAGTGCGCGAAGCGAACGGCGATTGCGGCTGGTAGTAAACTAGCCTCTAGCTCTCTTGGTTCTTCAAGAACTGTTCTAGTTCGGCGACCATGGCTTGAGGGTCGACTTGGCTGAGTCCGTCCTCGGCATCGTGATGCTCTTCGAGTTGGATGACGTAGTTTGCTGTGTCGTCGTCTTCGGCTACTAGCGCGTCGGCTTGGCGGACGTACGCTGTCGCGCCGGCGTCGAGATCGGCAGTATCGACGACCGTGTTGAGAATCGGCGACAGTCGATCGACGAGTGCCTTGGCGGCCTTGGGCGATGCGACGCCAGGAAGGTACGAGGGCACCGCAGCCCACAGACTCATGACATCGAGCCCTGCCTGGCTGCACTCGGCATTGAGGATGCCGACGATGCCGGTCGGCCCCTCATACTGCGAAACCTCTAGCCCGAATTCCTCTGCCACCTCGAGGTTATCGGATGACCCGAAGACCGGAGTCGGACGAGAGTGTGGTGCATCGGTGAGCAATGCACCAAGGGTGATGACCCGCTCAACCTCAAAGCGATCAGCAACACTGAGGACCTGCTGACAGAAGGTTCGCCAGCGCAACTGCGGCTCGGAACCAAGGACCACGATGGCGTCGCGCTCGGAGTCGATCGACCCCGACCAGAGGTGAGTCTCAGGCCAGTCGATTCGGCGCTTGCGATCCTCGCCGATGGTCACCCACGGTCGGGTGGTCGAGAAGTCGTAGAACTCTTCGGGGTCGATTGCACCGAGCGGATCGCCACCCCAGCTGTCGCGAAGATACCTGGCTGCTATTGAGGCAGCATCGCCAGCATCATTCCATCCTTCGAAAGCCGCGATGAGAACAGGGGCTTTCAAAGAGGGTTCGGAATCGAGTTGCACAAACGGCCCGGGGTAGGTCGACACGGTGCGAGGGTAGCGGCGTGGCTGCCCGGAATGACTCAAAGAGCGCTTCGATCTTTCCATATCGATCGCTTGCAAATCCCTCTACCTAAAGTTCTCTCAAGAGCTGGAGGGTTTCGGTCGATAGGCTTGAGCTGGTTAGCGGCATAGGCCGGATGGCTCATGTCAACCGAGAGAAGCGAGAGTTCCCTTTGATCGTCGTAGAAGAAGTTACTGAGATCGACGGGGACATTGTCGCTGCGTTTGATCGTCTTATCCCGCAGCTGTCGAAGTCGAACCCGCCGCCAACGCTCGAAGAACTGAAGGCGATAGCGGACAGCCCTGCAACCATATTCTTGGTAGCGCGCGAGGGTAAGACGATTGTCGGAAGCCTCACGCTGGCGTTATTTCGAATCCCGACTGGACTTAGGGCGTGGATCGAAGACGTCGTGGTTGACGAATCAGCCAGGGGAAAAGGGGTCGGCCGCACGCTCAGCGAGGCTGCCCTGGAACATGCACGTGCTGTCGGTGCCAAGACGGTTGATCTGACTTCACGTCCGAGCCGAGAGGTAGCTAACCGCCTCTACCAGAAGATCGGTTTCGAAAAGCGAGAAACCAACGTGTACCGCTTCGCTCTGTAACCTTTTCTCCGCCTTCGGCTGCCCTTTCCTGAGCGTTCCCCGGTCACGCAGGCCGCGGGGCTCAGGCTACGGGCTGGCGCCCTCCGCCTTACAGCGCTTTCGATACCCAAGCTTGTTTCCGGGGCGCTGCGGCGGTCTCCGTGGCCTGAACGGCCTGCACGGAGTGCAGTTTTCCGGCCCCGCCCAACATGGCTGGTTCGACCAAGAGGGTTTTAGGCGCGGCTACGTACAACAGCAAAGTTTGCACTCTGACGGGTATGTGCAAGCTCGGAGACCCGAAACAACGCTGAGCGCCAACAGATGCAGGGCCGCCAACGGCGCAGTGTTTCCGGGGCGTGCGCGCTTGGAGACCCCAAGCGACCCGAAGCGCCGCTAGGCACAGGGTTTAGGTTGGAGCTTTTGAGGTTGTTTCTCTGGCCACTAGGACTGGGTTGATTATCTCGTGCACTGCTTCTGAGCGGCCATCCTCGAGGCGCTCGAGTAAGAGTTGGAGCGCTCTGCTCCCCATCTCGAACATTGGTTGGCCGATCGTCGACATCGAGACGTGACGCATTGCTGTAAATGCGGAGTTGTCGTAGCCAATGATGGAGACCTCGGCAGGTACGGCTACCCCGGCCGATTCCAGGCTGTCTCGCGCTCCGGCCGCGATCAGATCGTTCGCTGCGAAGATTGCGGTAGTCGATCGTGCTTCGGTCAAGATCTGTTCGGCAGCCTTTGCTCCCGCGGCCTCGGTAAAGTCGCCCGGTATCACTCGGATGTGCTCGCTAAGGTCCAGCGATGTCATCGCCGCCTCGTAGCCTTTTCGCCGGGGTTGAGCACCGGCGCCTGCCCCGCCGTCGATGTGGGTTATTCGCGTATGGCCGAGCTCGTGAAGGTGGCGCACCGCCAGGCCCGATCCCATCCGCTCGTTGTTGTTTATCGAGTCGACCAGCTTCGACCTTGAGGGCCTGCCAACCAATACCGTGGGAGCACCTTCGCAAGTAGCCATGATCGCTTTGGCATTCATTCTTGGCCCGAGCAGGATGATGCCGTCGTTGCGTAGTTCTAGGAACGTCTCGGCGGCCTCACGCTCGCGGTCGGCTCGTCTGCCGCCGTTTGCGAATAACACCTGGTAGCCAGCGTCCGCTGCGGCTTGTTCGACGCCTTCAAGAGCCTCAGCGAAGAAGGGATTCTGTAAGTCGTTAACCACCACACCGATTGTTCGCGATCTCCCCGTGGCTAAGTTTCTTGCCAACACGTTCGGCCGGTATCCAAGATCATCAGCGGCGTGAAGCACGCGCTGGCGACGCTCGTCGCTGACATGAGGCGCATCGCGCATTACTAGCGAGACCAGCGCACGAGAGACAGATGCGCGGTCAGCGACATCTTGCAGCGTCGGTTTTTTCATGAGTAAGCGCGACACTAGCGCCTCTTGTTCGGGGCTCGCGCTGTCACCGGCGGCCCGGGGGTCTTGACAGAGACGCGACCAGATGGAAGGGTTTAGAGCGCTCCAAACGTAAGGTCCACGGTAGATGATCGAGTCTTTAACCGACACAGAACCCATGGCGTCGCGGTCCTAATGTCGACTGCTCTGGCGACTCTGCCGCTCCATCATCTTGCTGCCGCTCCGATCTCGTGGGGGATTTGCGAAGTACCGGGATGGGGCGAACAGCTTCCTCGCGAGCGAGTCCTCAAAGAGATGGCCGAGCTTGGCTTCGCCGCCACCGAATTGGGCGCTATTGGCTACCTGCCCGAACAGCCGAACGAGCTAGTCGAACTGCTCCGAAGCCATCGATTGTCGTTGGTCGGCGGCTTTGTCTCGCTGGTGCTCCATGACCAAGCCGAGGCCCAACACTGCATCGCCGAAGCCACGAGGATGGCCAGCCTTATCCAAGCCGTTGGGGGAGGGGTGTTCATTACCGCAGCGGTCACTACCTGGGAGTGGGCTCGCAAAGCACCGCTCTCCGAAGAACAATGGCGGCACTTATATCAGATGTTGGACCGCGTCGACGCAATTTGCGAGGCACATGATCTGAAGCAGGCGATTCACCCGCATCTCGGAACCGTCTTAGAGTCGTCGCAGGAGGTGCAGCGGGTGCTCGATCACTCCACAACCGGATGGACTCTAGACACCGGCCACCTCGCGATCGGGGGCTACGACCCTTTGCAGTTCGTGCACGACTACGCTGATCGAATCCGACATGTCCACCTAAAAGATGTTCATCTGCAGAAAGCAGTCAAAGTTCTCGAGGGCAGAATGAGTATCCTCGACGGGGTTCGACAGGGCATGTTCTGCAGCCTCGGCGGCGGCGATATCGCTCTAGACAAAATCGTTGAAGCGCTGGAATCGACGGGCTTTGATGGTTGGTATGTAATAGAACAGGACGTAGCTATCACCGGCGACTTACCCGAAGCTGGCGAAGGCCCAATTCTCGGCGTTCAAACGAGCGTCGAATACCTCCGGAATCTGCCCAAATGGCAGACCGGTACGAAGTAATCCCACCTAGGAGGGGACTATGAAACGAATAAAGTGGCTAACACTTTTGCTAGTCGTGTTTGCATTGTTTGCGGCATCGTGTGGCAGCGATGACGACAACACCGCTGGCGGTGGCGACGACAGCACCGACACCACAGATGATGACGGTGGCGACGATGATGCCCCGGCAGATGATGACGGTGGCGACGATGATGCCCCAGATGATGATGACGACGCCGACGACAGCGACGAGGTCGATGTCACCCAGGGCAGCGACCTGACCTTCTACATGATCACCCACTCCGACGACGGACCGTTCTGGTCAGTTCTAAAGCGTGGTGCTGAAGCAGCCGCCGCCGACGTTGGCGTTGAACTCGTGTGGCAAGGGTCCAACAACGATCCAGCCGTGCAGGCAACCGACATCGATGCCGCTGTTGCGGCGGGCGCCGACGGCATCGCCGCATCGTTGCCCAGCCCCGATCAGCTAATTCCGGGCCTAACCGCCGCGGTTGAAGCCGGAATTCCGGTGTACACCATCAACTCAGGTGTGAATGACTACCAGAGCATTGGTGCAACCACACACGTTGGTCAGACCGAGATTATTGCTGGTAACGGTGCTGGTAACCGTTTCAACGATTTGGGTGCCACCAAGATTCTCTGTGGAATCCAGGAGCAAGACAACGTTGCTCTTACCGAGCGTTGCGACGGTCTTGCTGAAACCTTCAATGGCGAAGTTGTTGCATCATTCATGGGCCTCGATGCCGATCAGACCGCTCAGGAAGCTGCCATCAACGCAGCCCTGTCGGCCGATACTGACATCGATGGATTCCTAGGTGTCGGTCCGGTTATCGCCATGTCGGGTCTGCGTGCCTCTGATGCTCTTGGCAAGAACCCAGGTTCTGACTTCTTCGTCGGCGGCTTTGACATTACCCCCGAACTCATCGACTCGATCGAGGGCGGCCAGGTTGCGTTTACCGTTGATCAGCAGCAGTACCTCCAGGGCTACATGCCGATCATCTTGATGTTCCTTGAGGTCACTAACGCAAACACCCTTGGTGGCGGTCTACCGATCCTCACCGGTCCGGGATTCGTAACTCCGGAAAATGCGGCGAGCGTGAAGGCACTCGTCGAACAGGGCACTCGCTAAGTATCCGATCGTCGAACATGACGACCAAGGCTGAGATGGCATAGCCATCGAAGTCCTGAAAAGAACGAAGCCGGGGCGGGCGAATCGCCCGCCCCGGTCTTGGTTCTGACCAACGGCCTGAGTAGCTCGTAGCTGGTTGCGTGTCAGGCTGAGTTCAGCCGGCACGCAGCCTTGCGGCCATGATGGGTGTGCGAAAGCCAAGACGTAGGGGGAATACATGAATGACGACACGACGACTGCGCCGCAGGCTGGTGAAGTTGAGTCCAGTAGCTCGGCCGCTGACCAAGATGAGCGGCTCGCTTACCGAGGGGTCTTCCAGCGCCTGCTGATACGACCAGAAGTAGGTGCGGTCATCGGTGCCGCGGCCATTTGGATGTTTTTCTGGGCGGTGACAGCAACGTTTGGGAATGCGGGCGGCACGGCCACGATTCTCGACGTTTCCGCCACGTTAGGGATCATGGCGGTGGCGGTCGCACTGCTGATGATCGGCGGTGAATTCGATCTCTCGTCCGGAGCCGCTACCGGAACTCTTGGCATCATCACAATCCTGTTGGTGAAGGACATTGGCGAGATAGGTGGGGCTGGGTTGAGCCTCTGGATTGCCATACCAATATCGTTCGTGGCGGCACTTGGCCTTGGCTGGTTCAACGGAACCATGGTCGAACGAACTTCGCTCCCCAGCTTTATCGTCACTCTCGCTACCTTCTTCATCCTGCGAGGGTTCAAGCTCGGTTTCTCTAAACTCACTATCGACAACATCTCGGTGGGCCGGATTGATGAAGGTGCGGGCTACGACTTCTGGAGGCCGATATTCGATGCCACGTGGGGTCGCAATAATCATCAGTTCGGCGCACGCGACCTGATTTACACAGTTGCCATACTCGGTGGTTTGAGTTTGCTGGCCATCGCAATACACGAGGCGAACTTCGTACGACGCGGGTCGCTAAACCCGGCCGGCCTTGCTGTATTCATGGCGGGCGTCGCCGGCGGAATTGCAGGTGTCTTGACGATGCACGGCACCGATGGTGTAGGTGCCAATACGATTGCTGGCCTGATCATTTGGATTTCGATCGTCGTCGGCTTCTTCGGTCTAGGGCTTTGGCGCTACGAACGACTCGACACCGCAGGTCCGCTCTCGCTCGATTCCCGGGTGATTGGTCCGCTAGTTGCCGGGCTGGTCGGCCTTGGGGCGGCGATTGGGTTCGCGTTGCTGCTCGACGTTGACTCCCAGGAAACGTTGATCGAGCTGACCAATGGTTTCTGGCAATGGTTGATCGTTGCCGCCGCCGGAGTCCTCGGGGTTGCGTCAACCCTTCGAAACCCTGGCCCGACTGGTATCTCGCCGCCGCTGGCTCTCAAAGGCGTGTTCACCGGGGTAGCGGCGGCTCTGGGCATGTACTCGTTCATGTTCATGGCCACCGAGCAAGGCCTGCGAGCAATCCTCTTTCTGAGCGCCGCCCTCTTTGCAGTCGTCTCCCTGGCAATCGCAGCTTCGCGTGCCGGTCGGATCTCGGCCGCCACGCGCTCGTTCGTCTTGGTGATCGCCGCTGCGGTGGTAGCGATATTGGCGTGGTTCATTCGCAATGAGTCTTCGTCAAAGAAATTTCGTAGCGAGGGTTTCACCATCTTGATGGTGGCAGCGTTCGTGCTGTTCTCGTGGGCGATCATGACGTCGGCATACGCTCAGCGACGGTCTCCCGATGCTAAGGCCGACCGCGTTGGGTCGCTGTTGGCCGCGGTCGGAATGTCGGCCATCGCGATTGGGGTGTTGGTCCGTCTTCTCTATACCACAGCCGAAGAGATCGCGGCCGGTATTCCGCCGGCCCAGTTCCGCATGAGTTCGGTGTGGTTTATCGGGGTGACGGCGATGGCCACCTGGCTACTCTCCCGCACAAAGTTTGGTAGCTGGATATTTGCCGTGGGCGGCAACAAGCAAGCCGCCCGCCAGATCGGCGTCCCCGCCGCCCGAACAAAGACTCAGCTGTTCATGATCGTTTCGGTAGCAGCATGGCTAGTGGGGTTGCTGCTCGCCTTCCGTCTGAACACGCTGCAATCAGGAACCGGCAACGGCCTTGAGTTCGAGTACATCATCGCTGCGGTGGTGGGTGGCACCTTACTAACAGGGGGCTACGGCTCGGCGTTCGGCGCAGCCATTGGGGCGATAATCATGGCGATGTCCAAACAAGGCATTCCGGCCGCTCGCTGGAACTCAGACTGGCGTTTCGCCTTTCTCGGGCTAATCCTGCTAGTCGCCGTAATTGGGAACAACTTCATCCGTTCAAAAGCTGAGTCGGCACGATGAGCGAACTCCATACTGACCCAAGAGATCGTCAAGAGCAGAAAGTAGGTCGAACGCAACAATGAGCAGTTCACTGATTGAGCTGAACAACATCGGCAAGTTCTACGGGAACATCATCGCGCTCGAAGGTGTCACCACCACTGTGAACGCGGGCGAAGTTACTTGCGTGCTCGGCGACAACGGTGCAGGTAAGTCCACGTTCATCAAGATTCTGGCGGGCGTACACCAACACGACGAGGGCGAGATGTTGCTCGCAGGGGAAGAGAAAAAGTTCGCTTCGCCACGCGAGGCGCTCGATAGCGGAATTGCGGCTGTCTACCAGGATTTAGCGATGGTGCCGCTCATGTCGGTCTGGCGCAATTTCTTTCTCGGCGCCGAACCAACCCAAGGTGTTTGGCCGCTTCGCTGGGTCGACAAGGCTCGGGCCAAAGCGATCTCCAAAGAAGAGATGGCCAAGATGGGCATCGACATTCGCGACACCGAGCAGCCGGTCGGAACCCTGTCGGGCGGCGAGCGCCAATCGGTCGCCATTGCCCGAGCCGTGTACTTCGGCGCCAAGGTTCTAATCCTCGACGAGCCAACCTCCGCGCTTGGGGTAAAGCAGAGCGGGGTGGTGCTCAAGTACATCCTCGCGGCCGCGAAACGCGGCCTTGGGGTGATCTTTATTACCCACAATCCACATCACGCATGGCCGGTTGGCGACCGGTTCATGATATTGAACCGCGGCAAATCAATGGGCAACTTCGCCAAAGACGAGATCAGCCGCGAAGAGCTGATCTCGATGATGGCTGGTGGAGCCGAATTGGCTCAGCTCGAGCACGAACTCGAGAACGTGACGTAGCTAACAGTGACCTCGGTTCTCGCTCGCGACTACGGATTGGCTGGGCCAGAAACAAAGCGCGCCATCGATCGAGGGCTCACCGAAGCCGATTGGTATACATCAGCGGTCGATCCCGCGCGGCTGAAGGAGTTGATGGCCCGCAGCGACGGTCGAGCGATCGTCGACATCGGCCTATGGCTGCTCTTGATAGTTGCCGCAGGGCTCCTCGGGTTTGCTTCACTGGGAAGCTGGTGGGCTATCCCCGCCTTCGCCGTCTATGGGGCATTGTGGGGCGGGGCCGCCGATTCGCGCTGGCATGAATGTAGCCATGGCACAGCGTTTCGCACCGGCTGGCTCAACACCGTCGTCTACTACATGGCTTCGTTCATGTTGCTTCGCGACCCGACAGTTTGGCGATGGTCGCACGTGCGCCATCATTCCGACACGATCGTGGTTGGCCGCGACCCCGAGATCATCTTTCCCCGGCCACCTTCATTTTTTAACTACGGTCTCAACATCTTTAACCTCAAGGCTGGCACTTTTGGCCTGAGGCGCACCGTTCGCCACGCGTTCGGCAAGATCTCCGCTGCCGACCTCAGCTACATCCCCGAATCCGAGCGGCACAAGGTAGTCGTCGAAGGTCGGGCCTATGTCGCCATGCTGCTAATGGTTGTAGTGCTGTCGGCCGCGACCCGCAGTATCGTGCCGCTGCTGTACGTCGGATTGCCGACGTTTTATGGGTTCTGGCTGGTTCTATTTTTCGGAACTACTCAACATGCGGGACTGCAGGAAGACGTACTCGATCATCGTCTCAACAGCCGCACGGTGTATATGAATCCGGTGTTTAGATTTCTGTACCTCAACATGAACTACCACATCGAACACCACATGTTCCCAACTGTTCCGTATCCGAACCTGTCGAGCTTGCACACCGAGATCAAGCACGATCTGCCCACGCCATCGCCATCCACCTTGGCCGCCTACCGCGAGATCTTTCAGACTCTCAATCGGCAGCGGCACGATCCCAGTTTCGAGTTGCAGGGCCGCTTCGACGGCGCCGACTATCCGCCCTCGAAGGGCGGGTCGATATCGGCAATCGCCGAGTCGTTGCCCGTACACGCTGTCGACGACGGATGGGCCGACTTGGGATCTGTCGACGGATTTAGCGAAGGTTCGGTCGGGCGGGTCGATGTCGCAGAATCGACTTATGCGCTGTACGTAGTGGCCGGTCAGTTCTACGCCACCGACGGAATCTGCACCCATAGCCGACGTGTGCATTTGGGCGACGGTCTAATAATCGACGGACAGATTGAGTGTCCGAAGCACAACGGTCGCTTCGATATCGCTTCGGGTGAGCCGACCCGCGCACCTGTGTGTGAAGCCCTTTCTACCCACGAGGTTCGAATCGAGAATGGCCGGGTCAGGTTGTTTGTCGGCGGCGAGCAGGATCGATGACTCCGACTCGGCCGACAGTTGCCGATCTTCTTGCGGGTCGCGGAACCCGACAGTTGAGCAATGTCTATGTCGACAGCATTGTCGAAGCGGCGGCTGCCGAAAAGGCGGGTATCGACATCGTGACAGTTCAGGACTTCCTGATGAGTCCGGACGTTCGTGAGGCGGCACCTACAGCGTTCATGGTCGTCGGACTTGAGTACGGCACGGTGGTCACTACCGATGACTATCTACGGGCTGGTTTTGCTGCCCTAGCGCTTGGCGCGGACGCAGTTTGGAGCGCTTCAAGTCTTGAAACCATCCGCCGGATGCGAGACGAAGGGATCCCGGTGGTATCCCATGTTGGCCTGATTCCACCCCGGCGTACGTGGACAGGTGGATTCAAGGCGGTTGGTAAGACAGCAACTTCGGCGATGCAGGTGTTTCGCCATGTGAAAGAGCTTGAGGACGCGGGAGCCTTTGCCGCCGAAATCGAGGTTGTTCCAGCTGCGGTAGCTAGCGCGATCTGCGAACGCACCTCGTTGTTCATGATCTCGATGGGGTCGGGCTCTGGTTGCGACGCTCAGTACCTGTTCTCGACCGACATCCTCGGAACCAACAGCGGGCAGATGCCCCGCCACGCCAAACGGTACCGCGATCTAAACGCGGAGCTCGAGCAGATTCAAGCCGAACGTGTTGCTGCGTTTGGCGAATACCACGCTGATGTTGCTAGCGGTAACTTTCCCACCGATGCTCACATCGTTGCTATCGCTCAGGAGGAGCTCGACGTATTCCTCACAGAACTAGACCGCTTCGATCCCGAGCAGCCTCGATGACCGATCTTCAGTTGTTGACCGTTGGTCGGGTGAGTGTCGATCTATATGCGCAACAGCCAAACGTTTCTCTGAACGATGTGACCTCATTTCAGAAGTCGGTGGGCGGCACCGCCACCAATGTGGCGGTGGCGGCTGCCCGGTTAGGTGTTCGCAGTGCGGTAGCCACCAAGGTTGGTGACGATGCCTTCGGTGCCTACGTACGTCATGCGCTCGAGAACACCTTTGCCGTCGATACCCGCTTTGTCGGGATCGATCCCGATCTAGGTACACCCTTGGCTTTCGCCGAACTCAACCCGCCGGGCGACCCAACCATCATTTTTTATCGCGAACCCAAGGCCCCCGACATGAATATTGAAGTCGCTGACTTCGATCTCGACGTCGTGCGCGACGTCGATGTGTTTTGGGTACCAGCGTCGCGATTTCACGATGAGCCGAGTGCCACCACCGTGCGGGTGCTTCTCGAAGAACGTCGCCGTCGCGAACACACCGTGCTCGACCTCGATTGGCGTCCAATGTTTTGGGAGTCGATGAGCCAAGCCCGATCAGCTGTCGAGCCGATGCTTCAACACGCCACCATCGCAATAGGTAACCGCACCGAATGCGAGATGGCAGTCGGTGAGATCGACCCTGATCGGGCTGCCGATGCGCTACTCGAACACGGCCTATCGGCCGCCATCGTCAAGCTGGGAGAACAGGGCGTGCTGTTGGCCACCGCCGATGGACAGCGGGAATCGATTCCCCCCTACCGTGTCGAGGTGGTCTGTGGCTTGGGGGCGGGCGATGCGTTTGGCGGTGCCTTCGTACATGCCCTGATCTGCGGGATGGCCCTTTCCGAAGCGGTGAAACGCGGCAATGCTGCGGGGGCCATCGTCGCTGGTCGAATGATGTGCGCCGACGATATGCCCACTAACCAAGACATGGACGAATTTCTGGAGAACCGATGACCAATACCAAACTGCATCAACCGGCCGGATCGCTCAGTGACGGATCCGACCCGATTCACCTAACCCCCGAGCAGGCAGGGTGGAACTATTCCGGTCTACGAGTCCTCAAACTCGAAGCCGGAGTCACTCGAATCGTGCAAACCGGCGAGTTCGAGATGGCCATATTGCCGCTGAGCGGTGCCGGGATGACCGTCGATTGCGAGGGCGAGCACTTCGAACTCGAAGGACGCGAGACAGTCTTTTCTCGGGTGACCGACTTTGCCTATGTACCGCGTGATTCTGAGTTCGAGATTGCGAGCGCCGATGGGGCCGAGGTAGCGCTATGCATGGCCAAAGCTCGCGTAAAGCTCTCTCCCAAATACGGCCCGGCCGAGAACGTCGAGGTCGAGACCCGCGGCGGCGGTCCGGCAACTCGTCAGGTAACCAACTTTCTTACGCCATCTGTTTGGGGCCACGCCGATCGCTTGATGTGCTGCGAGTTGCTCACCCCCGACGGCAACTGGAGCTCATACCCTCCCCACAAACACGACGACTCGCCTGAGTGCGAGGTGAACAATGAGGAGATCTATTACTTCCGCATCGGCACAGCGGGTACCACTGAGTACTCGGTCGACGGCTTCGGGATGCATCGCACCTACACCGGGCCTAACGATGCGGCCGAAATCGATGAGAACGTAGTCGTCGCCGACGGCGATGCCTTCTTAGTACCGCGGGGATATCACGGACCGTGCATTGCTGCACCTGGCTACACGATGTATTACCTCAACATTCTGGCTGGCCCGAGCGGTGAGCGAAGTATGGCCTTCTGCGATGACCCGACCCACCATTGGGTTCGCGACACCTGGGAAGGTATGCCACAAGATCAGCGCAGCCCAATGACAAATGCACGAGGCGTCATCGCGAAATGACCAGCGAATCCACGCTTCCAGAACTCTGGTTCGAACGGGGCATCGAGTTCCAACAGATGCATCTCTTGGAGGGCGTAGCGAGGCCGACAGGGCCCGAACTCGACGAACTCACTTCGGCTACGGGGGCAATCGCAGGAGCCGGCTACCAATGGACCGCCGAATTCTTTGACACCAACGCTCCCAACCTGCGGGTGCTCGCACGATCGGGAATCGGGGTCGACATGGTCGACATCGCGGCCTGCACCGAACGGGGAATCCTGTTTGCAAATGCACCCGATGGCCCGACGGTGTCAACCGCCGAACACGCCATCACCCTGATGCTGAACGCGGCCAAAAGAGTTCCGAACGCGCAGCGTCGACTGCGCGAGCAGCTTGGCAATTTCGTGGTCGACAACACTGGCATCGAACTCGACGGATTGACCCTTGGGGTAGTCGGCTATGGACGGATCGGCAAGAGGGTAGTGCCGGTAGCCAGAGCGCTCGGCATGAACGTCCTGATCTGCGATCCGTACGTGGACCATCGAGGGCTCGGTATTACTCATGTTCCGTTCGAGGAGCTGCTGCCGCGTTGCGACGTCCTGACGCTGCACTGCCCGCTCGACGACGACACCGAGCACATGATGAACCATCAAAGCTTTGCGGCGATGAAGCCTGGCGCGGTGTTTGTCAACGTTGCACGCGGTGGCTTGGTCGACCAAGACGCGTTGGTGGCGGCACTCGACTCTGAACAGATCTCGGTCGCGGGGCTAGACGTTACCGTTCCCGAACCCTTGCCCGCCGACCATCCGTTGCTGCTCGATGAAAATGTCATCGTCACACCGCACATAGCGTCGTCCACCACCGCTGGAAAGGTTCGGATGTACGACATGGCCGTACAACAGGCACTCACTGGCATGGCGGGCGAGCGACCATCCGAGCTGCTGAACCCAGAGGTTCTCGACCTGTGATAAAAAAACTTGGTATCGGTGTCATCGGGTTTGGCTGGATGGGTCAGGCCCACAGTCGTAGCTACGCTCGAATTCCTTCGCTGTTCCCCGACAGAGACTTCGAGCCCAACCTTGTGATCTGTGGCGACAGTTTGGCCGAGCGAAACGTCGAGGCTATTCGCTCCTTCGGATTTCGAGAGGCAACCCGCGACTGGCAACAAGTCATCGACCACCGCGATGTCGACGTCGTGACGGTGGCATCGCCCAACATGCTGCATGTCGAGATGTGTGTCGCGGCAGCCCAAGCGGGCAAGCACATTTTCTGTGAGAAACCGGTTGGCGGTACCCCGGAGCAAACAGTGGTTATCGAAAGAGCGGCCCGATCAGCGGGCGTGATAACCGGGGTTGGCTACAACTACCGCTGGGCACCGTTGGTGCGCTACGCCAAACAGCTGATCGACGAGGGCCGTCTAGGCGAGATAACCAATTACCGTGGCCGATTCTTTTCGATGTACGGAGCCGATCCAATGGGGTTGTTGTCGTGGCGTTTCGAACACGAAGGAGCCGGCTATGGCGTATCGACCGACATCTTGTCGCATTCGGTTGATTTGGCCCACATGCTCAACGGTCCGGTCGAGAGGGTCATTGGTACCAAAGCCACTTTCATCGCAGAGCGGCCGCTGCCGAAGTCGGGTGGCACTCACTACGACAAGGGTGAGCCGGGCGACCCCACTGGGCCGGTAACCAACGAGGATTACGCGGGCGCGATGGTCGAGTTTGCTAACGGATCGGTGGGAACCTTCGAGGCATCTCGCAGCATCATTGGACCGCAAAGCCAAATGGCGTTCGAAGTCTACGGAACCAAGGGATCCATCGCCTGGAACTTCGAGACGATGAACGAGATGAAACTGTTCTTGGTCGACGATGAGCTTCACGATGGCTACCAAACCGTGTACAGCGGCGACCGCTACCCCTTTCATGGCAACTTCGTGCCCGGCGACGCCAATGCCATTGGCTACGAGGATCTCAAGGTTATCGAGGGTCATGAGTTCCTCTCGGCGGTGGCGCGCGGAGAACAGCACCAACCCGGGTTCAGCGAAGCGATCGACTATGTAAGCGTGCAGGCCGCGCTTATCAAGTCATGGGAGTCCGGTACCTGGGAACCGGTTTCGAGCATTCGAGAGGCATAGCGAAATGGACACCGTTCGACTCACCACAGCACAGGCGATCGTCAGATACCTCGTCGCACAAAAGACCATCATCGATGGTGCTGTGCGGCCGCTCTTTCCGGGTGTCTATGCCATCTTTGGCCACGGGAACGTCACCTGCCTCGGCCATGCACTCGAGCAATCGCAAGACGTCCTTCCCACCTGGCGCGGCCAAAATGAGCAAGGCATGGCCTTGGCCGCCACCGCTTTTGCCAAGGCATCGAAGCGCCGCCAGATCATGGTGGCGACATCGTCGATCGGCCCCGGCGCTACCAACATGGTCACCGCGGCCGGGGTAGCGATGGCCAACCGCCTTCCACTGCTGCTGTTGGCGGGCGATACCTTCCAGTCGCGTATCCCCGATCCGGTGCTTCAGCAGGTCGAGCAATTCGGCGAGCCGTCCACCACCGTCAATGACTGCTTCCGGCCAGTGGTGCGATATTGGGATCGCCTTACCCGACCGAGTCAGGTTCTGTCGTCGCTGCCCAATGCCGTCAACACCATGCTCGACCCGGCCGATTGTGGCCCGGCCTTCATTGGACTGCCCCAAGATGTTCAGGCCGAGGCGTATGATTATCCGCTGCGCTTCTTCGACGAGACGATCCACCAAATTCGCCGTCCCCGGGCCGATGAACGTGAACTCGAT
The DNA here is from genome assembly GCA_965524675.1 of uncultured bacterium. Lineage (GTDB taxonomy): Bacteria > Actinomycetota > Acidimicrobiia > Acidimicrobiales > SHLQ01 > CALLQB01. The sequence goes on from CBERPN010000066.1 coordinate 15,926, forward strand.
GCGGCCGCCGCTGCCCTCGGCGAAGCGGAGTCTCCCTTGATTATCGCGGGCGGCGGGGTGCATTGGTCGCTGGCCGAAAGCGAGCTCGCAGCCTTTGCCGACAAGCACAACATCCCGGTGGTCGAGACAGTGGCTGGGCGGACCTGCTTGCCAGCTAGCCATCCGCTCAATGCCGGACCAATCGGTGTCACGGGCTGCACATCGGCCAACGCACTTGCCGCCCAAGCCGATGTGGTTCTGGCCGTCGGCACCCGTCTTCAGGATTTCACAACCGGTTCTTGGACGGTGTTTCGCAATCCCGCGGTGAAGATTGTGGCGATCAATACGGCGCGTTTCGACGCTACGAAACACTTGGCATTGCCGGTGGTCGGCGACGCCCGCGAAGCCCTGGCCGATATTGCTTCGCGCGTTGGCGAGTACCGAGCTCCGAGTGATTGGTCCGGTCTTTGCATTAGCGAAACCGCTCAGTAT
>CBERPN010000067.1:0-16355 GCA_965524675.1 uncultured bacterium
GCAGGTCGAGTTCGGGGGCGAGCTACCCACGATCCTCAAGGAGCGCACCACCGGGCCAGCCGAAGCCATCGGCATCATCGCCGCCATGATTATCCTGTTCATAACCTTCCGTAGCTTCTACTCGGCCGCCCTGCCCCTCGCTATGGCCATCCTTGGTCTAGCGGTTGGCCTATCGATCGTGGGACTACTCGGATCGCTCATCGACATCCCATCGGTCGCTCCCCGCCTAGGAACAATGATCGGGCTGGGCGTCGGGATCGACTACGCGCTGTTCATCCTCAGTCGCCACCGCGACAACCTCGAGGCCGGAATGCCCAACGAGGAATCGATCGGGATCACAAACGCCACCGCCGGTCAGGCCGTAGCGGTTGCCGGCGGAACCGTTGTAGTTGCGATCCTCGGTCTTCAACTCGCGGGCATCCCCTTTGTCGCCGCCCTCGGATATTCGGCATCGATCGTGGTGGCAGTAGCGGTGATCATTGCCATCTCGTTTCTGCCGGCACTGCTCGCAGTCGCCGGAGAACGGGTACTCGCCCGCAAGGATCGTGGTCTGACCCACCGGACTGCAGAGATCGCCAATACAGCTGACGAAGTCGACGAATTAGATTTGGCTGAACACGGCGGCTGGGTTCGCTGGGCACATTGGGTGGCACACCACCCGTGGCGGTCGAGTATCGCCGCCACCGTCATCTTGTTAGTGCTGGCCATCCCCACCCTCGATATGCGGTTAGGCCAGGCCGACGCCGGAACCGACCCCACCAGCACTACCCACCGTCGGGCATACGACCTACTAGCCGAAGGTTTCGGCGACGGTTTCAACGGGCCGCTGCTATTGGTGGTCGACCTTGAACAGTCGACTGATTTGGCGGTGCTCGATGAGATCGCGAGCGCGGTTGGCGCCGACCCCGGCATCCAAGCCGTCTCTCCCCCCGAGATAAACGAGGCAGGCGATACCGCCATCATCACCGCCATTCCCACCACCACACCCCAAGATGAAGCGACCAGCGATCTGGTTCACCGACTTCGCGACACAACCCTTCCCGGAGCAACCGCCGATAGCGAGGCAACCGCACTGGTGGGTGGCCCCACCGCGGGATTCATCGACCAGTCCGAGAAAATCTCTGACCGGCTGCCCTGGTTTATCGCCGCAGTCGTCGGCATGTCATTCATCTTGTTGATGGTGGTATTTCGCTCGCTGCTAGTTCCGCTCAAAGCCGCGGCGCTCAACCTGCTCGCCATCGGTGCTGCATATGGAGTGGTAGTGGCGGTGTTCCAGTGGGGCTGGGGGCTCTCGCTGATCGGGCTTGAAGAAACCGTCCCGATCGCTTCGTTCGTACCGATGATGATGTTCGCCATCCTCTTTGGACTGTCGATGGACTACGAGGTGTTCATCCTCTCCCGCATCCGCGAGGAATACCACAAGGGCCATAGCAACATCGACAGCGTGGTCGTTGGCCTGGGTGCTACCGCCAAGGTCATCACCGCAGCAGCGCTCATCATGATCAGTGTCTTCCTTGGCTTCGTCGCCAGCGACGATCCGGTGGTCAAGATGATGGGCGTCGGCCTCGCCACCGCAGTGGCGGTCGATGCCACCATCGTACGCATGGTCCTCGTGCCATCGACTATGGCTCTGGTCGGCGATCCCAACTGGTGGCTCCCGAAGTGGCTCGACCGGCTCCTGCCAAATCTCGACATCGAAGGCGGCCCGACCACCCAAGAGGTAGCAAAAGCTGCCTAGCGAACCAGTGTCAGAGTTGGCTTTGGAGACCTCCAGATCCGACACGAGTTCGGAGTTGCAAATCGTGTTAAGTGTCCTTAACATAGACCGGTATGGGAGCATCACTACTTATTACGTTACGTGAAGGCCTTGAGATGTCGCTGGTCGTCGCGATCATCGCGGCCTACTTGGTCAAGACCGACAAAGCCGATTACCTCAAGGCGATGTGGACTGGGGTGTTCGTCGCCATTGCGCTCAGCCTGATCACCGGGCTCATCTTCAACGCCATCATCGGCGAGTTCGAGGGCAAGTGGGAACAAGCGATCGAAGGGGTGCTCGCATTCCTCGCGGTCGGCGTACTCACCTGGATGATCTTTTGGATGCGTCGCAACGCCAAGGACATTTCGGGCGACCTCCACAGCAAGATCGACGCCGCTTTAGCCAACTCTCCGATGTCGTTGTCGATCATTGCGTTCATAGCCGTCGCCCGCGAAGGCTTTGAGACCGTGCTGTTCCTGCTGGGCGCCGAAACCGGGTCGAGCTCGGGTGCGGAGGTGGTGATCGGCGGAATTATCGGCCTCGCCATAGCCACTGTGATCGGACTCGGGTTCTACACCGGCAGCTCTCGAATCGACCTAGCTCGCTTCTTCCAGATCACCGGTTTCCTGCTCATCTTGTTCGCGGCCGGACTGTTCGCCAAGGGACTACACGAATTCCGCGAGTTGTTCGACATCGAGGCATCGATCATTGCCAGCAGGGTGTGGGAAGTAACGTCTGGCCCCTTTGCCAAGGGTTCGACTCTTCACGACTTCCTAAAGGGTCTGTTTGGCTGGAGCCCGAACCCTGAGCGCATAAGAGTGTTCGGCTACTTCGCCTACCTGATCCCAGTCACCTGGCTGTTCTACCGCGGAACGCCCAGAGCCGATCAGCCCACTAAAAGCGAACACCCAACTAGCGAAACCGAGTCGCTCGCAAAATCGTAAGCCCCAGACAGACCTACTGCCAGCGAGGATCGCCCCTATAGGGGCGTTTTTAGCTGGCAGAACGGTACTAGTTGGCTGTTACCAGGATTCGGGCTGCCGTGAATGCACCGATTCCGACTGCGGATTCGCCCATCGACACGGTGAGGGTGCCGTCGGGGGCTATCGACAGCACGGTTCCCGATTGGCCGGGAACGATTCGAGATCGCTCTAGAAATTCGAGTTGGCCCTGCTGAAACTCGAGTTCCTCGGGAATGCGCTCGACCGTGAACCCTCCGTTGGGTTGAACCTCAACCAACGGTCGCGTGCCCTCGGGCGCCGTATAGCCTGCACCGGGAATTGGATTGCCGTGCGGACAGGTCTGGGGATTATTGAGCACCCGAAGCAATGCTGCTTCGACAACCGGTGAGATCACGTGCTCCCAGCGACCGGCTTCATGATGAGAGTCGGTCCAACTAAGGCCCAGGATTTCAGTGAGAAAGCACTCGGCGATCCGATGGCGCCGCACCACGGTAGTGGCCAACACTCGGCCATCGACAGTGAGGTCGATGATGCCGTTGTCGTAGATCTGGACAAGCTCGGACTCTTGCATGCGTTTGATCATCTCGGACACAGCGGGCCGAGACACGTCGAGCCGCTCGGCGATGCGGGCCTGGATTACGTCGATCCCGTCCTCGGCCAACCCGAAAATGGTTTCGCTGTACTCCTCGAAGGCCGGATGATGCTCCGACGGCTCGTAACCCATGCACCAAAGCTAGTCCCTCCCCCGAAACTTGGTGGCCCACAATTGGGGTCAAGTCTCTTCTTTTGCCTAGTTGCTGGACCAGCGAGGCCGGCCGGTCGTGGGCACCGACGGATCGGCGGGGGTCTCGGGTCGCCTACCGGCGCGCTTACTTGACGAAAGAAGAGACTTGACCCCGTTAGCTACTCGTCGATATCGGAAGCGGAGGGCGGGCCGTAGCTGCTTATCATCTCGATGTGCTCGGCAGGGTCGCCATCCCAGTTCATCGCACCGACTTGGGCTCGACTTCGACGTCCGGTCATCGCCCTCAACAGATCGAAGGCCGAGCCACTCAGCACCACCTCGGCATCGCCCGACCCGCGACGATCTCCGTCGACAACAACCGCAGCCTCGGTAAGTTCTGACTTCGCTACGCGATCGAGGAATCGGTCGGCGTAACGCTCGGCCGATATCGTCACCTCTGGCCCAACCCGATTGCCGGGATGAGCTATCGCCAAACGAATGTCGTGCTCGTGGGTAACCAAATCGGCAACCAACGCCAACGCCAAGTCTGGCTCAGCCGCAAAGAACTCGTCCAAGAAATCGGACAAATCAACCCACTCGGCTAGGAGGTCATCGACACTCATACCCTTGCGGCTCTCAACCTGTGCTGCGGTCCAGTCATCGCCACCCGAGCCTTCCCGTCTATCGGCCTTGAAGTCGGCGCCGATGCCAACCACGTGGGCCAACACGTCGGTTGGGGTCCATTCGGGGCAGGTAGGAACCCGCAGTTGTGCTTGTTCAGCGATCATCGAGCCACACAACTCGACCATGGAACTCTGAACGGATCGGTACATCTCGGTTGCATTCATCGCGACAACGTAGCCGTCCTATGGATTTTCGGTGGAGTTACCCACACTGAGTGTGGGTAACTAGCCCGAGATTGGTTTGGTTCTCGGCGTCAGCTCAAAATTTCAGGCAACAATTCGGTTCCCGTGAGCAGGAGTGTTCCCATCGCCACAGAAACAAGGCCGACGACAACAGCAATGGTCGCGTAAACCAGAAAGTTCCGTTCGGCGTGCAACAGCCCGAATCCGGCAAGCGCCGCCAACGCCGAGTTCGCTAGTAGTAGCCCAGCGACCCAAGCCAACAGCAGGACGAGTCCCGGTGAGGCTCCGACAATCGAGGTCGATGCGACGAAGACTGCTATCTGGGTTGGACTCTCGAAGCCGATTCCATGAAGAACCCCGATCCCCGCAGCGGTTCCGTTGCCGGTGCTGACCCTCACATCCTCACCCAGAGACAATTCGTGAGTGTGACTATGGCGGTGTCGAGTTATGCGAGCTTGCGACAGCGATCCCCATCGACTTCGGAATCCTGCCAGCTGACGATCGGGCACCTGCGCGAGCGCGTGGGCGTGGTCGTGTGCCTGATGGTGGTCATGGGTTAGCGATTCGCTATGCGGGTGGGCATGGTCGTGTTCGACGACGACGCTGCGCCGCCGCGACACGTTTCGTACCCGCCGCAATCCGGCGAATGTTCCGTTGAGTATAAGAATCCAACGGCTACGAAGTCGAAAGTCGCGGCCGCTGCGCAACAAGTCGAAGATGATCCAGGCTCCCATCGCGACCAGGGTGAGGCCAACAAAGCGACCCATCCACACATCGGCTCCGCTGGGGAGGTTCGCTCCGAACAAGATTGCCAATACACCAAGACCAAAGACCACCGCGGCATGACCGCTGGCGTAGAGAAACGACAGCACGAACCCGCGTCGCCGATTCTCAGCTGAGCTGCTCAGGTCGGCGATGGCGGCAATATGGTCCCAATCGACGCCGTGGCGAAAGCCCAGCGACAGCGCCGTAAGTATCAGCCCAGTAGTCATCAACAGATTCTGGGTAGTTGTTCGCCGAGGGGTAGGTCGACGACCCGGATGGCTCCGAAGGTGGTCTTGGCGGTGACCACCCCCGGATGCTGGTCGGTGACCGTGCCGATCACGCAAGCTTCGGTGCCGTGTTCGTGATCGTGCATTGCCGACATCACCGGGTCGAGATCACGCTCGGCAACGAAGGCGACCAGTCGACCTTCGTTGGCGATGCTCATCGCATCGAGTCCTAGGAACGAACAGGCGGCCGCCACCTCGGCCGGTACTGGAATGGATGCCTCCTCATAGGAGATTCCAACGGCGGCTGTGGCAGCAATTTCGCATAGCGAGGCAGTGACTCCCCCGCGGGTTGGGTCGCGCAGCACGTGGATATCGGGCACCGCCGCCAACATAGCGGCCACCAGCCCGTTGAGCGGGGCGCAGTCGGTGCGAGTCTCGGTACCGAACTCGAGTCCTTCGCGTTGCGACATCACCGCCACGCCGTGCAGCCCAATCGGTCCACTCAGTATCACCACATCGCCCTTCGTAGCCCGCGATGGTCGGATATCGATTCCCTCGGGGATGATCCCAACCCCTGCAGTATTGATGTAGATGCCATCGCCATGGCCCTGCTCGACAACCTTGGTGTCGCCCGTCGCGATCGGCACCCCTGCGGTACGGGCGGCCGCGCCCATAGCCTCAGCTACCCGGCCGAGAGTGTCGAGCTTCAATCCCTCTTCGAGGATGAACCCGGCACTGAGCGCTATCGGCTGCGCGCCCGACATCGAGACGTCGTTGATGGTTCCGTTTACAGCCAAGTCGCCAATGCAGCCGCCGGGAAAGAAGAGCGGTTGCACAACGTAGGAATCGGTTGAGAATGCCAAACGTTCGCCGCTGACCTGCAGGGTGGCAGCGTCGAGCAACTCCGCCGTCGTGCCGCTGCTAAAGGCAGGAAGGAAAAGGTGTTCGACCAACTCGGCCGAGAGCTTTCCGCCACCGCCGTGGCCGAGAATTATTCGATCGGTGTCACGTAGCGGAAGCGGACACGTCCAGCCCTCGAAGTCGGGAGCGTCAGCCAACTTTGACCTCAACCGGCGAACCGTCGAGACGGCGGTACTGGTAGTACGCGGCGCAGGCCCCCTCGCTGGAAACCATGGTGGCACCTAGCGGTTTGCGGGGAGTGCAGACGGTCCCAAAGGCCTCACATTCGTTCGGCTTAATCAGCCCTTGGAGCACCTCGCCGCTGCGACAGAATTCCGACTCGGGTGAATCGATGTCGACCACGTCGAACTTCAATTCGGCGTCGAAGTCGCTATACCTGCTCGACAAGCGCCAGCCGCTTTGGGGGATCTCGCCAATACCACGCCATTGCCGGTCACAGACTTCAAAGACATCTTCGACCATTTGCTGGGCGGGGACATTTCCATTGTTGCTAACCACTCGGGGATAGGCGTTCTCCAACTCGGCTGTACCGGCCTCGAGTTGCAACACGACTCGACGGATACCTTCGAGTACATCGAGAGGTTCGAACCCTGTGACCACGATCGGTACGTCAAATTCATCGACGAGCGGTCCGTACTGCCACGTACCCATCACCGAACAGACATGGCCCGCGGCCAGAAAACCATCGACTCGACTGTTCGGCGCACCGGCGATTGCCGATATTGCGGGAGGCACCAAGACGTGACTCACGAGTACCGAGAAATTGCTAATACCGCGCTGTTTGGCCTGGTGAACCGACATCGCGTTGGCGGGTGCGGTGGTTTCGAAGCCGATCGCGAAGAACACTACTTCGGAGTCAGGGTTCTCTTCGGCCAGCTTCACGGCGTCGAGAGGCGAGTAGACAACCCGAACATCGCCACCCTCGCTCTTCACTTGAAAGAGGTCACGGTTGCTACCCGGTACCCGCAGCATGTCGCCAAACGAACAGAAGATCACATCGGGGCGAGACGCTATTTCGAGCGCCTTGTCGATGACACCAAGAGGTGTCACGCACACCGGACAACCCGGACCGTGGATTAGCTCGATCGCGTCTGGAAGTAGTTGGTCGATCCCGTTACGAATGATCGCGTGAGTCTGCCCACCGCAAACCTCCATGATCGACCACTTCTTCGTAGTGATCCGCGCAATGTCGGCGAATAGCGACTTGGCGAGCGTCGGGTCGTTGAACTCGTCGAGGTACTTCACGATGTCAGCTCCTCGGTCGGCTCGATCCCGAGTTCTTCTTCGAGAATCCCCAAATCCTTGAACATCTGCAAGGTTTCGAGAGCCGACGCTTCATCGACTCGCGAGATAGCAAAGCCGACATGCACGATCGCGTACTCACCAATCTCCATGTCGGGAAGATAGGCGAGGCAAATTTCCTTGGTAATGCCATCGAAATCGATGGTTGCCATTCGGGTGCCTCGATCGTCACGAATTTCGAGGATCTTTCCGGGAACTGCCAAACACATGGTCAGGACTCCTGTTCTGCGTTGCTTGGGTCGATGTCTTGGTGGGCTGCGATATAGGCCTGACCCAATGCCAGGCCGCCATCGTTAGGGGGAACCAGTGAATGGGTAAGAACGGTAAACGTCGCCGCTTCGAGACGTTCGATGCAGAGACGGGTCAACAAGGCGTTCTGAAAGACACCGCCGCTCAGTGCCACCGTTTCTATACCTGTTGCAGCGCGCTGCGCAATAGCCACTCGCTCGACCAGCTCCGCAACCGCGTCATGGAACCGCCAAGCGAGCACCTCGCTCGACAGCCCAGCGGCGGCGTCGTCGAGTAGTTCTTTGAGTACTTCCGACGGGTCGATGACACCAGCGGCAATCTCAAACCGGTATCCATTGTCGCGAGATGTGCAGCGTTCGGCGGTGATCTCGAGTTTGATAGCAGCCTGAGCTTCGTAGCTGATCTTGTGGCGGAGACCAATCAGCGAAGCGATCGCGTCGAACAATCGCCCCATACTGGTGGTCGGCACACAGGCAATACCCTTCTCTAACTGCTGGTGCAGCAGCTTGCGTTCGATACCGGTTAGCGCAGCACACGGCGATTGGCTTGGCGACCAGGCGATTTCTGCTGCATGCAGATGGGCCAACGCAACTCGACAAGGGTTGCGTATTGCGGCGTCGCCACCTGGCAACGCAATAGCTGCCAGATGGGCTACACGGTCATAGCCAGATGCGTTTGCCAGCAGAACCTCACCGCCCCAAATCGTGCCATCGTCACCGAAGCCGGTGCCGTCGAAGGCGAATCCGAGCACCGGTTCGGCCGGGTCGAGTTGGTGTTCGGCCATTATCGAGGCGACGTGTGCGTGATGGTGTTGGACCTCGACAACTCGATCGGGATAGTTCGCGTAGGCCCATTTGGAGGACATGTAAGCCGGGTGCGCGTCGGCTACTACCGCAGTTGGTTGAAGGCCGTACATCTCACAAAACTGAGCGACCGTGGCCTCGAAGGCCCGGAGGGTCTCAAGATTCTCCATGTCGCCAATGTGTTGGCCGACCCAGGCGTGATCGTGCGACGTGACACAGAAGGTGTTCTTGAGCTCGCCCCCGACCGCCAACACCGACCGGCGAGCGCTTGGAAAGCGAACCGGAATTGGAGCGTAGCCACGGGCCCGGCGAATCGGGAGCAGGCGGTCTCCAACCAAGCGAACAACCGAATCGTCGCAAGGGACCTGTATCGGGCGATCGTGATCGAGTACCGCGTCGTACAAACCAGCGAGCGAAGCAATGACTTCGTCACTGTAGGCAATCGGTTCGCCGCGATGATTCGCGCTGGTCATCACTAGCGGCGAGCGTTGTGCTGCGAACAGAAGATGATGAACCGGTGTGTACGCCAACATGATGCCGATGAGTGGATTGCCCGGTGCGACAAGTGTCGAGAGTGCGGTATCGATGCGGGCTCGAAGCAGCACGATCGGAGCGGCGGGCGAGCCGAGCAGGGCGGCTTCGCGATCGTCGACGTCGGCCAGTTCCTTCGCATGGTCGAGATCGGCGACCATCACCGCTAGCGGCTTGTCGGATCGATGTTTGCGACGACGGAGCTCGGCGATGGCGGCGTCGTTGGTGGCATCACAAACCAGGTGATAACCACCAAGGCCCTTGATGGCCACAACCGCTCCGCCCGCTAATGCCTCGACCGTGGCTGCGACTGGATCGTCGCTGGAGTCTTTGAAACTAAGCGCTGGACCACACTCGTGACAGGCGATTGGTTGGGCGTGATACCTACGGTTGGCGGGGTCGCGATACTCAAGTTCGCAAGCGGCGCACATGGCGAAGTCGGCCATGGTTGTATTGGGGCGGTCGTAGGGAACCGAGCGAATGATGGTGAACCGCGGCCCGCAGTTGGTGCAGGTTATGAAAGGGTGGCCAAAGCGTCGATCTCGCGGATCGAACAACTCGTTGATGCAGTCGTCGCAGAGCGCCGTGTCGGGAGATATGAGGGTTCTCGCGCCTCCGGTCATTTCACTCTCAACGATTCGAAACCCGCTAGCGGAGACCGAATCGGTCACTCTTCGGGTGAGCTGTTCGATCTGAGCCAGAGGTGGAGCCTTGGTTCGCAACTGTTCGACGAAGCGCTCTATGGAGTCATTGGGTCCCGAGATTTCGATGAACACCTTGGCGGAATCGTTGCCCACCAAACCGTCGAGATTGAGTGAGGTTGCGAGTCGATGCACAAATGGTCGAAAGCCAACGCCCTGAACAATTCCGGTTACCTCGATGCGTTCGCTGGTCACTGTCAGCATCAGCCGAGATCCCAAATGGTGACCCGGTTGTTGCCCGAGTCGGTCACCGCCACCCGGCCTCGATGTAGGCACAGCCCGTACGGCCAACAGAATGTGTCGGCGGCAACCCTGTCCCAGCGGTTCTCGCCGTTGCTAGCGAACGTCGGCTGACCGAGCACGCGGTTTGCGGGCATAGTCGAGTCGAGCGGAACCTCGTCCCACACGAGGATTCGATTGTTGGCGGTGTCGGCCACCACCATCGTCTCGTGCTCAATATCGATCGCGTACGGAAACCGGAGTGCTTTGGCAGTCTGAGGCGAATACGGCCATTCGCTGCCGGTCACGAAATCACTTTGGCCTAAAACCGTGTCGGCTGGGCGATCCATATCCGGCTTGGGTTTCCAGCCAAGAACCCGGTGGTTCCCCGCATCAGCGATGAACACGATGCCCTTGGCCGAGGCGATGTCGTGAGGCCAGCGGAAACTATCGGGACCCAGTTCACCGCGGTTTTCGTCGCGCTGGTCGGCTGCGGGTTGACCGAGAACAAGGTCGGGCTGGTCGTCGGGGTCGGGAAGGCCGTCCCATGCCAACACCCGACGGTTACCCGTATCGGCTACATAGAAAACATCACCGACCATGGCGATTCCGAAGGGCCAGTAGAAGCCGAGTGGCCCGCACCCGCCGCCACGGTTCTCCATTACCGACGTGGGGTCGGGCTGACCAAGGATCACATCGGGCTCGGTGTCAGAGATGGTCGGAACTTCGTTCCAGATAAGAATGCGATGGTTCCACGCGTCGGCCACAACCAAGCGGCCATCGTGCACGAGTACACCGGTGGGTAGGCGCAGCCCAGCCTCAGAACCGCGGCCACCAGCTTGGGCACCTTCAGTGGTGAAGTCGGGCTGCCCAAGAACAACATCGGCGTCGCCATGGGAATCCAAGTGCTGCGCCCCATGCCAGATGAGTAAGCGATGATTGCCGGTATCGGCGACGATGAGCCGCTGATCGTCAAGCCAAACCCCACGAGGCGCGTACATTTGATGGGGAGTTGGCAATGCGTCGGGAAGCGTTAACCCGCCAGCGGCCTCGGCCCCCATCCAGTGAGTAGGTCGGGCCCCACCCAGAACGTCACCGTCACGATCGGTGCCCTCGAGTGATTCACCGGGCCGCGAGGGCCGCACATTCAGCGAGGTGCTGGTTAGCTCAGACGCCACGTGGTCGCACCCAAAGATGTCCGTCGTCAATCCGGGTTGGGACCTGTTCGAGCATCGCCCCTGGCGACGAGACGCATTCGCCAGAGAGGGCCTCGAACTCAAACCCATGCCAAGGGCAGGTGATGATTCCATCGGCGACCGTTCCGCCGTCCAGCGTCAGGCCTTGGTGAACGCACTCGTTACGAAAGACGGCATAGCGGCTATCGACATTGGTAACAACGAAGCTTTCCGCGGTTCCTTCAGACTCGATATCGAAGCGCAGCATCGCCCCCAGTTCGACCGCCTCGGTTGCGGGACCCTTAACCCACCCGGTTTCGATAGCTTGCTTGCGCCCGACCGCTGAGACTGGAATAAACGCCGCGGTGGGTTGATCTTCGAGAACCTCTATCCGGTCGACCTCGTCGACGCCCCTTACCAACGCCTCCTCGACGCCTTCACGTAGAGTGACCGCAGACATCGAGCATCCGTTACACGATCCTTGTAAGCGGACAAACGCGGTTCGATCGGCAATGCGAACCAGCTCGACATCTCCGCCATGCGATTGCAGGTAAGGCCGCACCTCTTCGAGCGCCAGCTTCGCGCGAGTGATCGGATCGGCCTTGATGATGTTGTGCAGGCCAAACACTGCTCTTACCGATAGATCGTCGACCAGCTCGAAGAGCAACTCTTTGCCTCTCGGGTCATCGCGGAGGGTTTGCACTATCTGAACCAAAGCCGGTTTGTGGAATGCTTCGACCGCGTCCTTAAGGGCGAGGGCTCGCTCTCGGTCGGCTTCTTCGAGATCGGCAATAGCCGAGATGGCTTCGTCCACTGCAGCGGCCAGCTCTTCAAAGGTTGGCTCGGCCGCTGAGACCACCCGCTCCTCGGTTGCCGTCATTGCCGATCCTGGCGGAGTAGAGACTCGTGCTTGGCGATCTCGTCGAGGACCGAACGAACCGATTGCACGGCTTCGGTTTCTTCGAACTCTTCAAACAGTGCCCTCGCCTCGTGCAGTTTGGCCTTGGCGTCGTCGAACACTCCGAGATGGGCCAAGGCGTTGCCCTGGTTAGCCAACACCCTGGCGCGACCCTGCGGATTAGTTGCCCTATCGCGATGAGCCAACACTCCTTCATATAACCCAACCGCTTCGGCGATGTTGTCGGCCTGGTGCATCGAGGGCATGTAGACCAAGGCGTTGGCAAGATTGAGTTGGGTGCTCGACCAGCGGTCTGGGTGGGTCTGAGGGGTGAAGTAGTCGAGCGCGTCGCGCATGGCTTGCACCGCGACCCCCACCCGAAGCTGATCGGACGCTTCGGTCATCGGCATGGTGATATAGGCCAAACCGAGGTTGGCGTTAGCGATAGCAAACGTTTCGGGCGCAGTCTTTGCCGAGACCAAGGCAAGCGCTTGGTGATAATGGTTGATGGCTTGTTGCATCAGCCGCGGCGCCGACTCGGACATCTCTTGGAACATCGCTCCGGCTGCTACGTGGATCTCGGCCCGGCTTACATGAAGATCTGTACCCTCGAGTGCATCGATTGCGGCTTGAAAGGTGACGGTCGCTCGCTTCGTGCCGCCATCGTCAAGTTGGGTGTTGGCGAGCTGGGCGAGCAACTGGCCAGCGAGCGCTCTGCTAATCGGGCTGGCCAGCTGTGCTGCAGCCTCCAGCTCTTGCGCCGCCGCGCCGCGGTCGTGTCGTTCGAGCGCCAAGGTGGCGCGGGCGACATGAGCCATCGCCGCAAATTCACCGTCGGCGCCGCTCGGGTTGGGAGCCTCTGATCGCAGTCCCACGATGAAGCCAATCGTCTCGATATGACAAGCCAACGCGGCGTCGCCACTCGTGTGGGCCTCCCGCTCGAGACTCTCGAGAAGTTCGCGACTCGGATCGAGCACCAAACGGTTGACCCGACTGATCAGGTCGTCGCCTTGCACAGCTGCCAAGGCCGACTCGACATCGCCTTCGAGCGCAGCTTGGTAATACTGCAAAGACTCTGGAAAAGCGGTGGGATGTCTGCCCGCGGCTAGCTGTGTTCGAACCACGTCGTTTGCTGGGTCGGCGCCTATTAGCAGGTACCCCGCGGGTAGCGGGAAAACACCCAGCGGTTGAGGCCGAGCGAGAGTCGTTTCGAGAGAGTTGCTCATCGCCTGTCCTCTAGTCGGGCTGTCGATCCGAGGTCGACCCGTAACGCACCATTGCCAGCGTCCCAGACAGCGGCCCTTTCGCCGACCGGCGTGTCGACCGGCAGCGCCTCCCAAACCAAGGCCGAGCGATCTCCACGTTTGTTCCGTTGTTTGAGCAGCAAACCACCGCCCTCGGGACCGATGAGTGGCATTAGCCAAAGCTCGCTGCCGCGCGCCAATGCCACCAACGCGTCGGAGGGGAAATATTGAGCTGCGAGTTCGGCTGAGATCCGTACATCGCCACCAGCGGTTAGCTCGACGGTTTCAGCCATTTCAGCCATGTTCAAGGTCCTCCCACTTCGCTCGTACGAGATCGGCTACCCGGTGCATTGCGGACTCTACGGTCTCGGTGAGTTCTGCGCCGGGAGTTGTGCTCTCGATTTCAATGAGAAACACGGTTACGTCTTGCGGGTAGTCGTCTTTCAACAGCCAGTGAGCAAATGCCAGTGCGTGGTCCCAGCGAAACTGATGGGAGTGCAGGCCTTCCAATGGCGGAAGTTGCTCGACCTCTTTACCAGGAACGCAGTAGATCGTGCCCACTTCAGCACCGGTGGCTGCCGCATCGATAAGAATTACCTGGCGAGCGCCACGCATTTTGAACGCCACGTCCATTCCCGCGGTGCCGCCGTCGACGAGGGTCACCTCATCGGGAACCCCCTGCTCCCATAGGAGCCGGATGAGGATTGGGCCTACCGCGTCGTCACCGCGCAGCAGATGCCCGCAGCCGATGACCACCGTATGGTCGCGCGGGTATGCGCTGACCTCTTCGTCGAGGATTAACGCTCGAGCAGCCTCAATCGATGAAATTGACAATCGGTTTCTCAGACCATCCCGTTGACGACGAAGCGCGACAACTCTTTGCCGGTCTTGCCGTCGTAGGCGTGCACTGTGCACACCAGACACGAGTCGAAACTACGGGCCACAAGGCCGAGTTCGACCGGGTCGGAAGTGTCTTGAATCGGAGCCCCGACCAGTGCCTGTTCGATCGGACCCAGAGTTCCCTCGCCATCACGTGGACCAATATTCCAAGCCGTGGGAGTGACAACTTGATAGTTCTCGATTTTTCCCTTTTCGATGACGATCCAATCCGCCAGCGCACCGCGGGCAGCTTCGGTCGCTCCAAATCCCTTACCCGACCGATGCTCGACCGGTTTGGTGTAGAAGCTCTCGTGCAGATCGATATCGTCGAGCCATTGGCGGCACCACTGGAAGTACTTCGGACCCTCGTGCATTCGCGCCAGCTGGCGCACCATTATCGAGGGGCCGATCTTGTCCATGATGTCTTTGAACAGGTTGTCGTCATCTTGGTGTTCGCCAGCGCCCGGGGCTGAGGCGGCCATGCGACGGGCGAGCGGCCCGGCCTCTAGCGGCACATAACCCTGACCCTCGACGTTGTAGCGAGGCGACTTGGCCCAGCTGTATTTGCCGTCTTTCTTGCCCTGCTCTGGATCGATTGGATCGGTAACACCTTCCCATGGATGAAGCAGTCCGCCGCCCTTGTAGAAGGAGTGAGCGGTGTCTTCGCTAACCCTGAGGTGATCGAATTCGGAGTACTCGCCGTTTGCGTAAATGCCCGACCGGTTAATGAGCGCAGCGTTGCGATCTTCGACGGTCGGGTTCTGGTATAGCTCTGGGTCGAAGTAGGTGCCGGTCGCTATGTAGTTGCCCACACCCTGGCCGTATTTGTCGAGGCCCACATCGAGGCAGAAGCGGATGAAGAACCCACAGTCGCTGTTGCGTTGACTGTCGTTTTCGTCGACCCAGGCGAGTACATCCTCCCAGGTTTCGTTTTCGAGCCAACGCTCGATCGAGCAGCCGAGCCATTGGCCTTCAAGCCACACTCGCTTCCAGTTCTCAAGAATGGCGATCGAACGACTGACCTCGGCCAACGTTGGAGCACACATGACCCCGCCCGGTATCATGAAGCTCGAGTGCGGCCACTGGCCGCCAAACATCGCGTACACCTCGACCGGCTTGCCCGACAGAACGACCCCGGTCTGATAACTCTCGCCGACATAGGGGGCGAAACGACGAATGCACTCCTCGTATAGCGGCGATTTGGCAAAGTTCTTGTTGGTGAGGTCGATCGCAAACAGCGCATAGAAGTAGCGCGGAATCGACTGCAACGTCTCACACGCTTGGGCGATGTTGCGGATGAGCGTCGCGTTTGGCGGCACGTGGGTACTCCACGCGGTGTCGAGCGCATAGGCAGCCTTATAGAGGTGACTGCCGCCACAGATCCCACAAATTCGAGGTGTAACGATTAGCCCTGCTTGGGGATCTTTGCCCTTAAGAATCATCTCGAAGCCACGGAACATTCCCGCAGTCGTCCAGGCCGAACTCACGACGCCGTCGTCGATCGTCACCCGAACATCGAGGTCGCCTTCCACTCGTCCGAGCGGGCTGACATTGAGGTCGATGGTACTCATAGCTAGTATTCTTCTCTCGGTTGGATCAGACGACGAACATGTCTTCTTTGGACCACTCGGGTGCCGCAACCTTCGCTGCTGCTGCGTGGGCCATGTAGGTCAGGTGGTCGGTACCCTCGGGCACCTCTTTGGGTATTACTCCCGAAACCTTTTGGGTCTTAAAGACCGTTCCCGGCGCTAGCTCCATAAACGGGAACTCGGGTTCGGTGCATCCCAAACAAGGCATTCCGGCTCGGGTCTTGGAGCTTTGTCGATTCCAAAGAATCCGGTTACAAGGCGAGTGGGTCATCGGGCCACGACAGCCAAACTCATAGAAGAGACAGCCCGTGCGGGTACCTTCACCGAAGCTCATCGTCGACTGCTTGTACTCGAAGAACTGCACGCGGGTGCAGCCGGTTTGGGTGAAGGTTTTGAAGAAGGTTTGTGGGCGATGCAGATCGTCGAGTGCAATGTCGGCGGTGCGTCCGCTAGCCAATGCGACAAGAATTTGGGTAATCCAATCGGGGTGAGCCGGGCAGCCCGGGATATTGATCACCGGCAGGCCAGCCTTGGACACAAAGTC
>CBERPN010000068.1:0-16312 GCA_965524675.1 uncultured bacterium
TCGGGACTATGTCCACCGGGCAACGTCAGCGGGTCAAGCTCGCTCAGGCGATCGCGCACGACCCCGATCTGGTGCTGCTCGACGAGCCGACCGATGGCCTCGATCCGGTTCAGCGCGACGACATGCTCGAACTGATCCACCGTTGCGGCAACGAGTTCGGAATCAGCATCTTGTTGTCGTCGCACCTGCTCGAAGAGGTCGAGCGCGTCTGTAGCGCTGCGGTGATTCTGGGCGACGGCGCTCTGGTTGCGAGCGGCAGTCTCGATTCGCTGCGAGGAACTACCAACGGGGTTGTGCTCGAGGTCGACGGGTCGGTCGACACCGTTGCTGATTTGCTAACGCGGGCTGGCCTTACCGTGGCGGTCGACGGTTTGAGGATCACGGTAGAGGGAGACGATGAATTGATGCTCGACATAGTCCGCGACGCTGTCGTCGAAGCTGGGGTGGGCCTGCGACGCCTGCAACCGCGCCGGACCTCGCTAGAGGACGTCTTCTTGTCGGTAAGTGGGGGTGTGTGATGTCGGACGCCCAAATCATCGATCGTGGGTACCGCGCCTACGAGGGCCCACGCGGCGGCGTGGGGGCATCGATGCTCGCCCTTATCAAACACAGTCTCCAGCGAGTGCTCGGCATCAAGCGCACCATCTGGCAAAAGATCATGCCGATCACCAGCATCCTCATCGCTTATGTCCCGGCGATCGTGTTCGTCGGCATAGCGGCACTAATCGACAGCCCGCGAATCCTTGATGAGATCCTGCCCTCATACGGCGAGTACTACGGGTTTGTCACAGCGGCCATCATCTTGTTCGTAGCTTTCGTTGGTCCAGAATTGCTTTGCACCGATCGTCGTACCGGAATGCTGGGGCTGTATCTGGCGTCACCGGTCGATCGCGACCGGTACCTGCTGGCGAAGATGACGAGCATTGCTCTGGTGCTCTCGATCGTCACGATTGGCCCGCAGTTATTGATGCTGTTGTCGTTTACCTTCGAGGGCACGGGGCCGGGTCCGGCCGAGTTCGTCAAGACCCTCGTTCAGATCGTTCTCGGTGGTCTTGCTATCAGCACCCTTCATACGTCGCTGTCGATGGCGATTTCGAGCCTCACCGATCGTCGAACGGTCGCGGCCGCTGCGATCATCATGTTGTTACTGGTGAGCGGCGCTGTCTCTTCGGCCTTCGTCGACGGCGCGGGCCTGTCTCACAACTACGAATTGTTGAATCTGTTTGGCTTGCCGTTCGCGTTAGCGGTTCGAATCTTCGGTGAACGTGCGGGCTTCTTATCGAGCGTGTCGACCGGTCCAATCGTCGCTGCTTATCTGGCGTGGACGGTCCTCGGAGCGATCGTTGTGCGTTGGCGCTATCAGCGGATGCTGGTGACCCGATGATCGAACAATCAGCTCAGAGTCCGATGATAGAAGTGGCGGGTGTCTCGAAATGGTTTGGCGATCTCGTGGCGGTCTCTGAGGTCACGTTCGAAATCGGCCCTGGGGTGACCGCCTTGCTCGGGCCAAACGGTGCTGGCAAGTCGACGATGTTGCGGATGCTGGCCGGGCTGGCTCGACCGTCGCAGGGAACGGTGCGAGTACTTGGCCGCGACCCCAAGACCGATGTCGAACTCACCCGCCAAATCGCCTTGGTTCCCCAACAAGAGAGTGTCTTTGAAGTCCTTACCGGTCTCGAATTCGTACAACTTGCAGCCGAACTCCAAGGCGTCGAAGACCCCGCCGACGCGGCGCGAAGAGCGCTCGAACTCGTCGAGTTGACCGACGACGCCTCGCGTAAAGTTTCCGAGTATTCCAAGGGCATGCGCCAAAGAGCAAAGGTTGCCCACGCGCTGGTGCACGATCCGCAGATAATCATTCTCGATGAACCGCTGAGCGGCCTCGATCCGCGGCAGCGGCTTCACATGGTCGATCTGTTCCAGCGGCTCGGCGCGGCTGGTCGATGCGTGATCGTTTCGAGCCACATTCTCGAAGAGGTCGAACGTTTCGGAAGCCGAATTTTGGTGATCGCTCAGGGACGGCTCGCCGCTGTCGGCGACTTTCGGGCCATTCGTGAGCTTATGGACGATCGGCCTTTGCGGGTGCGCGTGGTTTGCTCGGAGCCGAGGCGGCTCGGTGCTGTGCTGCTCGATGGCGGCTTAGTTATGGGCGCAACAGTCGAGGAAAACCAGCTACTACTCGACACCGTCAATATCGCTTCACTCCGTTCCGAGCTAGCTAGGGTTGCCAAAGCGCACAACATTCGACTCTTCGAAGTCCTGCCGCTCGACGACGACCTAGAGAGCGTTTTTCGGTACCTCGTCGACCCGAATCGAGCGGTGCGCTCGTGAGGTCGTTGTACAAGCTCTTTGTCGCCAGTATCGCAAAACGCTCGCGCGTATTGACTATGGCCGCTGTCGGAGCGCTAGGAATTCTGCTCGGAGTCGTGGTCGGGCTCGGAGACGAGGTCGATCGAGGCGCGCAGTTCATCAGCAGATTTGGTTTGTTGCTGGTGGTTCCGATCGCCAGCTTGGTTTTTGCGTCAGCCGCGCTCGGTGACCCCGTCGAAGACCGCACCTTGGTGTACCTATGGCTCAAACCCGTTCAACGATGGAAGATAATCGTGGCCGCCACGCTGGCTGCGGTGTCGGTGACCTTGCCGTTGGTCGGCGTGCCGTTGATCATCGCGTCGAGCTTCACCGGGGGAGGGCGTGATTTAGTATTCGCCACCGCTCTGGCTTGCGCGGTAGGTATCACCGCCTACACCGGCCTGTTCGTATATCTAGGGCTACGTGTCAAAAGAGCGTTGCTTTGGGGGCTCGGCTACATCTTGATCTGGGAAGGTTTCATCGCCCGAGCTGGCACGAACGCCAGTCGGCTTTCGGTGCGAGGTCACACTCGATCAATTTTGGAACGATTGACCGACGCCGAATTCGAACTCGCCGACTTCAGTATTGGCTATTCGGTAGCAATGCCACTGCTCGCCATGGCGGTCGCGGTGTCACTGGCTAGTGTTCGTTTGTCACGACAAGATGTGGACTGACCGAGTATCGCTTAGCCCGTAGGATGTTTCGGGTGAACGAAGTATTTGGTCCCCTCACCGAGGCATTACTCAGGGCCGCCATGAGCGGCACTCGCGCCCGCCGGGTCGAGCTGGTCGTGCCGACATACCATCGCGGTCTGACGCTCGACGAGACCGGGGTGGTGCGACCCTCGCTGCCCAACGAACCTCCAGAGACGAAGTCCGGGGTGTATACGGCGCCTATCGTCGGGCCGACCGGCGAGGTTGGCTGGTTGACCGCCATCGCCGAGTCGTCGGGTCGCTGCTTCTCCTCTGGGGAGGTCGAATGTCTAAGCCAGCTAGCATCGCTGATGGAAGCCGAACTCGACAGGATTGAAGAGGCTTCGTATCTGACCGAAGCGGCCGCGAGCCTCGCCGCCGCAGAACGCGCAGCCGAGGTAGCGAACCGAGATCTCGCCCAGTTTGCCTATGTGGCATCACATGAATTGGTCGCTCCTCTTCGTGCGGTTTCGGCCTTTGCACAGTTATTGGTGACGCTGCTTGGCGAAGTCGAAGCAGCCGGCCAGACCGACAGTGGTGCTGCGCGAGCTCGAATGGAGCAATGCGTTTTCGAAATCATGCTCGGCACCTCGAACATGCAAAGACAGCTCACTGCATTGTTAGACCTTTCCCGATTAGCGGAATCGATCGAAGACACCGAACCGACCGAACTTCGTGCGGTCGTCAACGCCGCCATCGATTCGCTAGCAGAATCGATAGAAGCCAGCGGCGCCACCGTTACGGTGTCTGAGTTGGGCACAGCCCGGGTGCATTTCGTTCACCTTCAGAGTGTTTTCCGGAACCTGATCGAGAACGCGATCCGCTATCGCCACCCCGATCGGCAGCTGGAGATCTCAATCGACTCAACCATCGACGAGGTGGCTTCACTGAACATGATTACGGTCAGCGATACAGGAATCGGTATTGAAGAGGGCGATCGCGCCCGAATTTTCGGACTCTTCGAACGAGCAGATACCACCACCGATGGTTCGGGAATCGGCTTAGCTCTCAGTCAACGGATCATCCGTTCTCATGGGGGTGAAATCGGAGTCGACGACTCGGACGGATCAGGCTCGCG
Organism: uncultured bacterium; assembly: GCA_965524675.1. Classification (GTDB taxonomy): domain Bacteria; phylum Actinomycetota; class Acidimicrobiia; order Acidimicrobiales; family SHLQ01; genus CALLQB01. The sequence goes on from CBERPN010000068.1 coordinate 4,120, forward strand.
TTTTTGGCTTACGCTTCCGCTGGTCTGACCATCGCTTCAGCCAAGGCCAGAAAGGCATCCTCGACTCCTGCACCTGTCTTGGCCGAGGTGAACCGACCGGTAGCCGACTGCGCGGCGAGATCCACTGCTTCGCCGGTAAGCGTAAGAGGTTCGTCGATGAGATCGGACTTGTTCCATAGAGCCAAGAACGGAACCTCGCCTACCTCTGCGAAGACCCGGTCGCGAAGTTCGACCGCTGGCGTGAGGGTTTCAGGCCTGGTGGCATCGACAACTACCAGAAACCCACTGGTGCCGCGCAGGAAACGCTTGGGTATGACGAGCGGCCCAGCTTCGCCATGAACATCCCAGATTATCATCGACAAGTCTTCTCCACTGGCTAGCACGACCGGCTTTCGCTCGATCTTCACGCCGATCGTCGACGCGTAGGTATCAGAAAAAAGGCTGTGGACGAACTGGCGAACCAAACTTGATTTCCCGACAGCTGGGGCCCCGAGCAAGCAAATTTTCTTTCGAATCAAGTGATCCACCAGACCAGCAGCAAGAAGATCGCCGCAGCGACCAGCAAGGCAACTACCACGAGAACTACGGCTTTTCGCAGCCGCCTGGACGCGTCCAACTTGACGGAATTGGTTTGTAGGCCAAGCAGTACCGGATGGATGGAATCAAACGGCTCCACGAACCCATCAAAATCGCGAAGTTCTTTCTCGTACTCTTCGTGCACCTGCTCGAGAACCTCCGCCATGTCCGAGCGAAACTGCGGAATGGGCGCACCTCGGGTTACGGCTGCGAGAATTGCGTGCGGGCCCCATTCGACCCACACCGACACCTCGCCAACGCGTAGGTCGCGAAGGCCGTCGGCCTCGGTGGTGTGAAACGCTTCGTCAACGAACGCTCGAATTGCGTCGAGCATTCCTCCAACGATTTCGGCTTCGGACTCGGCTGCGCCTTCGCTTCCGACGTTGGCCAGAAGAAGGCCTGTATCTCTATGGATGAGCAGTACCTGGCTGACCCGAAATGTTCGGCCGGTCCGAGAGCTGTCGAGACTGAACAGAATGGCTGGCCCCATAACTGGATAGAGGGCATCGACGAGCACTGTCGAGTCTTCACGAGCGGAGGTGTGCACAGCCGAAATGACAGTCGGCTGGAGCGCTGCCGGCAGTGCGTCGAAAGGCTGCGAAGGTTCGTTCGCTATGGCGTCGACCATCACCTCACCTACCGCGACGGTCCGATTCTCCTTTTCGAGTAAGCGACGTTCAAGTTCTGCCACTCGCTGTTCAAGCGCCTCGAGTTCGGCTCGATGAGAGACCTCTAGTAGTTCGCGAAGCTCGGCCACGCCCGCGGTCGGGCCGTCGCTCATCTTATCGCCGCCCTCGGAGCGCTTCGTCATAACGAAGAGTCCTTAGGGCTTAGTTTCGGCTTGACCGTCGAGTTCTTGGGCCATTGCGCGAAGCAGTGAGGCAAGGGTGTCCTTATCCGACTTGGACGTGGCGGCGAGCGTGTCAGCCGCTTCGACGCGAGCTGTCTGAACCTCGGCAGCAACGGTTTCGGCGGCGGAGTGGAGTTTCTTTTCAACCTTTGCGAGCTCACGTATGCGTTCTTTGTCCGCTGTCGAGAGCGATTTCGCAACATCCTTTAGAGCCACTTTGTTGTCGGCAGCGTCCTGACTCCTAGCACTCGTTTCGGTAACAAGATCGTCGCGAAGTTGCTCGATCGTTGCGAGTAGTCGTTCTTCCAGTTCGTTGAGCGATGCGCGGAGGTCTTGTTCGAGGTTCGAAAGGCGCTGCTCAGTCTTTTTGGATTGCTCTCCAAAAAGCAGGCCCCGTATTTGGCTGAGATCATCGGCCGTGGGCGCGTCAGCCACGCCGCCCGCTTCGATTGGCGTCTTTGGTTCGGTCACTCAGAATCCCCACTCTCGCTTAGAATGAACAGCAGCACCTTAGTGCTGGCGGTCGTCTTGACCCTCGCCGGAAGATCTCGCTGGCGGTACCAACAGATCGAGACTAGTGGCCTTCACCACCGCTTCTAGTTGACTCGACACGTCGAGTTTCCTAAGCGCTGACTTAATGCGGGCGCGGATGGCGTGGAGGCTCAGGAATAGGTGGTCGGCGATTTCACTGGCGCTCATTGCCTGAGACAACAATTCGAGGACTTCGAGTTCGGCTTTGGTAAGCCCAAAGGGATCGACAGCGCTCACAGAGTTGACCGCCTCGCCTACGATCGTGCGGCGAAATTGCTTCACCAGGTCAGCGATTGGGGAGTTCTTCGAAAGAACCGATACCGACCGCAGCGATTCGGCTTCGCGCACAACCTGTGGTGCCGTGTAGCCGGTAAGAATAACGATTGGAGTTACCGAGCTAGGTTTTTGGATCATGTCTGAGTCGCGATCGCGTAGGCGACGTGCCAAGTCGATCCCGGTGTCGCGTCCCGAGAGCCGATAGTCGGCGACGACCAGATCGGGTGCAGTAGCGAGCACCATCTCGAAGCCGGTGGCGGCGTCGGAAGCGGTTCCGGTTATTCGCAGATCCGTGGTCATCGAAAGGGCGAGAACCATAGCCTCAGCAAACGCACGTTGATCCTCGATGAGCGCGACCGTGGCGAATTGCGCGCCATCTCGTTGCTCATCACGGTTCGCCAGGTTTTTCGCCAACAAAGCTACCGCCCAAGTCGCTTAGCTCATTATGACTGTAGGACGCCCTAGAGGCCATACCAATACAGGTAGATCTTTGGTCTGGTCGGTCACGGCGACTACTCGGTGAGGCACGCTTGTCGTATGGCTGATCTGGTATCGAAAACTCGCGTGGTGCTCTGCGAGCCCCGCCGAGCGGTGGCCCAGGTATTGGCATACTCCCTCGCTGAAACTGTGGGTATCGACATAGTCGAAAGGGCGGGTTCGTATCAGACTGCGATCGACACGATTCGCCATTCGCAACCGGAGGTGGTCGTTGTTGCGTTTGACTATGAGCGCGAACTCTTTGGGAGGCTCTTGGCCCAGGTCATCGAGTCTGACCCTTCCGCTCGCGTCGTGTTTCTGGCAAGTCCGCCTACAAACCAAATAATGTTGCTCGCGACGGGGAAGCCGGGTTTGGCGATTCTGCCGGCGAGTTCAAGTCTGGAGACGCTGGTAGCGGTGATTCGCGGAACCCTGATGACCGACATCGGCCTGGTCTGGTCCGAGCCAGCCTTGTCTGGCCGCGAGCTAGAGATCCTCGTGCTTCTAAGCGAGGGCCAGACCGCGGCAACGATGGCGCGAGCGTTGCACTTATCCATTCATACAATCAGATTTCACATCAAGGGTCTGCTTTCCAAACTCGACGTAAGCACTCAGACCGAGGCGATCCTCGCCGGAATCAGGAGAGGTTATGTATCGGGTCCGGCGCGTAGTGGTGTTGATCGCTGATGGCGGTCGTTCAGCTCTTGCCGGGCACTACTCAAAGGTCGGCAAGGTTAGCTCGTAGACCTCCGCGTCGATTCCGCAACTGCCACCATCGCTGTTGAAGTAGACACGGCTGAACTCGCGATTTACAACCGCCTGGGTTTCGGACCAGTAGTTGTCACCGCAGTTGTAGGTGTGAGCGAGGTTAAGAACTCGGGCTGGCTCGGCTAACTCGACCACCAAGATCTTGTCGCAGGTCCAGGCACCACTGTCTTTGCAGTTATAGGTGGATACCACGACCCAGCCGGGTCGGTCGTAACCCTTGCCCGACACGTGAAGTGAGGTGTTGGCGCCGCCGTATATCTCGAAGAGTCGCTGCCGTTCGAGGGTCTTGAGGTCGATTGAGACCAGGAATCCGGCGTCGGGTCCGTCGGAGAAGTCGATGTAGACGTACGCATCGCCACCGTCGGCTTTCAGTGCGATGTCGCTGTGGTCGGCCTTGAAGTTGAGCAGTCGCTCGTTGCTGAGATCGGCATCGTAAACGAATGTGCCATACCAATATCCTGCCACGATGTAGCTGCCGGTAGGTGACATCGAAACCCAGTCGAGGTCGCCGTCGTTTGGTCGAAGCGGAGCAAGCATTCCTAGAACTGTGTCGGAGGCGACGTCATAGCTCACAAGTCCGAGCCGGTTGCCGTCGCGGTCGTGGACGATCCAGGCAAAGCGGTTGCCATCGGCGCTGGGAGACCCCTCGGCTCGGTCGGCGAGAAAGACAGCAGAGGGAATCCGGCTCTGAATTCGAGAAGTGAGGTCGGTGACTACGTTGTCGCTGCCGGTCTTGAGGTTGAGTTCGTACAGCTTGAGGTCGCCGAGCGATTCGTTAGCTCCCGCGATGTGACGGATTCGTAGTGGCTTGGTGGGGCGCCACTGTGGTTCGGCGTCGGGATGGATCGGCAGTGCCTTGAGCAGCTCGCCGGTCGCACGGTCGTATACGTGGTATTCGGCGTCGCCGTGGTAGCTAAGCAACAGCGTTCCATCACTGTTCTCGGCTTGGCGACGGCTATAGGTATTGCGGTCGAATCGAGTGCCGCCGGCGCTGGTCATCCTGCGAATTGGTGTGCGATAGATCGGGTCGGCGGACGCAGAGAGCAACGGTGGTTTAACCCAATTCGCCGCGGGTGCTGTTGCGTCGTAGCCCCAAGTGAGCGGCAGATTCGCAGCGCCCGTATCTGACGCTTTGCTGGTGGCGTCAGCAGCAACGTCTCGGTTGGCGATGGATCCGAAACCGATGCTAACGACGATGAACAGCGCGCTAGCCGCAATCGTTGAGTTGCGCGCGATCGTTCTCATCGGCCGGTGTCGACGATGTATGTATCGACCTGGTCAGCGAGGCCCCAGTCGCTCGAGAATGCGATTTTGTTACCCGCCGGACTCAACGATAGGAACGCATTCGACCAGAACTCAATGTTCTCGCTGGTGCGATTATGAGCCACTCGAAAGACGCTGTGTGTCGGATCGTCGAGATCGATCAGCAATACCTCGCCGTCGAACAAATCCCATTGGGTGGTCTCGGACCTACCGAGCATCGCTAGAGCAACAAGTGACCCTTCGGCCGAGACGTGGGCTCCTCGTGGCGGGTACGGATAATTCGAGTCGGGTCCCACTATGACCGTGCCAGCTCCCGTGTCGAGATCGTACACAACCAGCGACCCGACCAATTCACCGCCGTACGAAGGGCCGACCAGCAGTTCTTTGCCGGCGGCTGTTTGAGCGAAGCTGAAGACGTCATCTTCAATGTCTAGCCGAACGCCTGTGGGCTCAAGATCGCTGTCGAGAACCAGCGCGCCGCCGCTCGCAAGCGACAAGACGAAGCCGTTGCCCGATGGGGTAACAAGGGGCGCCTCGGTTCCCGTGGTCTGCTTCGTAAGGACCTCGCCGCTACTGAACCGGTACGCGACCAAGACTGCGCCGGTTGTTTGCTCGCACCAGAAGCCGAGGCGGTCACCGTCGGCCGAGAGGCCTGTGCCGCTGGATCCGGGGTCGATCCGCTGGCACATCTCGAACGACTCAACAATCTGTGAGGTCGACGTTGCAATGTTGAAAGCGGTCAGATCGATTCCACTGAAGTAAAGCAGTTGCTGAGGATCGGTGCGGCTCCAGAAGACTTGCTCGATGTCGGTAGGTTCAATCGCCAACTCGGCTATGAACTCGCTGCTATCGGTGTCGTACAGCCAGTGCCCGCCTTCGCCTTCACTGGTGGTTCGGTACAGCAAGAGCCGAGTCGCGTCGGCGTTCCAAGCCGACCACGGCGTCTGGACCGGTACTACGTATTCATCAGCTGAGCTTTGAGATAGCCGCGTGATCGATGTCCCAAAAGCGGGATCGCGCAACGACGTTCCGGCGGCCGGTCGAGGCAGAGTGTGCTGGAGTCGAACGTCTAGATCGCTAACCAGTGGCGCTGCTGGTGGCGCGACATTGTTGCTTCCGACTTGGGTCTGATCTGTTGAGGAGGCTTGGAACAGCCAAAACCCACCGATGGTGCCGAGCACGAGTATCAGGATCAGCGCGCCGGGGGGTCGACGGCGACGAGTGGGGGAGAACTCGGGCACTGCGATCTCATCGAATTCTTCGCGAACGCCGACGGTGGCTTGGCGAATAAGTCGGTCTGTCGAATCGAAGGTCATGCCGACTCGCCCCCGAGTGTCTCCGTTAGCGAGGCACGACCTCGTTTGAGATGGGTCTTGATCGTCTCGGGGCTGCATTCGAGGATTTCAGCGATCTGGGCGATCGAGCGGTCCTCCCAATAGAGCAGCGCAATCGATTGGGCCTGGCGCTTGGGTAGCTGGCGCACCGCAGCCCAGACTTCGGTCGAACGTTCCGTCGGTTCGACCACTCCGAGGCGACGAGACCCGATGCGGGCGATGGCTTTCGCCTCGGACTTAAGGCGGCGAAACCGTGACCGAGACTTGTTAACCAACACCCGGCGAACCCACGCACCAGGGTCGTCGTACTGTCCAATCGTTGCCCACCGGCGATGAGCTTCGGTAAGAGCATCCTGGCAAATATCTTCCGCAGCGGTGTTTGATCCTGTAAGCACGAAGGCCAATCCAACCAACGACCGGTAGTCACTGCGGTAGTAGTCGTCGAACGATGTGATTGTCCTGGGGTCATCCATGATTTCAAAGTTGGGCTTGGCGGCTGACGCCAAGAGTTCCACACTTGCTGGCGAAGCCAGCGGCCTTGATGCACCCACACTGGTAACACGCATCAGCACTAGGTGTGGGGGGACAGGTGCGTTCAGGGACAATTCGGGGACTAGTGCATTTGGCCCACCGGTGTGACCCATGAGACATTCACACCATCAGCTAAGTAGCGTAAGGTTGTACTTGCACGCCTCTCGTGCGCGACGCCCTGTTAAGGCTTGGCGTTCCCCCCACCAAGCGCACAAGGGTGCCAGTGTCAATCGACGTACAGACAGATTCCGTTACTTCTACACGCACGCGCGAGCAGTGGCTCGCCGACATGCGAGTCGAATGGCTCGCCGACCCGAAGGTAAACCTGCTGTCGGGCTTAGTCGTTGCGCTAGCCCTAATTCCAGAGGCGATCTCCTTTTCGATCATCGCCGGTGTCGATCCTAAGGTCGGCCTCTACGCATCGTTCTCGATTGCAATTATCATCTCGTTCGCCGGCGGTCGCTCGGGAATGATCTCGGCCGCAACCGGAGCCATGGCCCTAGTAATTGTGCCCTTGGTCGAGGAGTACGGCGTCGGCTATCTATTCGCGGCGACGATTTTGGCTGGGTTCGTTCAGATCGGATTCGGATACCTCGGGGTAGGTGACCTGATGCGGTTTGTCCCTCGAACCGTGATGGTCGGCTTCGTCAACGCACTGGCGATCCTGATCTTTCTGGCCCAGGTGCCACACATATTTCTAAGTGAGGAAGCCACGTCAGCGCAGCTACCAATGAACCTGCTGTTCATTGCGCTCGGCCTCGGAATCATCTACGGCCTGCCCCGCATTAGCACCGCCGTGCCATCGCCGCTGGTTGCAATCGTGGTACTAGCCGCCGCCGCTGTTGGCTTTGGGCTCGAACTCCCAACGGTCGGCGACATGGGCGAACTTCCCTCCTCGCTACCTGTTCCTGGGCTGCCCGACGTTCCCTTCTCGCTCGAAACCCTTCAGATTATCCTGCCGTACTCAATCACGTTGGCTCTGGTCGGACTGCTCGAATCGTTGCTGACAGCGCAGCTGCTCGACGACCTGACCGACTCCGACTCGGACAAGAACATCGAATCGCGCGGCCAGGGCGTGGCCAACATCCTCACCGGTTTCGTTGGCGGAATGGCAGGCTGCGCAATGATTGGCCAGTCGATGATCAATCACCGGACCGGCGGCCGGAGCCGCCTATCTACCCTCGCCTCCGGCGTCTTCTTGCTCATCCTGATCCTTGCGCTGGGCGATCTAGTGGCACGGATCCCGATGGCCGCGTTAGTGGCAGTGATGATCATGGTTTCGATCGGAACCTTCAACTGGGCGAGCATCAAGCCGGAATCGCTTCGTGTCGTCCCTCGTCCTGAGACAGCGGTGATGGTTACAACAGTTGCAATCGTGGTATTAACCCACAACCTCGCCTACGGAGTTGGCGCCGGAGTGCTACTGAGTGCTGTGTTCTTTGTAAGGCACGTGTCGCACGTGGTTCGGGTAACCAGCGTGGTCGACCCCGACAACGCAGAACGCTTGTATGCGGTAAGCGGCGAGCTGTTCTTCGCCTCGACCAACGACCTCGTGCATTCATTCGACTACGACGCCGTAAAGGTCCCAAGGGTCGAGATCGACCTCAGCAACGCCCGTATCTGGGATACCTCAGCGGTGGTAGCGCTCGACGCGGTAGTCGCCAAGTTCGCCCAACGAAACATCAGCGCCGAGCTAGTCGGGCTAAACAAACACGCAGAGAAGCTGCACCAAACCACCAGCGGTAAAGTCGTAGCCGGCCACTAAGCCTGGCCACGCGCCCGCCGCGTTAAGGTCTGGCTGTGTCGTTTAACACACTCGCCGGGTCGAGGGTTTCGCTTGGTTTCGGGGTATCATTAACTCTGCTTCGGTCGAAAATCGGCCGATGGGTTCGCAGACGGGCGTAAGTTCCTCCGGTCATCGTGAGCCGTCGAAAGAGAACTACGCACAGGCGCTCGCGCCAAGAAAGAACTATGTCCCCCTCAAGCACTGCATCCGAAGTTCGCCCCGTCCCTACTTTTGCCGAACTCGGTGTTCCCGAGTCGATAGTCCATGCGCTCGATCGTCGCGGAATCACCGCACCGTTCGAGATTCAAGCGGTAACGATCGCCGATGCCCTCGCCGGTCGCGACGTCTGTGGCCGAGCACCAACCGGTTCCGGTAAAACCTTAGCCTTCGGCATTCCGCTGGTAGCCGGTGTCGACCGTGCCAAGCCCAAGAGGCCCACCGCGCTAATTCTGGCTCCCACCCGCGAACTCGCCGAGCAGATTAGCACCGAGCTGCGAACGTTCCGAGGAAAGACTCGCATCGGAGTCGTTTACGGCGGCGTCGGCTATGGCCCGCAGCTTCGCTCGCTTCGCGAAGGCATCGAAATTTTGGTCGCCTGCCCCGGTCGATTGGAAGATCTCATCGAGCAGGGAGCATTGAGTTTGGCCGATGTCAACAAGGTTGTGCTCGACGAAGCCGACCGGATGGCCGACATGGGGTTCATGCCCTCGGTACGACGCCTGCTCGATCAAACATCGCCCGACCGCCAGACCGTACTTTTCTCGGCCACCCTCGACGGGGCGGTGGCCAAGCTAACCCGCGACTACCAAACCAATCCGGTACGCCACGAGGTCGGCGACGAGACTCCCGACATCACCGCCGCGCACCATGTGTTCTGGAAAGTCGACAAGGCTAGCCGCACCGAAACCACAGCCGCGGCTGTCGATGCCGCTTGGCCCGCAATCATCTTCTGCCGAACCCGCCATGGGTCTGACCGGTTGGCCAAACAACTCGGCAAGCTCGGTATCAAATCGGCGGCCATACATGGCGGAAGAAGCCAAAACCAGCGGACCAGAGCCCTAGCGGCTTTCGCCGACAACCGTGTGCATTGCCTTGTCGCAACCGATGTCGCGGCACGGGGAATCCATGTCGACGGTGTGGCATCGGTTATTCACTTCGATCCTCCAGAAGATCACAAAACCTACGTTCACCGCTCCGGCCGAACGGCGCGGGCAGGCGAAAGTGGTGTGGTGGTCTCGCTTCTTATGAGCGACCAGGTTCGCGACGCCAAACGAGTGCAGCAGCAGGTGGGGCTTAGCGAGCCCATAACCGAGCCCGATGCGGCCAAGGTTCGTGAGTTGTCGACCGCTCCGGAACGGCGGCTCACCCCGCCCGAGCCCGGCGACGACAGCAATGGCGGCTCTAACAAAGGCGGCGGAGATCGAGGCCAGCGACGGAGTCACAATTCGGGTGGAGGCTCTAAGGGTCGCCACAACCGGCGCGGCCCCAAGTCGGGTCAACGCAACGCAACGCCCGGCAACCGCTCGAAATCGGGCAATAAGTCACAAGCTGGGAACAAGTCGAAGTCGGCTAACGCTCAGTCTGGCAACCGATCGAGCAGCAACGGCCCGAAGGCCGGGAACCGCAAGGCTCGGCGAGCCCATCTTCAGCCCCGCTAAGACGTCAGCTCTGGTTTCGAATCGCTAGCCGCGCCGCTGCTAAGTCTTCGAGAGCAAAACCAGCCGATTTGAACAGCGTAATCTCTGCTTCGTTGGCGCGTCCTGGGTGAGCCCCGGTAGCCAACGCTTTAAGGTCGACTTTGAGATCGGAGGTCTGCAGCACACCGGCTAGAACCGGTTGGCTCAGGTCTCCGCTCAATATGGCTCCCTCGTATGTGTCGACGAACACGGTCGAACGAGCAATACAAGTATCGTCCGCTTCGCGCATATCGGCCTTGAAGCTTCCGACCAGGTCGAGGTGGGTGCCAGGCTGTAACAGTTCGCCCTTTATCAACGGGGCATGGCTGCTCGTAACACAGGAGATAACGTCGGCGCTTGCCACACTGGCGTCGAGGTCCGGCGAGGTCGTGGCCGCGAATCCGAGCTTGCTTAGCTTTTCGACGATGCTTTGTGCCTTGTCGATGTTGCGGCCCCAGACCTCGACGCTGGTGAAGCCACGAACGGCATAATGAGCCGCAACGGCATGAGGTGAAAGCTGGCCGGTTCCAACCACGAGCAGCCGCAAGGCATCGTTTCGCGACAGAAATCGAGAGGCCAATGCTGACGCCGCCATCGTACGGCGCGACCCGAGCTCTTCGCCGTCCATCACGGCCACCGGAAGCCCGGTCTCGCCATCAAAGAGCAGGTAACTGCCGTTTGTTGCTGGCAGGCCGCGCGCCTTGTTGCTGGCAAAGAATGTGACCGCCTTAATACCCAGCAGTTTGCCGGAAATCCAAGCCGGTTTGAGCAGCAGCATGTCTTCGGGCTCGCCCGGCGCCGACAGCAGGTGAACGTGGCGTTCGGGAGATACAGCCGCTGGTTCGTTGAGAATCTCACTGATCGACTCGATGAGATCGGGCCAAGCTAGCAGTTCGCTGAGCTTGTCCGCATCGAAGAATTCCACTGTGCGTCTCCTAGTCCGACTAGTTAAGGCCCTCGAGTTGCACATCGACCATCAGATCATTGGCTAGATCTTCGAGGATCTCGCTCAGCTCTGCCATCGAGACATCAGCTGGCGCACGCAACACCGCAGTGGCCTTAAAGAGGATGCCTCCAGACATCGGGGCCTCTTTCGTCTCGGTTGTCAACTCGTCGATGCTTACACCCTTGGTTGCGAGTGCATGAGAGATGTCGTGGACGATTCCCGGGTGGTCTTGACCAAACAGCTCCAGGGTCAACAAGGTTGGAGCTGAATCGGGCTGCTCGTCGGAAGTGACCTGTTCTGCAGTTATGTGCAGTAAACCCTCGGTCTCGAGCGGCTCAAGATCGGTGACTAGAGCGTCGACATTGTTGTCCGAGACCGAGATCAAAACTATGCCTGCAAACTTTCCGGCAAGCCGAGCCATGTGGCTGGTGTCCCAGTTGCCGCCATGGTCGGCGATCACACCAGAAAGTTGCTCGACAAGACCCGATTGATCGTCGCCGATGACGGTTAGTACGAGGGTGGCCATGAGTCGATGCTAGTACCCACTAGCTCGCTCTTGGTCGCTCGATAGCACCTACGTCGCAGCGCCTAGACCTGTTTCCGTCGCCATCGACGGGACGCCTGTTTCCAAGATTGTCGGTCTTCTGGCACTTGAACCAGGAGCTGACGCCGTTGCGTCGGCCGTAGTCGACGGCCGGGCTGTTCGAGTCGGGCCTGAAGTAGCCGCCGAAGTTCGACAGCCGAGGGTCCTTGGGTGAGTTCGGCGAACCAACCCGATCATTGGGCGTACCCACCTGGCTAAGGTCTTTCATAAGGCACGTGGCACTTACCACGCCGACTACGTTGCGCCGGTAAGAGGTGAAGTCACCCGCAGCGATGCTGTAACAATCGGGCGAGAACAAGGCATCGTCGGGGTCGCGGCCATCGCTGTTCTCGGCCAAGATCGATCGGCCGATGAACACTTTGCCGGTATTGCGAATCCCTCCACCGACTCGCCGATCTGGCGGGTCGAGGTGGATGACGTTTGCCTCATTCTGCACAATGGTGGAGTAGGCGATTTGAGCGACGCCCCATTGCTCGGGCTCTCCGAGGGGGTGAATGTTCTCGATTCCACCGCCGCCGGAGGCCGCACGGTTTCCGCTGACGGTGGTGTCTCGCATGAAGAGCTTTCCGAAGTTT
>CBERPN010000069.1:0-16284 GCA_965524675.1 uncultured bacterium
CGAAATCGATTTGGCGATAGATCGCGCAGTGGCGAGCAGCGCCTATGACGAGGTCGACCAGTTCCTCGCCCCCATCGCCGCAGCAGCCAGCGAAGGTGACCAAACCGCGCTGGGACTGCTTATCGGCCTGCTCGACAGCTCTGGTATCGTGCGCTCCACGGTCGCCAAGTACGTCCACGACAACGACTTGGTCGACGACGCCTGCCAGGACGCGCTTATCGGAGTGTCGCGAGGGATCGTCAGATTCGAAGGCCGTTCGCGAGTCACCACATGGGTCCACACAATTGCCGCCAACGCGGCTCGAGGTGCGCTGCGCAAGGAAGGTCGACACGGCGACACGTCGCCTGACGACGAACTGCCCGAAACCGATATCGGGCTGCGACGCATGAGCTCGATCGTGGTAACTCGAGACGTGATTCGCGCTGCTATGGCCGAGCTTCCCGACGGGCTCAGGGTTCCCTTGGAGCTAAGAGAGTTCGACGACTTGTCTTACGCCGATATTGGCGAGCGGTTAGAACTCGAGCCGGGAACCGTCAAGTCCAGAATCAGCCGAGCGCGCCAGCAACTGGCAACCCAACTCGGCTTCGGCTAGCCCCCCCCCGGACTGGCCCAGTGTCCTGTGGCTTAACTCCGCCTCATCGAACCAAGTCGACGGTTGTCGGATGGTTGATATCGACCCAGGCGAACCAGAACGACGACCGACTGGGGTACATCGTCAACTCGGTTCCCATCTTTGGGCCGCCGGTAGCAACTCCGGCGGCGTTCCACAGACTCCCACTGGTCGAGTCGATGATTTCTCGATCGACGACCTGAAACTCTGTCGGGGAGCCATCGACTAGTGACTCGAACACCGACCCGCCGCCCAGACCATCGAGGAACACAACCAGTGGTGGATCGGCCTCAATCGAGACCACGGTGGGTTCGTTCACAAGAACCGGAACCGTTGTGGGCTGTCCAGCGACATCGAAGCCAATAATGCGGGTGCTCGCACTCAGCCTGGTGTCGGCGAACGCGTCGGCCGAGGTCGGAAATGGGGTGCGCCCTTGGTCGATACCTTCGGCGTACCCGCCGAAGGGGTCGCGGCTGTAGTCGCGACCAAACCCTGATCGTTGCTGAGCACCTGTGTGTCGGGGTGCAGATCCAGCCACGACTGCCAGGTGGTGGTTGTCGATGCCAACGGCTGCAACTCGGCGCCGCTCAGATCGCCGACGATCCCACGACCGGCCAGCTGCCACCAATAGGTCGACGTTTCGCGATCTACCAGCACCAAATCGTTCTCGTAGAGGGCGCTCGAATTTCCAAAGGTCAAGACGCCGTCGTGGCGAAGATCATCGGGCCTCCGATCGAATACCACCCCACTTCGACACAGCGGGCAGTACGACACCAAAATTGGTACCCCGGCTACTTCATCGTTGACGATCTCGTGGAAATTCAGCACCCGATGCGGATAAGCGAACGTCGACCCGTCGACTCCGACATAGCCAAGAACCAGATCGTCGGGCTTGAGCCAGCCAGCATCTCGGCCGTCGGAGTAGCGGGGCTCATCGATGGGAGGAATCGCGTCGAGCAGGTCGAGGATCTGGCCTTCCGATGCCTCCGACAGTGGTACCGAACCCCCGTCGAAGGTGTCGAACACGATATCGGAGAGGGGCACATCGTGTACCGATAAGTTGATTCCCGCGACGATCTGAGGCTGCTCATTTTCAACTGCATCAACGTCAAAATCCGCTGCTCGGGGTGCGGTGTTGTTCGACGCACTGCCAGCACAGGCGGCGAGCACGATCGTGAGTGCCAGCATGGTCGCTAGCCCAACCCTCCGCTCGTGATCGTTTCGGCTCACCCAACCGCAACCCGGTATGTGCCGTGCATGTTCCGCAGAGCGCACCTATTGTCCTGTCCGGTTGGTCCGGTGGGTATTTTGGCGGCCTATCAGCGAATCGTAATGTCGCCCTTTGGCGTCTTCAGTTGGGCGGTTAGGCGAACGGTGGACCGTTCAAACACCGCGACAGCCAAGCCGAGTGCATTGTATGCTGACGACACTTCAGCGGCCTTGGGGTGTGTCACCATGAAGTCTTCGAGACTGACTCCCGCGGGCGTCGACCGGCTCGGGTGCGGGGTCGTTCCCCAATCGATGATGAACGGAACCGCTCCATCGAAACCGTAAAGCGGGGTTGTCAACGACCAGTGGAGACGGGTCTGGTCTTGTTGTAATCGGCTCATCGACACGGCATCGCCAGGGTCCCAGCCGCTAGCTCGTGCGGTTGCGACGATGCTATCGATACTCATATCGCCTGATGCCGCCCTGACTGCAAAGGTCACAAGCGTTGGTTCGGTGACATCATCGACACCGAACGCTCGTGGAGACTCTGGCTCAGGCTGTGAAGGGTCGGCGGCGATAAGCTCGAGGTAAGAGTCGCCGAGCGACAGCAGTGCATTGTGGGTTCCGCGGCCCTCATGCGCACCGCCCGGTGTGGCTTCTACGCCACTCAACTCAGCAAACCAGCGCACGCCTTCTGCGAGTTCGGGCACAGCGACAACCAGGTGATCAACAACGGTGGGCATTGAGCAACACTACTGCGAGCAGCCCAGTCTCTACGCTCTCATGGCGACGCTGCCGCTCAAGCCGTAGTGATCGCTAAGAAAGAACGATTTCGATTCGTGCAAGAGTGGCTCGTCCCACACCTTTAGCTGCGCAACCTCCAGGCCATCGGTGGCAAACCAGCGAGTGAAGTAGGCGGTGAACTCGGGAATGTCAGCACGAAACCTGTTTCTACGACTGTTCCAAGTGGGCGACGGCGGCTTCTCACCCATAAGACCAGCGTCAGCGAAGTAGTGCTCTTCATCTACCCGAGTATTGGTGTCGCCGACTATCAACAAATTCGAAGTGGGGCTGGCCTCCACCACACGGGCGGCCTGTTCCAACCTGGCGCTGGTCCCGCCAGCGCCCGACTCAAAGTGCACGTTGGCGACCGTGATCTCGCCGAAGGTTGTGAGCAATGCGCAACCCTTCACAACCACGTGGGTTGGGCCTGTCGCCAACAGGTCATGTCTGACCAGCGTCGCGAGGTTACCGCTATGGCTCATTGGGTTTGCTGGAATCATCGCGTGCGTCTCGATGTAGGGCACGATTCGCGGCAGTTCCTGGAAGAGCACGATGTCGGGATCAAACTCTAGGACAAAATCGCGAACGGTCGCTTCGGTGTGTTCCTGGCTCCAGCTGTGAGGTGCCTCGGTCGAGCGCTCGAGCATCGCTAGGTTCCAAGTCAGAAACGAGATTGGTTTCACAGCGCAGAACTTACTCTTCTGCTGGCATGCTGATGCCATGACCGACACGGCATCTGACACCGATCTCACCGCATCCGATGTGGCCTGGAATATCGACACCATTCTGCCCGATGGCAAAAGCGCGGGCGATTTGCTCGACGCGGCCGACCAGGTCGCAGACACTCTGGCCACCTATCGAGGGCGCGTAGCCACCCTCGCTGTCGCCGAGATGGTCACCCTAATGACAACCCTGGTCGAAATCGGCGAGTTGGCGAGCCGCGCCGGGCACTACGCGATGCTGCGGTTCAGCGAGAATACCGCCGATCCCGAAAGGGGTGCGGAGATGATGGCGATGGAGGAACGCTCTACCGCTATCAGCACCAAATTGATCTTTGTCGACCTCGAATGGGCTACCGCCGAAGATGCTCACGCCGCTTCGCTGCTATCGGACGAACGCTTGGCCTTTTGCGCTCATCACCTTGAGAACCTCCGCCGCAACCGACCCCACCTTCTGAGCGAGGCCGAAGAGACGGTACTCAACGAGAAGTCGGTCACCGGCGCATCGGCTTGGGTTCGCCTGTTTAGCGAGTTGACGTCGGCCATCGAGGTTGAACTCGACGGCGAAACCGTTCCTCTCGAATCGGGTCTGTCCCAGCTACAGCATCCCGAGCCCGCCATGAGAAAGAACGCCGCCGAGGCGGTAACCAAGGCTCTAGAACCCGGCCTTCGCACCCGGGGGTTCGTCTTCAATACGTTGCTTCTTGATAAGAGTGTCGACGACCGAATGCGTAGCTTCGATACCTGGGTCTCGTCGCGCAACCTGAGTAACGAAGCAAGCGATGAATCGGTGGAGGCTCTGGTTTCTGCTGTGGTCTCGCGCTATGACATCCCCCAGCGCTGGTACACCCTGAAGGCTCAGGTTCTCGGGGTCGACAAACTAAACGACTACGACCGAATGGCGTCGGTGGCCAGCAGCGACGAGCAGGTCGGGTGGGCTGCGGCCACGACGATGGTGCGCGACGCATACGGCTCGTTCTCGGGTGAACTCGCTGGAATCGTGGACGAGTTTATCGACCAGGGTTGGATCGATGCTCCGATGCGGCCTGGAAAGCAACCGGGCGCATTCTGCGCATATACCGTGCCCTCGCACCATCCCTATGTGCTGCTGAACTGGACCGGTCGTAACCGCGATGTTTTGACCTTGGCGCACGAGTTGGGTCACGGCGTGCACGCTTATCTTGCCCGAGAGCAGGGGCTGTTTCATCAGTCGACGCCGCTAACACTGGCCGAAACGGCTTCGGTATTTGGCGAGACCGTCACCAACAATCGCTTGCTCGAAATGATCGATGATCCGGCCGAGCGTTTTTCGTTGTTGGCATCTACCCTCGAAGACTCGATAGCAACCGTGTTCCGCCAGATCGCCATGAACCGGTTCGAGCACGCCGTTCACAACGAACGTCGCGACGTCGGCGAACTCTCGACCGAGCGGTTCGGTGATCTTTGGATCGAGTCACAGGCAGCAATGCTGGGCGACACGGTCGAGTTGAGCGATGGCTATCGTTCTTGGTGGAGCTACATCCCGCACTTCATGGGAACACCGGGCTATGTATATGCCTACGCATACGGTCAGCTGTTGGCACTGTCGGTCTATGCCCAATACGAAGCCCAAGGCGAGGCCTTCGTGCCGGCGTACCTCGACATGCTGCGGGCTGGTGGCTCTCAGAGTCCTCAAGCTTTGGGCCAGATTGTCGGCTGCGACCTCGCCGACCCCGGATTCTGGGACGCCGGACTGCAAATAGTCGAGAAGCAGCTAACCCGAGCCGAGGAAGCTGCGTCGCAGGCAGGCCGTCTCTAACTTCTCCACCCGAACTCGTGACAGGTTTGGCGGCCAGGGCAGCCGATTCTGACACCGGTTGGGGTTATTGGGGGCGGCTAGTGGATAGGTTCGTCCGATGATCGACCAGCCCTCCGCGGTCCTGCGACAGTTGGTGATGCCCGTTTACCTTCCGGTAATCGCCGCGACTTTCGGCATGGCGATGTTGGTGCCGGTGCTTCCCCTGTACCTGACGAGTGAGGGATTCTCGCTGGGGACGACCTCGGTAATTCTGGCTGCGGCCGGTCTCGGCGCATCGATCGGAGGGCTTCCCGCTGGGTCTCTGGTAGCGCGGCTGAGCGAACGATCGGTGCTCTTCGGGGCACTGTGGGTTACCGCGGCTTCGATAGCGGTTCTTGGCGTTACCACCGCCGTGGGTGCATTGGTTGGGTTCCGGCTCAGTTTCGGCGCAGCCAACGTCGCCGTTCGGCTCTCGCGCCAGACATTTATCACCCGTCGCGTCGTTCCCGGGGTGCGCGGGCGTGCGATGGCACTGTTCGGCGGGTCGTTTCGCCTAGCGCTGCTCTTTGGTCCGTTGCTCGGCGGTGCGTTAGTAGATCTGGTGGGTTTTCGCAGCACCTTCTTGGTAGCTGGAGCGTTTGCCGCGGCGGGGATTCTCCCCGCCAAGCTTGGCGGGGAGGGCCGGCTCGGCCTTTTACCCGATGCCAGCACGGTTCAGCAACAGACCGGCCTCCTAAAGTCTCTAAGCGCGCACAAGCAGCGCCTCTTAACCGCTGGCTTCGCGCCCATGCTTGTAATGACAGTTCGCGAGGGTCGCTTCGTGGTCTTGCCGCTCATCGGAGACGGCCTTGGCCTCAGCGCCACCGGGGTTGGGGCATTGGTGACGGTTAGTACCGCAGCCGACGTCTTGTTGTTCCCGGTAGCTGGCTGGTTAATGGACCGCTTCGGACGCCTCTATGCAATGGTCCCGGCGTTTGGTCTGGTGACCATGGGCCTCGTGATTCTTGGCTTGGCCAATAGCACCTCCACCGTCGTGTTGGCTGGCGTAGTGATGGGAGTCGGTAACGGCATGAGCGCCGGTACTTTGCTCACGTTAGGGAGCGACCTGGCACCGCTCGACTCCCCCGGCCCATTCCTTGCAGGCATGGCCACCCTGCAAGACAGTGGACGGTTCTTGGGGCCAATGCTGGTCGGAGCGATCGGCGCATGGATCGACCTGAGCGCTTCAGCTTTCGCCTTGGCAATCGTGATGCTCGTAGCGATCGCCTGGCTGATAGCTGTGGTCGGCGAAACCTCCGACGAACAAACTTGAGCTCAGAAGCACCGCGCCGCTAGCGGTTCAGAAACGCACCACCTAGTTACTGAAGTAAACAACTTCGCAGGTCACGGAGTCGGGTGAGCCTTCGGTTGTGCTGAATCCTTGTTTCGAGGCCGAATCCCCCGGCGCGAGTTCGGCGATGAAAGCTGTCGACTCGCCGATGCGAACACCGCCATCAATTAGTGCGCCGACGAGATCGAAATCGCCAACCTCGCTCGTGATGTTCTGGATCGTGAACAGCACCTCGAGATCGTCGAAGGAATCGACCCCGGTAACCTCACAGGTTGCCTCATCGGCAGGTAACTCTTCAAATGGTTCGTTGCTGTTGGAAGCAACGACCTCGCATTGCGATCCGTCGTTACCAAAGCTTGAGAACTCGACCCTTAGCTCCTCGCCAGGGCGCACGTTACTCATGAAGTAGCTATCGTCGGAAAGCCGCTGTCCAGCCTCGTCGTAGTAAACGACAACAGGCGCAATGCTAAGTTTGGTACCAGAGTCATTCGTCATTTGCAGCACGATGGTTTCATCGTCGACGACTGTGCACGATACCAATGACGAGATGTCCTCGCCCAGGTAACCGAAGAAATCGATCGACACGACCTGGCATTCAACACCATCAGCGGGCCCGTCGATACTCGAAATGATCTGGCCCGGTGCTGTCTCTCCGGGTGCAAGGCCGCCAATGGAAAGCGAGGTATCGGCGAACTGAACACCGTCGCGGACAAAGACGACCGAGATCGACGCACCTGCAATTTCGCTTCTTTCATCGTTTGTGATCACTACGGCGGCGGTTAAGTCATCGAAAGAATCGACGCCTGTTACCAAGCACTCGCCTTGATCGATCGACCCGTTGCTAATAGCCGCAAACTGTTCGACGCCAGTCACCTCACAAGAGGCGACATCGTCGCTACTAAAGATGGTCTGGGAGTAGTTCACGACCTCTGACTGTGGAACGTACTGGGCAATGATCGTCTGATCGCCGACCTGGTCACCCGATGCGTCGAACAATGAGAGAGATACCCAGAACGTCGCTTGTTCGCCACTGTTGTTGGTTATCTCGACCGAGACCTTGTCGTCGTCAACACCGCAGCCACTCACGCCAGGAAAGTTCGACGGGTCAGCCTCATCGACAACTTCGTCGGGCAGATCGGTGGCGGCAGTATCGTCGTCGGGTCCGTCAAAGGGATTCTCGGCATCTTCAACGGCCGCGGCCCCTTCTTCTATCGCCTCCGTGCCTTCCTCGACTGCCGCGTCGATCTCCTCCTCGATCACGTCGATCACGGCGACAACGTCTTCGACCGATTCCTTGGCGATCAAAACGAACGCCACGCAGCCACCTAGCAAAGTGAGTAGGAAGAATCCACCAACCAACCCTGCGATCGCCCAACCCGACATGCCCTTCTTATTAGGTGCTGGGACCGGAGCCGTCGGAACCTGCTGGAAAGCCGGAGCCGCCATCGGCTGACCGGCCTGGGGGGCCTGAGGAGGTTGAGGTGTCGGCGCTACCGGAGGGGGTGGCGCTGCTGGCTGCGCCTGAGGTGGGTACCACTGGCCGTCCGACGCCAACCACCATCCAGGGCCCTGCGATGTGTCACTCATTGCTGCTGCTTTCCCCAGTAGGGACCAAACCGCCGACCGTAGTCGAAAGTTAGGTAGTCAGGGCGATCCTCAACACGCTGCAAACAACGACGGCAACTTCGTCAACCCCCAGGGTGCTCAGCGTCGCCGGATAGGGCAAAATAGATCGGTGCTACCCGTTTCGATCAATATTGTGAAGAAGCCTTTTGCCGAAACCGTCATTAGTGGCACCGTCGGCCCGCATGAGTTGAGTCTCCAATCCGAAGCCTGGCTCGCTCGTAGATCTGTGATCGCTGGCTCGATCGACGATGCGGTGGTGGAGCTCACCGCTACAGGACGATTGTTTGGTAGCCAAGAACTCGTCGGCGAACTGGCAATCGGTAAGGCCGAGCTTGCGATTGAGTTCCAGCTTCGTCGCATCCACATCAGCGGTTGTGTGGGCGCCGACCTAATCGATCTAACCGTCGAACGTGCGCTCCTCAAGCCGATGAAGATAACGACCGGCGAGGACATGGCGGCTGTGCATCTCGAGATGCACAAACGCCTGAAATCGGGAACCCTCAACGGAGAGGTAGTTCGACCAGCAGATGCGTTCGTAGTAGCAGCCGTAAGCCCAACAATGCTGGCAATATTTGACAGACGAGCCTGACCTAGTGGTGCGTCTCCACCACGGGAGCC
Organism: uncultured bacterium; assembly: GCA_965524675.1. Lineage (GTDB taxonomy): Bacteria > Actinomycetota > Acidimicrobiia > Acidimicrobiales > SHLQ01 > CALLQB01. Next base: position 8,673 of record CBERPN010000069.1, read on the forward strand.
TTTCCGTCCCGTGGTGGAGAGCCGTTGTCCGAGCGATACCATCGTTTCGCCCCTGTGGCGCAGCCTGGTTAGCGCAGTGGACTTTTAATCCATTGGTCGTGGGTTCGAATCCCACCGGGGGCACTGCGCGGTAGACCAACTGCTACCACTTAGAGATCGGCCGGCTACTCAGTTCGATCGAGCTGGCTACCGCTCGGCGCCTGTGAGCCAATCCGGTGCCCAATCGCATGGCCCCAAAAACCGCGCGGCGCCTCGAGAAGGTCGATCAGATACTCGAGCTCTGCGTCGAACTTTCGACGAAGGGCACGACCGTGTGCATGTGCCTCTGGGAAGTCGAGCATAGGAAACCCGTGCCCGGCGAGGTCGTCGTATAGGTCTCGAAATAGCACATCATCGCGGTAGACCTCGTCGAGTTGCTCGCGGTATTCACTTAAATCGACCCCTTCGGTGAGCATTTGCATGAGCCGAATCGACCGTCGCATCATCCAGTAGGGGGCGGTGCCGGTACAACCGGCCATCAACTCGAGATGGATCGCAGCATCGGTGACCAACCCGAGCGCGGTGATCCAACTTTGCCCCTTGTGTTGGGAACGAAAGAGGGTGAGCATAGGAAACGTCGTGTGGGTTTCCATCACTTGGGTTACCCACGCTTCCCAACCTTCAAAGAAGCTGTCCATCGCACGAGGGTCCCCGTTCGGACAGCGCGAAAGCACCAAATTGGTGGGCGTCATACGCTCTTCGCTACCGTCGTCGAGCGTCAGTACCTTCTGTTCGCGCTCGCTGTAGGCAGCGTACAACGCTGGCAAATACCCGATGACGAGCGCTGTGGTGAGAACGCCTGAAAAAGCCTCGAATAGTGCGCCAATTCGGGGCACAGCACCGGCGGGAACGATCTCGCCAAAGCCCAGCGTGAAGTAAACGACACCCGAGTAGTACATGGAATCGCCGAGCGAGCCACCGCCAGCGATACCGTCGAGTCCCCACCAGATCAAGCCGAATCCAACTATTTGTTGAGTAACCCACGCGACCAGTAGAGCCAGCACCGACAATGGCGCATATGAGGCGTAGACGGCTTCTCGTTGTTTCTCGCCTAGGAGATGTCCGACGGTTCGAACGCCAGCCCAGGTCTTCTCGTACAAGATACGCGTGAGCCAGAACCGACCGCGAGCACTCCGGGTTGCGACCAGCGTGTTGATTAGGTCAAAGACAACTGACACGACCAAAATCAGGCCAACGACGATTGCCACCACATCCACGGCGGCAGAATACCGCGTTCTTCAGATAACCTGATCTCCGAAATGGATGACGATCAATTCTTGCCCGACGATGCCCCTGGTATCGAGCACTCGCCGCCGACCCTGCGCGTGGTTCGCGCGCCGGAAGTTGGGTTGGACACGCGTCCGGTCGATTCGGCGGCCAATCAACCATTTGCCCCCAACCCAATGGCTATCGAGTTTGCTCCAGTTGCAACGGCCACTGTCGACGCGGAGGCGATCGATGCCTTTGACCCGCAGCGTCACAACGACCTGCTCGACCGCCTCGAACACGAACTCGCCCTTGTCGATGCTGCGCTGACTCATATCGACGACGACGATCTCGGTGCCGCCGAGACCGCCATCAAGGAGCTGGCCCGTCACCACGACGACGGTCAGGTCGCCTTGCAGCTCCGCTGAGTCCATTTCGAGCATTCCTCGCAGCTACCGCTACCGCGGGTGGCGCGTTCGGGGTTCGAAAGGCGATCTCGGCGGCACAGACCGATTCGGAGCGCAAAGAAAAGCTGGCCCGATCTTTGAGAATCGCGCGGCTCAGCGCGCGCCGGTCTCTTCACTACGCGGCGGTGAAGGTGCGAGGGGCCGCCACTTCGGAGCAACGACGCCGCGAACTCGACGAGCAGTTCCTTATTCGCTCTGCGGAGGATGTTGCGAAAGAGCTCGGCAACATGAAGGGCGCGATGATGAAGGCGGGTCAGATGTTGTCGTTTCTGTTCGATGGCCTTCCCGCGGATGCCCAGAAATCCTTAGCTAGTCTGCGAGCCGATGCGCCGCCAATGGCTCCAAGCCTTGCCGCGTCGGTAGTCGAGGCCGAGCTCGGCGCTTCTCCCGACAAGCTCTTTCTGAGCTGGACCGATCTCCCGGTTGCTGCCGCCTCGATCGGGCAGGTCCATCGGGCTGTTCTGCACGATGGTCGTGAGGTTGCGGTAAAGGTCCAGTATCCGGGGATCGACGTGGCACTCGAAAGCGACCTCGTGAACGTAAGGGTGATGTTCTCCGCCTTTTCCAACATCGCCTTAAAGGGTCTAGATGTCGAGACTCTCACCAGCGAACTGTACGAACGCATGCTCGATGAGCTCGACTACGTGCACGAGGCGAGTTGTCAGACCGAGTTCGCCGACCGCTACCGAGGGCACCCCTTTATCCGAATCCCCGATGTTGTGCCCGAGTTCTCGACCAGCAAGGTGCTTACGAGCACCTGGGTCGACGGGATTGGCTGGGACGATTTTGTAGAAGGTTCGACCCCTGCCGAACGCCAGCAAGCCGCCGAGATTCTGTTTCGCTTCATCCAGGGTTCGATATACAGGGCCGGAGTATTTAACGGTGACCCGCACCCGGGCAACTATCTGTTCGGCGATGACGGCACGATGACCTTTCTCGATTTCGGATTAGTAAAGCGTTGGAGCGAAGGTGAACTCGAATCGCTGCTCCCGCTCATCGATCCGTTGTTAGACCACGAGTCCGAAGTGATAGTCGAACACATGGTCGGTGCAGGCTTTCTGCCTCCCGACCACGGTCTTGACCCGGAGCAGGTCTGGGAGTACGTAATCAAGCCTTACGTGCCGTTTCTAGAAGAGCCGTACACATACGAAGCAGGCTTTACCCAAGACGCGCTTAGCGGCCTACTCGATGTTGATGGCCCGCTCGCCGACGTAATGAACCAACTCAACCTTCCTTCAAGTTTCGTGCTGCTCGACCGGGTCGTGTGGGGTATGTCGGCAATGCTCGGGCGCCTAGGTGCCACCAACAACTGGCGCTCAATCCTCGATGAATACCGACACGACGCCCCGCCTACAACCGAGCTTGGCCGCCGAGAAGCCGACTGGCAGATCTGAGCGCTGGCGCTGAGCCTCGGTTCCCGGCTACTTCTTTGCGGTCATCTAAAGCGGGTGGCAGCCTCGAGGTAGCCCTCGGCACGTTCCGCTGACGGAAAGCGTTTCATCAACGCCTTGAACCGCTCACCGTGATTGGGTTCGACCAGATGCGTTAGTTCGTGGAGCAACACATAGTCGACCACATAGTCGGGGAACCCGGTCATGCGGTCGGACAATCGCACCGACCCCTGAGCAGCTGTGCAAGACCCCCAACGAGAGTTCTGGTTGGCAACCCAGCGAATTTCGGTTGGCAGAGGAAGGTCGTAGCGCCGCGATAGGACCGCAGCACGGTCGCGAAGGTCGATCGTCTTTGCTAGCTGTTTACGCTCGATGCGATTAACCAGATTGGTTATGTGCGCCGACTCAGCCTCGTCGCTTAAACCTTGGGGCACTCTGATCTCGATGGTGTCTTTGACCAAGCGCGCCGAGACCGTCTTCTTACGACGGGCAGATCGGATAACGCGCACGGGGTAGCCCACAGGGCGAAACCCTATCGCCCAACATCTGCCACCAGCTCTTACTCTCTGGCGTTCCCCGGCCACGCAGGCCGCCGGGCTCCGACTCCGGGCTAGCGCCCTCCGCCCTACCGCGCTCGGGCCATCCAAGCTTGCTGGCGTTCCACATAAACCACAGTTCAGGACCTAACGTTGTGAAACAACAGACATCTAAGGAGGCTGTTCTGGTGGCTGCGGCTGAGCACGGAGATCTTCAAGCCGGGGCATAACGCTCCGGTGTCTTGTTGGCCCAAGAACTCACGTTGCTTCTCGGGCGGCCGGATGACATAGCCAAATCGGCAAACGACCAGTATGAAGAAGGATTTCGCGTTACCCAGGGCTTACTCGACGGCACTTCAACTCCGTCTCAGGCGTCTAAAGATGCCCTAGAGGTCATCGAGCGAGGCCACCGGAGGCTCGAACGAGTGGCGGGTTTCATCCACACGACTCGGCCCCGCGCTAAGAGAACTCAATGCCAGAGAAACCAACACCGGCTCGTGGGTTGCAGCCGAGAAGCTTACGCCGTTCTCTGCTTTGGAGGGTCGTGGATTCCCAGTGGTCGCATCGTTTACGAGCGACTCAGGCCAACCCGCTCCAAGCGCTCTGGGACCAGCTCTGGTAGCCGCTGCGTTGGCCGAGGTCTACCGCGATTGAAGCTGACGGTTACCAACCTTGGCCTCAATAGTCGGAGATAGGTCTGGGGTTAGAAGATGTCTGTGGGTTGGGAACTGCTGAGCTTGTCGTCGATGAGCTTTGCTCGTTCTCCGAGGCTGAACCGCCCATCGGAGCACTCGATCCAACGCCCTCCAAGGTTGGTGAGCCGCTTCCATTGTTCGCCGAGCTCCTCTTCTAGCGCATACACCACCCCACCATGGCAGACCACGAGCACGGAATCGGCCTGAATCGTATCGATGATCTGGGTGAGCGCCCCCCTCACCCGCGGGAGCATTTCCTCGTCGAGTTCGTACGCTGGAGGACGTTTGCCGCTCTTTAGGTAGTCGGGGTATTGCTCCTCGATATCGGAGCGGGTGAGGCCCGACCATTCGCCCGCATCTCGTTCTTTTAGATCGTCGACAGTCACGACCGGCCCGACACCCATCTGCGCTGAGATGATGGCAGCTGTCTCGCTGGCGCGGAGCAACGGCGAAGCAATGATCGCGTCGAAGCTCCCGAGACTCTGGGCAGCCATTCGAGCCTGTCGACGGCCAAGTTCTGTTAGTGGGGGGTCTGCTTGGCCTTGCCAACGGCCTTGAGCGTTCCACTCTGATTGTCCGTGACGGACTAGGAGCAGTTTCATCGCTGGCCTACGTTACTCGAACCACCGCAGAGATTCGGCCACGCCCCACCTTGTCGATCGGCGATCGAGCGACAGCACCGAAATCTTGTAAACCGCCAGCACGAAAAGGTCGAAAACGCTCGTATGAATAATCGCAGGAACGGGCGTACGGCCTTCGCCCTTATCTGGGCGGCCATAGTTGCTCTTATGAGCTTTCCGAGGTTCCTGCCCACGGGAAATCCAACCTTCGGCAATATGACAGTGCTGTTCTGGTTAGTGGTTGTTGCGGCATCATTGTGTGTCGTTACCTCGACCGGACTCGCGGTCATCGCTATGCGCAAGGATCTGGCAGAGCTCGGGTTTGTGAGTGTCTGGTTCTTCATCTTGTCGCTGTTGCCGCTTATACACGGCATTACCACGCCGGGAATTCTCTATCCCACTAACGCAGCATTTGGTTCTGCGGTGTTCTACGCCGGCCCACTGGCGAGTATCGCCCTGTCACCGATGCTGATTCGGGGACGAATCGGCTCTGCAATAGCAAGAAACTGGACAACTTGGTGCGGGGGCGCAGCTTTCGCTGCTATCGCTCTAGCCGTCACGATGCTGTTGACGCCCGACACCATCACGAGTCCGCCACCCTCATCGCGTTGGGCGCTGGCGGTCGCGTTACCAACTGTATTTGCAGCTGCAGGGTACTCCTGGCGCCATCTCCAGTTCGCGCTGATCAGCCGCCAATCTCGATACCTGGTCATGTTCTTTGGGTTTGCGTTCACCGGAGTCGCCAACCTTGTTTGGATTTCGCCCTTGCCGTTGGGAACGACCTTTTGGTTCGCGCACCTCTTTGACATCGGCGGCGTTTTCTGTGGAACGATCGGCGGGATTCTGGTCTACGCGCAACACCGGCGAACCAGCTCGCTGCTAGGGCCGATTCTCGCTACCGACCCCTTGGTTGCGCTCGATCTCGGCCTTGACCCGAGCGTCAATGCCTACATGGAAGCCCTCAACACGAAAGACTCGGTCACCCGCGACCACGCGCTTCGGGCCGCCGAATCCGCCATATTGCTAGCAACCGAACTACGGCTACCGGCAACCCGAATCCGCAACACGGGGATCGCCGCGGTCCTACACGACATCGGCAAACTCGGGATTCCCGATGAGATCATCAACAAACCAGGGGCACTGACCAACGACGAGTTCGCCGTCATGAAACACCACACAACGATCGGCTACACGCTTTTGATGGAAAACGAGGGACTACGGACGGTAGCGCCCTTGGTGCAAGCCCACCACGAACGGATCGACGGCAAGGGATACCCCAACCGGCTCGTTGGCGAGGATATTCCACTCGAAGCTCGCATTGTGTCGGTGTGCGATGCGTACGATGCTATGGCACACGATCGCCCGTATCGCCAGGGGATGGGTGCCGAACGCGCTGCTGCAATCCTGCAGGAACACGCTGGCTCACAATGGGATCCAGCCGTTGTCAAGGCAATGGTTAGCCTGGTCGGTCGCGACCTTATCCGCACCGAACCAACGGTGCTCGATCACCTCGGCCACGACCTCGAAAGCCCGACCTACGACGATGTCGTGTGCGGATGCCTAGCGTCGCTACCCGCTGAGGCGGCCAACGAGTTGCTGCGTCACGGAATCGACCAACGGGTGCCAGCCTGAAGCGGTGGCCGCGACCTTTAGGCCCGACGAAGTACCGCCCAGGTTCCTGCTCCGGAACGACTTGCTACACCGACCCATTCACCGGGGAGGGCGTCGTCGACATCGTCGGCGGGAAGATGAATCGGCGTGTTCTCGCCTGAGGTATTCATCCACACGACGGTCCCGCCAGGGCCGAGAACTCGATCGACCTCATTCGGAAAAAGCATCATGTTGACCATTACAACTACGTCGAATGCGTCGTTCGGTAACGGGAGCCTGCTGGCATCGGCGTTAACCCGCGGCGCATTGTCGGCGGGAGCATGTCGCAACATGTCGATGGCGATGTCCATTGCTACGACATTGTCGAAGCTTCGTCCAAGGATTGCGGTTCCGAGCCCGGTACCCGATCCGAGTTCGAGTACCCGAGTTCCGGCAACGTTGCCGCGGTCGAGTGCGTCGGCTAGCGGTTCGTAGCGATCGCCGCCCATGCGCTCTGCGGTCCAGCCCGCCGATAGCTCGTTGAACCGGGCCGCGACCGTGTCCCTGTTCTGGTTCGACCAGCGGCCTGCGGCGGCCTCACGGGTGATCTTGCGCATTGGGTGGGTCTCGTCGGCGAACGGTTCAGGCTCGCGCGAGTCGAGTGCTGGGTCGAGGTGAGTGATCACGGCGCGGCGATGGTGTCGAGTCCGCAGAACGGGCGCAGCTCTTCTGGAACCACAAACGAACCATCTGGCTGCTGCCAATGTTCGAACAGAAACAACAGGGTTCGCCCTACAGCGCAGGCCGTTCCGTTCAAGGTGTGCACCAGTTCGGTACCATCCTCACCCTTTGCGCGAGTCTTGAGTCGCCGCGCAGAATAGTCGGTGTAGTTCGAGCACGATGTGAGTTCGCGATAGCGACCTTCGCTCGGTAGCCATACTTCGCAGTCGTACTTCTTGGCCGCAGCGTTACCCAAGTCACCTGAAGCGACATTTATCACGCGATATGGAAGACCTAGGTCGTCGATGATCTCTCGTTCGATCTCGAGCAACATCGCATGTTCTTCCC
>CBERPN010000070.1:0-16280 GCA_965524675.1 uncultured bacterium
ACCGAGGTCGATCCTGGCGCTACCGAGATGACCCGCAGCCAGTGGGGTGGCTCGTTACTCGAGCGGGTGACCCTCGACGCTCCGACTCGCCTGTTGTCGGTGGCCCATCACGCGGTTGATGCTATTTCTGCCGAGCTACCCGGAGCCGGGCTTATGCAGCCCTTTACGCCCACCCTCGACGACGTGCTAGCGCGGACCAAGATTGTCGACCGCGTGGTGTTGTCGTCTGGTGTCACGCTGTCGACAGCCCCGGTTGTGGTTGGTGGCGGTCGCGGTGTTGGCTCGGCCGAGGCATACGCCCCGCTCGAGGAATTGGCCGAGCTGCTTGGTGGTCGGGTTGGCTGTTCGCGTGCGGTAACAAACAACGGATGGCGCCCCCACAGCGATCAGGTCGGCCAAACTGGCACCCGAATCGCGCCCGAGCTCTACATCGCTTGCGGCATTTCGGGGGCGATCCAACACTGGGTGGGGGCCAAGGCATCGAAGAATATCCTGGCGATCAATACCGACGCCGAGGCCAACATGGTCACCAAAGCTGGCCACGCCGTAATCGCCGACCTTCACAAGCTAGTCCCGGCAATAATCGCCGAGATAAAGAACCGCCAGTAACCAAGGAGCGAAGGGTGGTAGTTGCGGCTGCTCGCTGGGGCGCAGACTTTGGTGTTGTGTGTGTCTGCGGTTGGTGATGATCGGTGTCTGATACGTTCGTTATTCCTGGCCGTGCGAGCTATGAGTTTGAGTGGATAGCCAGGTTTAAGGGACGTGTCTGACACCACCTGGCGGGCGGATTAGAGACGCTCATTAGGGACGTGTCTGACACCATTGGTACTGCCAAAACAGCAAGGTGCCAAGAAACGGCAAGGCAAGGAGCGAAGGATGAGCGACGGGTCTGCGCCTGCGGCGGCTAAATACGCTCCATTTGTTCGCTTAGTTTGTCGGCGACTTCGGCTAGTTGCTGGCCCACTTCGGCTTCGCGGCCTGGGCCGGGAAAGCGATATGTGGGGCCGTGGACATGAATGGCGGCCTCGACAAGGCCATTGCTTCCGCGCACTGGCGCCCCGACCGAACTAATTCCCTCGACGGCTTCTCCCGACGTCCAGACATAGCCTCGGCCACGGGCCTCGGCCACTCGTTCGGTTAGAAGTGTTGGGTTCACCATGGTCTGGTCGGTGACTTGCTCAAGTGGTTGAGTGAAGTATGCACTCAGCTCGGCAGCGTCGGCGTGCGCTAGTAGTACCAAGCCCGAAGCGATTGCGTGCAGCGGCATGCGCAGGCCAGTCCAGTCGCGAACCTCAACCTCGTTTACCGCTGAAACGTGGTCGAGATACAGGACGTCTCGACCTTCTCGCACAGCTAGTCCGGCTCGCTCGTTTGTGACGAACACCAATTCGTTAAGGAAGGGTCGGGCCATCCGCATGAGATGAGGGCCGGTCCGCCCGGCGGGCGATAGCTCGTCAAGCGATGACCCGAGCTCATAGAGCCCCAATGGCTGGCGCTGGATAACGGCACCCTCTTTTTCGAGAGCACCCAACAACCGTGAGACCGTACTCTTCGCGAGTCCTACTCGTGACGCTAGATCAGTAACACCAGCCGGACCTAGGGACAAGGCTCGTAGCAAAGCGAATGCCCGCTCAATTGTCTGCACACCTGACATCGGGATCCATCCTTACACCTGAGTGGCAAGTCTCACACTAGAAAGCGCTACTGGGCGTCGGCCAACACCTTGGTGCGGATATCGATAATGGAGTCGGGCATGCTTAGCCGGCCTGCAAATAGCTCACCCGAGATGATCTGGCGTGCGTAGCTGTTCCCGCTCGCCAGAATCATTGGCACCACGTCGCTAGCGGGAGCTATGCATGGCACGCTGCTCGGCGAACCCATGTGCTCTTTCGGTTCTAGGCCCTTGATGGCGCGGAAGAAGTGAAGCCCCATGTCATGGAGCATCGAGAGTACCGCGGTGTCAAAGATGATGAAGCCGAGGTCGATTTCATTGACCAAGCACGACCAATGGAGTCCATGAAAAAGCGCCAAGCTAACAAACGGTCCGTCGTCACCCTTGCGATATTTCTTCCTTACGGCGAGGGTGGTGAAATCCCAGCTCTTGGAAAGGTTGATGTTTAGACTCTCGCGGCTCTCGATTTCGGAAACAGAAATGTCCCAGCCCGAGATTGCAGCCATGTCATTCAGAGTGGGCAGGCCCAGCGGTGAGTACTCGACTACACGACAGACTCCAGCGATCTGAGACTCGCGATGATCAATAACCACGAGGAAGCGGCTCGCCTCGTCATAGGGCGAGTACTCGACGCGCATCTCGTCGGGTGTTTGGTCGAACATCTCGGCGAAGACTTCGTTCTCGACCTGACGCGCAATCTTGGCACACTCCGATGAGGCAGCGAGCGTGTACATTCCGAATCCGTGGCTGGTCGCGTCAGATCGGAGAATTCGCGAAACAACGGCCGTTTCGGCATCAAGAGCGACCATCTGAACGTCCTCACCAGTTGTTCCGCCGCTTAGGGCACAAGCCTATGCGAATCCAATAAACACTGCCAAGCGCCGACCGACACTGTATGTGTGTGGACCGGTCCGAAACGTCGCGCCTTTTTGGCTACTGCTAGCGCCGCAGTGTTTGTCGCGATCCCTTTTGGGACAGAGGCGAGCACATCGGTAGGCGTGATTGTGGCTTTGTTGATGATTGTCGTTGCTGCAGCCGGGTTACGAAATCAGTCGCGTGAAGTCAAGAGTGAGATTAAGACTTGGGCGTTCTTTCTGGGAAGCGGAGTGCTCTTCTTTCTGGGCGCAATCGTTCGACTAGTGCACGGCGAGTTAGTAGGGGTTGACTTTCCCTATCCGTCTCCCGCCGATGTCGTGATCGTCGCTGCGTTCGCGGCCCTAATCACCTCTGAAGTCCGCGTGATTCGGTCGCGATCAGAACGCGGTGAACTGGCGGATTCTCTCGACACCGCAATCGTTGGCGCTGTCTGTCTGGCGATGGTTTGGGCTGTCTTTTTGAGCGACTACGTCGTCACCGAATCGATTGGTGCGCCGCATCGGATACTCAACGTTGGATACATGCTGATGGACATAGGAGTATTCGCTCTTATCGTGCGAATCGCCTCAGGTCCGGGTGTTCGTAACTCGGCCTATCGGTCTATTGGTATCGCCATGCTCTTGCTGGTCGCAGCAGATTTCGTGGGGACTCTTGAGACCGGTGGGGTCGATGTGGGCGTGGAGGTCTCGGTATTCTCCGCGCTCGGATTCATCTTCGCCGCGGCGGCGCTCAATGATCCTGGGTTGAAGAGCGTGACCGAGGAACGCCCTCGACCCAATGAAAGACTCGGGCCGCTCAGGCTAACCGCTGCAATAATCGTCTTAGCCGCTCCAGCTGTTTCTTTGGCACTCGCCGATGGGTCTGCGCCGTACGATCGCACGCTCCGGCTTGCATTCGCACTATTGATCTCCTTTCTGCTGGTCCTAAGATTTGTTGCGCTCTTTCGTTCGAAGGAGCGAATCGCTGAGCTTGAACAAATCGTGCGTCGAACAAACGCCGAGCTCCTCGGACCAGTTTCCAGGACCGAGGTTTATGAAGCGGTTAGCAGGGCCATTGGTGAAGTGACATCAAACTACGAGGCGGTCACGGTGCTCGTTGCGCAGCGAGTCGACCAAGGATTCAATATCGTCGCCGTCTCGAAGAGCGAAGAAGTGCTGGTAGGGCAGACAATTTCGGTCGACGAAGACTTAGACGCCGCCATCAAGGATGGTCGGGTGAGGCCCCGGCCAGTCGTTGCCACCACCGAAGGTAGGAGTGTCTCGGCCGAGAGTGGTGTGTTTGTCAGCTTCTCTGAGCGATCTGGCGCTAAGGGTGTTCTAGCGGTGCTCTCATCGAGTGTGTTGTCGCCCGACGAACTCAACGCGGTTAATAACATCGGCCAACAAACGTCTATGGCTCTCGACGCAGTGGCGGGCGCTGAACTCGATCATCAGCGCCGATCCGGTCTTCGGTTCAGGGCGCTAATGGCCCAGTCGCAAAGCGTGGTCTTCATGATCGACGACGCCTTGAGGATCTCGTTTGCTACCTCAAACTCAATGCTTCTAATCGGCAGAGACAACGATGAGCTTCTTCGAACCAAAATTGATGATCTGCTCGAACCGTCGGCTGGCGCCATCGGATTTCAGAGTCAACTCACTGATCTGATGGCCAAAGGCGAGCCCGTGGTCGAACGCGATCTTCGAGTCGTTATCCCTAGCGGCGATTCTCGATGGTTTAGCTTCACTGTGCATGATCGACGCCGTGAGGCCGAGGTAGCCGCTGTGGTCGTCACGGCTCGAGACATTCATGATCAACGTCGTTCGGAGCAGCGAGTGCTTCGCTCTGAGGCTCGGTTTCGTTCCTTGGTTCACCGCTCGAGCGACATCGTGGCCATCTTTGATGACTCCGGATTCTACACCTACGTCTCGCCGGCTGTTGAGCGAATTCTCGGATACGAACCAGCCGAACTTGTAGGTACCAACGTGCTTGAGACTATGTCACTCGAGGAGGTCGAAAACACAGCCGACCTACGAAGTCGGCTCTCCGACGGCAGTGTCGCCGAAGAGAGCCTGACGGTACGGACAGCAGCCAAAGATGGGTCATGGCGCTATCTAAACGTCAAGATAACCAATCTGCTCGATGATCCCTCGGTCGAGGGGTTCGTCATGAACGTTCGCGACGATACCGAACGGTTGTCGCTCGAGCGCGATCTTCGCTATCAAGCGTTACACGATCCACTTACGTCGTTGGCTAACCGGACACAGCTGTCGAACGCTCTCGGTGATGTGCTCAACGACGGGGGTCGCGTTGCCGAGTTGGTCGGTGTCGTATACATCGATCTTGACGAGTTCAAGACGATCAACGATGGATTGGGTCATGCGGTGGGCGACCAGGTTCTGGTGGCGGTAGGCCAGCGACTCCACCAAGCGGTGAGGTTGCATGATTTGGTTGCCAGGTTTGGTGGCGACGAGTTCGCAATAATGCTCACCCGCATCTATGGCGAGCACGAGGCCTTGCAACTTGCAGATCGCATAGTGAGGGCGCTTACTGAGCCGCTCGCGATCGAGGGCCGGAACGTCGAAATTGCAGCGAGCGTAGGCATTGCGTTCGATAGCGGTCGCACGAAATCGGCCGACGAGGTCATTAAGCAGGCCGAGGTCGCCATGTACGCCTCGAAGGACGCGGGTGGAGCCAAGATAACGCTCTACGACGAGAGCATGATGTCTCGCGCGGGCGAGCGTCTCGACCTGATCGCGTCCCTCAAGAAGGCGATCGAAGTCGGGGAAATCGACGTTCACTATCAGCCAATTATCGAGCTATCAACCGATCGAATCGTGGGCTTTGAGGCTTTGGCACGATGGAATCATCCGGAACGTGGGTTGATAAGCCCGGCCGGTTTCATTCCGTTAGCGGAGGAAACCGGGTTGATCGTCCCGCTCGGAATACAGGTTCTCGAGAAAGCATCGGCGCAGCTTCGGCGCTGGGTTGACGATGGGCACGACATTTATGTGTCGGTCAACGTTTCGGCCCATCAGCTCCAGTTGCCCGACATAGTGACCGACATTCTCAATACCGTTGAACAACAAGGTTTGGCGCCCGAGCGGGTGCTGTTGGAGATGACCGAGAGTGTCTTCGTAAGCGACAAGAACACTGTGGCGGACCGAATTCGCCGATTGCGGGCGGCTGGGTTCAGAATTGCCATTGACGATTTTGGAACCGGCTACTCCTCACTCCAGTACCTCCAACAGTTCGAGTTTGATGTCATCAAGATCGACAAGTCGTTCGTCGACCGCCTCGACACCGATGAGGACAATGGTGTAATCCAGACGGTCCTCGACCTAGCGCGAAAATCCAGCGCAAAGACTGTCGCGGAGGGTATCGAATCAGCGGGTCAGGCTCGCGCACTGATCGACATGAGCTGTGACCAAGGCCAAGGCTATTACTACGCTCGGCCGATGCCAGCGGCGGAGACTGCGCGGGCACTATCGAGCGAACCACTGCCGGCTCTGCGAACTACGAGGAATGCCGCATAGCGTATTGGTTTGACGGCCCTGCGATCCGACCCCACAAACTGCCGCCAACGCCAGTAGATTTGAACGTTCGTGGCTGGCCAGTCTTTCAACCCCTCTAGCAAGACCTTCCTCGGCAGCGAGCGGGCGGTTGCTCGACGCCTCGCCAAGCCGCTCGCCCAGTTCCTCCGGATTGAGGCGGCCGGTGGAATCCTCCTGATTCTGTCCGCGATCGTTGCTTTGGTATGGGTCAATTCGCCCTTTGGCGATAGCTATCACCGTTTCTGGGAGACGCCTTTCGATGTTCGGATCGGCGACTTTCATCTCGGTAGCGACGAGCATCCTTTTACTCTCGAACTCCTTGTTAACGATGCGCTAATCGCGATCTTCTTCTTCGTGGTTGGGATGGAGATCAAGTTAGAGCGGGTAGTTGGACAACTCCGAGACTCCCGAGTGGCAGCGCTTCCCGCACTCGCCGCATTGGGGGGCATGGTGGTGCCGGCCGGGCTGTTCATAGTCTTCAACACGGCTTCCCCCGAGTTCGACGGTTGGGGTATCCCAATGGCCACCGATATTGCCTTTGCGCTGGGAGTTCTCTCGCTTTTAGGCTCGCGTGTGCCGTCAACGCTGCGCGTGTTCTTGCTCACCTTGGCCATCGTCGATGACATCGGGGCGATCTTGGTGATAGCGGTGTTCTATACGACCGATTTGTCTACCGGATGGTTGTTGATCGCTGCAATCCTGGTGATTCTGGTGGTGTTACTGCGAGAGGTACGCGTCTGGTACACGCCGCTGTACGTCGTCATCGGAATGGTCGTGTGGCTAGCGGTCTTTAAGTCTGGCGTTCACGCCACGATTGCTGGCGTGGTGATGGGTCTGCTAACCCCTGCCCGACCGTTGCAAAGCGATGTCGATAGCGCGATCTTGAACCCTTTCTTGGCCAGCAACGACGATCAACCAAATCCAGCGGTTGCGCGGCGGGCGAAATTCGAGGTGCAAGAAACGGTTTCGGTGGCCGAACGTCTAATCGATGCGCTTCACCCCTATACGAGTTTTGTGGTTATTCCGATATTCGCCGTCGCCAACGCCGGAGTTGAGATCAGTGGTCAAGCAATCTCCGACGCGGCTTCCTCGACAGTTACGCTCGGTGTGATCGCTGGGCTCATAGTCGGCAAGCCGCTCGGCATCAGCCTATTCACATGGCTAGCGGTGAAGAGCGGTGTGTCAGAACTCCCGCCGCGCACCACTTGGGCACAGCTTGTGAGCCTTTCGATCGTGGCAGGAATCGGGTTTACCGTATCGATCTTCATCGCAACTCTGGCCTTCGATAGCGAACTGCTCGAGGAGCAGGCAAAACTTGGCATTATTGTTGCGTCGGCTATTGCTGCGATAGTTGGGCTTGCGGCCCTCTCTCGATCTGTCGGACCGGCTTCGCCGGATCGGACTAGTGACTCCGCAACCGCTTCGCAGGCTCCCTAATTGGTATGGTCTTGCGAGATTCATTTGGCTACCGAGTTGGCTTTTGACTCCGATGGGTACAGGATCAAGCGTTGGAAAGCTACGGGGAGTACTCCTGGTTCGCCGCGAACTACTCGGCCGAGACAGCTCGGCCTTTCCGTTTCCTTTCCTGTCTTTTCTATAAGTCCCATCTAGTCATTCTCAAAATTTGGAGTGGTTGAAGAACCGTGAGTACTGCCCTCGTTATCGTCGAGTCTCCAGCAAAGGCCAAGACCATTGCTGGTTACCTAGGCGACGGCTATGTCGTTGAATCATCTATTGGTCACGTCCGTGACCTTCCGCGCGGTGCTGCCGACGTCCCGGCTGCATACAAGGGCGAGAAGTGGGCTCGGGTCGGCATCGACGTCGATAACGGATTCAAGCCGCTCTATGTAATCTCTCCCGACAAGAAGGATCAGATCAAGAAGCTGAAAGCGCTTCTGAAGGATGCCGACGAGTTGTATCTCGCGACCGATGAGGATCGCGAGGGAGAAGCCATCGCCTGGCACCTTCTCGAAGTGCTTAACCCGCAGGTTCCGGTGAAGCGCATGGTCTTTCACGAGATCACCAAAGCCGCGATTCAGAACGCCCTCGATGAGCCACGCGAACTCGATCGCCGCTTGGTCGACGCTCAAGAAGCCCGCCGCATGCTCGATCGGTTGTACGGATACGAAGTCTCCCCGGTTCTGTGGAAGAAAATCATGCCGAAGCTTTCGGCAGGTCGCGTGCAGAGTGTGGCTACCCGAATCGTGGTCGAGCGTGAGCGTGAGCGCATGGCCTTTGTGCGCGCTGGTTACTGGGACCTGAAAGCGACCTTCGAGAACAAGACGGGCGACCAAAAACAACCCTTTGACGCCACGTTGCTTTCGGTCGACGGAACCCGAGTGGCTGCTGGCAAGGACTTTGATCAGCAAGGTCAGCCAAAGAAGGACGACGTCGTTGTGCTCGACGATGCCAGAGCAACGGCTTTGGCTGCTGGTTTGGAAGGTGTCGACGCAACAGTGAAGTCGGTTGAGGCAAAGCCCTACCGGCGCCGCCCGGCAGCGCCGTTTATCACCTCTACTTACCAGCAAGCGGCCGGTGGGCGTCTGAGGGTGTCGTCCGCGATGGCAATGCGCGCTGCACAGGGATTGTACGAAAAGGGCTATATCACCTACATGAGAACCGACAGCACAACGTTGTCGGAAACCGCTCTCAAAGCGGCTCGCAGTTTCGTTAAGGATTCATACGGCGACGACTATCTCCCCGCGGAGGCTCGTACGTACGCCAACAAAGTCAAAAACGCCCAAGAGGCTCACGAGGCCATCCGCCCGGCAGGCGACGTATTCAAGACCCCGGTCGAGGTTGCCAAAGAGGTTCCTAAGTCTGAGGCAGCCGCGTACGAGTTGATCTTTAATCGCACCGTCGCCTCGCAGATGACTGACGCCGTTGGCGAAACCGTGTCGGTCCGGCTCAATGCCGAGGCGACGTCGGGCGAGGCTACCGAGTTCGGCGCCAGTGGAACCGTCATTAGCCATCAGGGATTCCGCCGCATCTATGCCGAGGAAGGCTCCGGCGATGCCGAGAGCGACTCCAAATTACCTCCGTTGGCCGAGGGCGACTCGCTCGATGTGCGCGACATTCTGCCCGAAGGGCACGAGACCCAGCCGCCATCGCGCTACACCGAGGCGTCGTTGGTAAAGAAACTCGAAGAGTTGGGCGTCGGCCGCCCGTCTACCTATGCATCGATTATGGGCACTATTCAAGATCGTGGTTACGTGTGGAAGAAGGGCTCGGCGTTGGTGCCAGCCTTCACCGCCTTCTCGGTGGTGGGTCTACTAGAGAACCACTTCCCCGATCTGGTCGACTATACCTTCACCGCCAAGATGGAAGAAGACCTTGACGACATCGCGGGCGGTACCGCTGAAGCGGCCCCGTGGTTAGCTAAGTTTTACTTCGGTGAAGAGATGAACATTGGGCTGAAGCGAAAGGTCGATGAACGTCTGGGCGAGATCGATGCTCGCGCCATTAACACAATTCCGTTGGGGGTTACCTCCGACGGCGAAGCGGTGGTCGCTCGGGTGGGAAAGTATGGCCCGTACGTGCAACGCGGTGAAGACACCGCCAGCATTCCCGATGAGCTTGCACCCGACGAGCTGACGATCGAGAAAGCCATCGAATACATCGAGGCTCCCAGCGGCGACAGAGAACTAGGGGAGGACCCAGAAACTGGGCTCACCGTGTTCACCAAGGCTGGCCGGTTCGGCCCCTACGTGCAGCTCGGCGAGATGGTCGATGGCGAAGACAAACCTAAGACCGGTTCGCTGTTCTCAACAATGTCGCTCGAAACGATCACCCTCGAAGACGCGATGAAACTGCTGTCGCTGCCTCGCGAAGTGGGCATCGATCCCGCCGACGACAAGATGATCACCGTGCAGAACGGTCGCTACGGTGCCTACCTGAAGAAGGGCAAGGACAGTCGCAGTCTGGCGAGCGAAGATCAGCTTTTCACGATCACCCTGGAAGAGTGTTTGAAGCTGTTGGCCGAGCCCAAACGCCGGGGTGGTGGCACGGCCAAACCGCCGCTGCGCGAAGACTTGGGGAAGTGCCCAGAGTCGGGTGAGGAGATGATCGTCAAGGACGGTCGTTTCGGGCCCTACGTGACCGACGGCGAATACAACGCCTCGCTGCGTAAGGGCGACACGGTGGAAGAGCTCACCTCTGAGCGCGCTGCTGAGCTCTTGGCCGAGCGTCGCGCCAAGGGCCCTGCGAAGAAGGCCAAGAAGCGGGCGACCAAGAAGAAGGCCACCGCCAAGAAGAAGCCGGCCAAGAAGTAGCTCAGCTACGACGACCCGTTAGGGAATTGTGCTGGGGTCTGGTATCGCCGGGTTGAGCGCAAAGGTGACGGCGGGGCAGGCCGAGAGAACAGTGCTGCCGGCGTTTAGTGAGATGACGCCCTGAACTGAAGCACTCGGGTCTCCCGCGCTGAGTGTTGGTGAGACTGCCTGTGAGATGTGTACGCCCTGACTGGCGCTGAAACCCTGGAGCGGAGTCGTTGCGGAGATTCCATCGAGGTCAAACCGTAGGTGGGTGGCTCCGGCGCCCGAGCCATTCACGACTATGTCGAACACCGGAGAACCTAACTGTCCTTGCCACCCACTGTGGGTGGCAGTGGCGCCCGTACACACTGCGCTCGCGGGCGTAGGAGAGGGAGCCATCGTTGGCGCTGGTGAGGGTGCCATGGTTGGGGTTGGAGTAGGTGCCGCTGTTGGGGCGATGGTGGGTGCTGGTGTGAGGCAGGGGAGGGCGGCGGTGGTTCGGCATAGTTCGGTGCCGTCGCTGGTGACGATGATGATGTCCACGGGGCTTCCGCATGGGACAAACTCGTTGAAACCGTGTCCGGTGGGGGACAGGCCGTTGACGTTGAACAAGATGCCGTTTCGTTCGGTTCTGAAGCTGAGGTCTTCTCCGTCGCAGTTGCTGAGCGAGGCGTTGAGTACGAAGGAGTACTCGTTCTCGACTGGACCGTATGTGGTTGTGACGGTTATGCCGCTGCATTGACATCCAGCGGGTGTCGGTGCTGCGGTGGGTGCGGGGGTGGACGCCATTGTTGGGGCGGGGGTTGGTGCGGTGGTGGGTGCTGGTGTTGGGGTGATGGTGGGTGCTGGTGTGGTGCAGGGGATGTGGATGGTGGTGGAGCAGATGGTGTGGTGGTTGGGGTCGGCTTGGGCGGTTGGGGAGATGCCGTTGGAGGTGATGACGGCGATGGTGTAGGTGTCGCCGCAGGGGAGGTCTACGAATCCGAAGAATTCGTCTTCGCGGGCAGATTTCTTCGTTAGACGACCGAAAATGGTGCGGCCGTTGGAGTCGTAGGCGACGACGGCGTATTCGTCGTCACAGGTAATGGATCCGCGGAAGTTTACTTCGGCGTGTTGGGTGCCTTCGATGTCGAAGTAGCCGTCGATTTCGACGCCGATGGTGCAGTTACAGGGGGTTTGCATGCATGGGGGTGCTTGGCCTTCGCAGAGGATGGCGCCGGTGTCGGTGTTGATGAGGCGGATGGTGACGCCCGACGGTAGGCAGGGGGCTTGGATTATTCCGTGGACGTCCTGTTCGTCGTGTCCACCGTTTTGGGTGAGGGACTGGAGAACGCCGGGGTCGAAGATTTTGATGTTGTTGGAGGTGGCGAATAGTTCGCCGTCGACCCAGGTTTGTAGTTCGAGCGGGTTGTGGCCGTTGATGATGATGTTGCAGCCGGTGAGGATGGTGGAGATTTCGTAGACGACGTCGATTGTGTCTTCGCCTTGAGCGGCGGCGCCGAGGCTTTGGGGGCCCACCATGGGGCGAAAGATTTTGAGGCCGTTACAGGAGCATCCATCGGTGGGTGCGGGTGTCGGCGAGTTGGTGGGTGCGGGTGTGGGTGCTGCCGTGGGTGCGCTGGTCGGGGCGGGTGTCGGCGCTGTAGTCGGGCCGGGGGTTGGCGCTGTGGTGGGGGCGGGTGTCGTTGGCACTATTGATGGTGCGGGTGTTGCCATGGTTGGCATGGGTGTGGGGAAGGCGGTTGGTTGGGGTGTGGGGAAGTCGGTGGGGACTGGTGTGGGGTTTGGTAGCGACGCGGCGGCGGCGCGGGTTGGGGCGGCGATGGTTTCGACTACTGGTAGGGCGGCGGCTGCGGCGGAGCCGATGCCGAGTTTGATGAGGAGGGCGCGGCGGTCTGCGCCTGGGCGGTCGAGTTCTACTACGACGCCGTCGTCTTGTTGTTCGCCTTTGAAGCTGATGAGGTTAGCGTCGGCGAGTTCGTGTAGGCCTAGCAGCACGATGTCGACACCAATGTTGAGGCGGTCGCAGAGGCCAGCAATGTCGGTGGTGCCGTCGATGGCTGAATACAGGTCGCCTGCTGCTTGGTTCAACGCGTGGGCGGTGTTTGAGTCGGGTGCGTAGGCGACCCATTCGTCGCCGGTTGCTTCTATAAGTACGCCTAGGACCCGCTGAGGTATACGACCCGCCATTAAATGTTCCCGCTCTTCTACCAAACGTTGTGACGTTCGGGTGTTGATGAATAGTTTCGATCAGCTTCAAGTGTTACCAGACGGGCGTTAACCGCGCCACAACCAGCCCAAATGCAGTCATCGTGTCTGCAGTCATGGTGTCAGGCATGTCCCTAATAGGGCGTCCCTAATTGCTGGTGTTCCCCGGCCGCGCGGGCCGCGGGTTGGCGCCCCTAGCCCTACCGCACCTGATTGCTTCGGTGGCCTGAACGGTCCGGGTGGAGGCCAGTATCGGTGTCGGACACGTCTCTAAATCCTGAGTGTCCGCTCAGGCTCTTTGCTTGTAGACCAGGAATTAGAAACGTATCTGACACCTGGGGTTGTGGTGCTTTTCGCCATTGCTTTCGGGCGGCCCGGGGGCTATTCCAACCGGGTTACTTGAGTTCGGGTTGGGGTGATTATGGCTACACCGTTGACAGTTGTGCGGTCAGGAGCCACTACTAGCGCTACAGCAGTGGTTTTACCATCTTGTTCGCCCTGTTCGAGGTCTCGGAGTGCTGAGCAACGGGTTACGTTGCAGATATGGTGGCGCATCTCGCGCGGCAACGTGCAGCCGGTAGCGCCGTGATAGACGCACGAGTCTTCGACCGCTTGGTCGGGTAGCAAGCCGAGGTAGGCGGCGACCGCATCGTTGGCTGTGGATTCGGTATTTCGTTCGAGGTAGAGCTCCAACATTGCTGCGTCGATGAACGCTTGGTTGTAGGCGCCGCTTTGACAACAACCACCTTTGCACAGCTCGCACGCAGCGCCGAAGGAGGAGCGTTCGTCGGCCTCGCTAGCGACCCGCCGCTCGATCTGAGGGCCGACCCGAGCAGACCGTCCTTCGGCTAATAGCTGATCAGCCAGCTCGCGAAGATGAGCTTCGAACGATTGTCGGCGTTCGGGGTCGTATGTTGCAACCGGCGATAAGTTGGCGGGCACGATTGTGGTGGCTGCGTCGTCGATGTCCATGATGCCGCCGGCAAACGCGGCCGACTCCCACTGCGGACGGAGTTCAGCAACGCTGGCCGTTGTTGTGGCGATGCGCTTGCGTTCGAACTCGGCGTGGTCTTGGGTTGGAGCGGGCCGACCGGCCTGCTTTGCGCCCTGACCTCAGGGGGGCCGGGCGAGCAGCTGCTCGGATGTGTAATTCCAGTCGGTGGTGGGCTTGAAGTGCAGAAACAGCGATCCGTAGTGCTCACCGGCAAACGGAGTCGGACGCGAATGGGCACACACCGCGCTTTCGTATAGCAATATCTGACCCGGCTTCAGGCATACCTCGTGCACCTTGCCGTCGTGGTCTTCAATATGTAGCGGCCATGGTTCGTCCGATTCGTTGTCGATGTGTACCACCGAACTAATGACGTGGGTTTCGAAGCGGTCAACGTGGCGCCGTAGAACCTGGCCGCGACGATAGGTACGGATACCGTAAGCAGCCGTTAGCTCGAGTTCTTGACCCGACCATTCTTGGTGAATCGCTTGCAGTTCGGCACCAATTTCGTAACCGAGGTTGTCGATGTCGATGAAGTTCGGGTCGCCTGCGGTGAGGTAGGTGGCGTCGCTACCTTCGGCATGAGCATCGGCGAGGCCGGTTGTGTATGCCTCAGCTAACTGGCGCTGAATTTCGGGCGGAGTGTCGACCACCGCAAAACCGGTGTCGGTAAACTTCGGCAGTTTCTCGCGCAGGATTGCGGCTACTTTGTCGGGGTCGCTCTCGATCACCACCGGCTTCTTCGGTGGCTCTACGGGTTCGGTGTGGTACCAGCCGTTAAAGGTCATCCGGCAGCCTTCGAGCCCTTCGGTCAGCGACTTAACAGGCCGAACCTCGTGGTGGACCCAACTAGGAAAGAACACAATGCTGTTATGTCGGGGTTCAACCACGACGTGGTCTTCACCCTGCATACGCATGCCGTTCTGGTCGAACGAGTTGTACATCCACAGTTCGCCGCCCTCGAACTGACACGGCTCAATGTTGAAGTAGTACACGTAGGTCATCAAGCGGCTGGACACTTGCGGGCCGCCGTTGTCGTTGTGTGGTCCGAAGAAGTCGCCATCGTGATGAACCGTTAGTTGGCGTTCGGTGTGGTGGAGTTGGAAATGAGGAACGTCCAACTCCCTGCGCATGGACGGCAGGAGGCCTTCGAGCTGGCTCTCGAACAGCGGCCACATTTCTCCGAGGTCGAACAAGGTGTGCGACCTTCGAACCTCTTTGTCTTCATCGCCCGTCCCGGCCAGCACAGTGCTGGGAGCCAGATCGGACTCGCGTAGACGGACGAACTCGATCAGGTTGGCGACTGCTTCGTCGGACAGAAAGTTGTCGAACTGTAGAAACGGGGCAGGGTATTCGTTGGTCATAAGCTGTTATCCGCCTGGAGTAGATGAGCTGTGGTCAAAGGTAGTTGACTGGCCATTTTGAGCAGTTTGGCTGAAGCCTCGCTGGCGTCGCCCCGAGTTCCGATAATAGCCTTCGCGCCACCGACGATGGCCGCGATACTCATCGTCTTAGCAGCGTCGTCGCGGGCTTTCACCGTGTTATCGACAATGGCCAGAGCTGCTGGTCCGCTGGAGAGCTCTTTGGTTTCCCATCCGGCAGCCGGGTCGAAGCGAAGCGCTGCCACTAGCCCAACGGGCACGGCAGGGCCACCGACGCGGTCGGTGAGTTCGTCTGGCCACATGAGCGTGGTGACGGTAGGGTCGTCGGCTCGAATGCTGAGCGGGCGTTCATAGGAATGCACAAGGCCTACATCGTCGAACACGGCGTATTCGTCGGAATAGTAGGTGGCCCCCTGGCGAACCAACTGGGTCACCAACGTTGACTTTCCACTCATTGACCGTCCCGGTAAGACGATGGCCAACCCCTCCCACACGACCACCCCGGCGTGCACGAATAGGTAGTCGATCGATCGGCAGGCGATTTCGAAATGGATCTCACCAGCCAGGATTCGGGCGACGGTAGCGATCTCGCTGGCTCGGTGCACCAACCTGTCGTCGTCCCGCCAAACCTCGTAGCCGAGCAGCTCGCCTCCGTGCAGTCTGGTATTCGAGACGTACGACAACTCGCACGGCTGCGGCTCAATTGCCGTCCACCCCGGTAAGTGCAGCCGCAAGGCTGGCCAAAGCTGCGGCGGGCCGTCGAGGCGAAGCGTGACGCCATACAGTTCGACACAGATAACGCCTTGGTCCGCCATCTCACCAGAATGGCCTAGATAGGGCGTTGAGGCCAGTGCCGTGTGGCCCATCGCAGCGACGGGCAGTTCGATTATTAGGAGGAACAGGCAGGAACGGTTGCGGTTGCCCTGCACAGCAGCGCACCGGTTGCTCTACGCCGAATCTCAATCGTTACTGTATTGCTTCCGCATGGGATTTGAGATGATGTAAAGGGGGAGCCGTCAACTAGTCGAATTATGTCAAATTCTGGGGCTTCACAATCGTCGGCAAAGCCGCCGCTGATAAAGACGTTGATCGCTGGGCCGTCCGGAGTGATTACCTCCTCGAAGCTCAGCGAGATGTCACAGGTGTCGCACTCTGGCAGCGCTGCAGGAGTTGGAGCCGGTGTTGGTGCTGCGGTTGGGGCGATGGTGGGGGCCAGCGTTGGTGCTGGTGTGGGCGCGATGGTCGGCGCAGGTGTTGGGGGCAGTGTGGGTGCTGGTGTGGGCGCGATGGTCGGCGCGGGTGTTGGTGCCGCGGTGGGTGCGGGTGTTGGGGGCAGCGTGGGTGCGGGTGTGGGGCAGGGGACGGTGA
>CBERPN010000071.1:0-16273 GCA_965524675.1 uncultured bacterium
GCAGGTCTCCGAAGGCGAAACCGACCACTGGGTCGCCTGCTGGTTCCCGGTCCTCGATTAACGGTGTATTAACGGTGTCAGACACGTCCCTAATGAGGCGTCTCTAATCCAGCTTTGCGGAACACCGCAGCCGCGGTCCTGCCATCCGATAATGAACTTTCCAAATCGAGGATGTAACCCGCCGGATGTTCGAAGGGTGCAAGGTCTTCGACCGAGGTCGGATGTTTCTCGACTATGTACCTTGCCAGGCTTCCCTTGAGGAGTTTGTTCCAGTGGGCGATCCTGCGGCCGCGTTCGTCAAGGAATCGCACTCCGATCCGTAGCCGCTGAGTGCCCGATGCTGCCCGCCACGCGGTTTCGTGTTCCTGGGGTAATAGATCCCACACGACCCGATCGGCCACGAACTCGTCTAGGGCGCTACAAAGCGGGGGGCGCCACCAGGTGGCGAGGCGACCCATCGGTGGTAGTGCTGCACCCATCTTGAGTTTGTAGTCGGGGAGTTGGTCGGTGGGTCGCACCAGTCCCCACAGACCAGAAAAGATTACCGCGTCGCTATCGAAGCTCTCCCGCGCTGCCCGCGACAAAGACGGGTAGTCGAGTTCGTCGTACAGAACGCCCGTATAGCGTTCGATAGCTGGTCGCGTTGGCGAGTCGAGAAGTGCCAGGTTCTTTTCGACCGCTTCCTTGAGGGCATCGCCTTTCACGCCGAACAGTCGTTGATGGTGTGCATCGGGCCTACGAAGGTAGCGCTGAAGCGCTTCGATTACCTCGTGTCGGTATGGATCGAGTGAGGGGAAGGACTCAAGCCAGCGATGGCGATCGCCCCCTGGTCGTTTCTTCTCGGAGGGCGGTAGCAATAAGACTGGGTTGGTCACACGCGAATCAACAGGGCATCGCCTTGGCCGCCTCCGCCGCAAAGCGATGCCGAACCCAGCCCGCCACCACGTCGTTTCAGCTCGTAGGCGAGGGTGAGCACGAGCCGGGCTCCGGTCATTCCGATAGGATGACCGAGCGCGATCGCCCCGCCATTCACGTTGACGATGTCGTCGGGGATCCCGAGTTCGTCCATCGAAGCGAGTGCTACAGCGGCGAAGGCTTCGTTCATCTCGAATAGGTCGACATCGCTCACGCTGAGGTCGACTCGGTCGAGAGCCTGTAGCGCTGCTTGGCTCGGCTTGGTGAGCAGCGACGTGTCGGGTCCGGCCATCTGGCCGTAACTAACTATTTCGGCCAACGGTTCGACGCTGAGTTCTTCCGCCTTGTCGCGACTGGTAACTACCAGCGCTGCGGCGCCGTCGGAGATCTGACTAGCGTTACCGGCGGTGATATTGCCCGACTCGGCGAAGGCTGGTCGTAGTCCACCGAGGGTGTCGACGGTGATGCCCTCGCGAACGCCTTCGTCGGTGTCGATAACCAGCGGGTCGCCCTTGCGTTGGGGAATGCTGACCGGGGTGATTTCCTCCGCCATGATTCCATCTTTGATGGCGCGTGCGGCCCGCTCGTGCGACTCGGCGGAGAAGGCGTCCTGACGGTCGCGCTCGATCGACGCCGATGCAGAGTACTTCTCGGTGGACTCGCCCATAAGACAGGCATCGAGGGTGCAGAACAGTCCATCGAAGTTCAGCGAGTCGACCACCTCACCGTGGCCGTATCGGTATCCGGCACGGGCCTTGGGCAACAGGTAAGGGGCGTTGGTCATCGACTCCATCCCGCCGGCCACCACGATCTCGGCATCGCCAGCCTCGATCAACCGGTGCGCGAGGTAGACCGCCTCCATACCCGACAGGCAAGCTTTGTTGAGCGCCGATGACGGAACGCTGAGTGGTATTCCGCCAAGGGCTGCGGCCTTGCGTGCTGGCACTTGCCCGGCCCCGGCCTGCACTACTTGGCCCATCCAGACATAACCGATCTGATCGCCGCTAACCCCCGAGCGTTCTAGTGCTGCGGCGATAGCGTGCCCGCCAAGCTCGGTTGCTGGCTTTGAGGCCAGGCCGCCAGAGAGCTTTCCGATCGGGGTACGTGCTCCGTCGAGAATACCGGTGTTAGTCTTGTAACTAGCTTAGCGCCGCGAACGCGGGGGGCAATCGGGAGGGTTGTTTGTGGTGGGGCTTGTGGCCCCCGGGGGGGCCACTAGCCCGACCAGTTGGTTAGAGTTTTACTGGGCCGGTGGAATATGACCTTGACATGGTGCCGCTGGGGTCGGTGACTTCGATATAGATCCACTTCTTGCCGCGGCCGGCAATGCTTCGATCGAGCACGAACTTGTTCTTGCCGCTCTTAACCGCTTGGGTGCCGACGAGCGTTCCGTCGAAGCCGGTCCGGTTGTTGTCGACATAGATCTTGGCGGTCGAGCCAGGTTCAAATGCCTTGTCGCGGAAACTGACCTTAAACTTGCCCTTGCGAGCCTTGTCGTCGGCCTTTAGCAGCACGTAGTCGATTTTGAACGTGCGTACTCCTGAATCCTCGTGCGGGTCGATTCGGAACTGATCAACAGCAAGCCCGCTCCACCTAAAGCCAGCGGCATAAGGCTCGATTAGTTCCGATGGCGCGAAATCGGCGAGGTCGATGGTGATTACGTTCCAACCAGGTGCGACCACGATGTCGTCTGAGCTTAAGTACTGACCGTTGTCGGCCCGGTGCCAAATGATGCGGGCGTTCATGCCTCCACCAGGTGCGCCGCTGAGACCGAACTTGCCAGCGAGGAACACCCGCATCGTAACTCGGTGGTACTTGTTCGTTCTGATGGGCTTGCCATCCTTAAGACTGAGATACACGCCTGTGTCGGCAAAGTTGGGGCCGGTGTTGTTGCCAACGGCCAGCCCGTTTGCGACGTTCACGCTCGCGTTGGGCGTGATGTTGTAGTCGCTGGCCTGCTTGAAGTCCCAGGGATCTTTGCGGACCTTGCTGGCGTAGTTGCGGCCGCCCCGATCATCAGGATTCAAGACGACGACTCGGGGTCGAGCGTCGATGGTGAGCGCGCTCGAGTAAGCAGACTTGCCACTACTGTCGACGCTATAGAAGTAGTAACTGCCGGGCGGGTATGCGCCCGCGTTGAACTTGGTGTTGCCTGAAACGTCGGCCTCAACCAATCCCCACGCTGGATTCGAAGCTGTGTTGTTGCTCTTATCGGTATCGCTATCCCAGTAGACGTCGCCCGTGGAAGCGGGAGTCACCTTTGCTGAGGTTTTGGTGCTGGAGTCGTAGAGTCGAACCCAGTCGAGTTCGAAATCGGTGGCCAACCGGCTCGGCATGAGCGAGAGGCCTCGGATCTTGCCAGCCCAGTCGACCGCGTAGGAGCCGCTATCGTTTACCAGCGGAATGTCGTAGGTATGCCAGCCCGGTTCGCTAACAAACTTGGTGCCGCCTTGGCACTCGGAACGTAACTGTCCGCAGTCGTACCAAATCACTCGGCCACCGCTGCGAGGCTGATCGAGAGTGGTCTTCATCCGAAACGAGATTCGGTCATAGACACCGGTGTCGATTTCGTGAAGGGCTCCGTCGCGACCCCACGGGATACCACTGTTGTCCCAGCTTTGAAGTAGGCGAATGAAGCTGAACGATTCGGTCGTCGCTCGCCAGATCCCATTCGAACGAGAAGCGTTTGTCATCTTGAAGTAGTTCAGATCCTTGTGGATCGGAAGATCTTTGCTATTGGTGAAGTCCCATGGGTCGGCAAATTCAACAGTGGCGAAGTCGACCGTCTCATCAACCTCGGATCGAGAAACGTTGGGTGCAGATGACGATGCCGACGACGGAAGAGGGTTCACCAGCACCGTCGTCGCAATCAACGCCGTAGCAATTAGTGAGATGAAGATGCGAGGCGTTCGTCGAGCGGTGTGCGACATTTTCCCAATTCTTTTACGAGACTGCTGGCTGAGTTTTGTCATCGACAGGGAAGAGTCAGAACTAAAGTGCGGTTACCGCCCGCACTAGCGATATAGGGTGCCACACATGGATCGCTCCGCATACCTCAGCGCAATCGAGTTGGATGGAAACCGAATGGCCGAGGCGGCCGAGGGGAATCTCGGTACCCCTGTACGCCATTGCCCCGATTGGGATATGGCCGGGCTGCTGACGCATATGGCGGCCGTATATCGATTCATCGCAGCAGTACTGGCGGCTGGGCCGGCCGACGGACCGCCAAAGGTGGAGGCCGAGGTGTCGCCCGACGGCGACGCCATAGTCGGGTACTTCCAAGACAAGCATTCGGCGGTGCTAGATCTTCTGCGTGCATTGGAACAGTCCGATCCGGTTTGGACGTGGTCACCGCGGACCGATGCTGGCTTCTTTCACCGTCGGATGGCCCATGAGACAGCCATTCACCGTTGGGATGCTGAGGATGCAATCGGCGTACCCGGAGCGCTCGATTCCGATCTAGCGTCCGATGGCGTCGATGAAGTAATAGGGGTTGGTATGCAGTTCTCGATGAGAGGGCCGCTATCGAGTTGGCCCGCTGGGTCGCTACACCTTCATCGCACCGACGGCGATGGCGAGTGGATGTTGGTGAGCGACGGCACTTCACTACATGTAACCAAAGAGCACGGGAAAGGTGACGCCGCGGTGCGCGGTCCCGCCGAGGGGCTATTCCTCTACCTGTGGGGCCGAGGGCGTGACGGCCTGGAAGCCTTCGGCGATGAAGCTCTGATCGATGCCTGGGCAAACGTGGTGCCTTAATCGTTGTTCCGCCTTCGGCTGCACGGCTTCGCCATGTTTGTTGGTCGGCGCCCTCGGCCTTGCTGGCGCGGCGGCTCGACTCCGGGGTTGTTTTACTGGCGCGGCGGCTCGACTCCAGGGTTGTGTCAAGTGTTGTTCCGCCTGACACCAAAGGATCGGTTGGACTATTGACGGCTGGCTGGCTCTGTTCCATCCTCTTGTCCTGGCTGTAGAAGGTGAAACGGGAACCGGTCTAATGGATGAACATGGCTGCTATACGATAAATGTAGGGCGCGTAATTCACGAGACGCTCGATGACGAGGCGCTCGTCATCGACAGTGAGAACGGCCACTACCATTCTATTGCAGGCACCGGCGCGGTCATCTGGGACATGCTGGTCGGCGCCCAGAGCAGATCCTCTATCGTCGCAAAGGTAGCCAGTCTTTACGGAGCCGACGTTGCTTCCGTTCAGTCCGATGTTGACGGCTTTCTCGATCGATTGCATGCAAGCTATTTGATCATCGGCACCAATTCACCGGTCTCGTCGAGCAGTCCTGCCTCGAGGTCATTCCTTCAGTACACCCCGCCTGAAATTCGCAGCCACACTGACCTCGAAGATCTCCTGCTCTTCGACCCGATTCACGAAGTCGGACAGGCCGGCTGGCCCGAGCGCCAAACGTAGCCTGATGGGAGACGGATCGAAGCAGCAGCAAGCGCTTGCTATGACCGTTTCTGCTGTAGTCATCGTTCGAAATGGTGCCGCCAGGTTGGAACGGGCGATAAACAGCATCGTCGGTCAGGCAAGACCGGTCGACGAAATCATTGTCGTCGTCGGAGAGTCCAACGACCGAACCCGCGAGATTGCCGATTCGTTCGCTGGCCTGAAGGTCATCGACCAAGGCGAGAACGTTGGGATCGCGTCGGCACGCAATATCGGGATTGCTGCATCGGGCTACGAGTGGGTCGCGTTTCTCGACCACGACGACGTTTGGCGACCGGAAAAGATCGAGCAGCAGCTCAACGCCGTTGAAGGAACCGACTGCGACGTTTGCACCGGGATGATGCAAATGTTCGTCGCGGACGAAGCATGGCCTCAGCCATCGCTCGCCCGACAGCTCGACCGACCAATTAGATTAGGGTTGACGCCAAGCGCGCTAGTGGTCAGGCGATCATTGTTCGCCTCGATCGGTTGCTTCGACCCATCGTTAAAAATCGGCTGCGATGCCGATTGGATCGCCCGATCTCAACCAGCGACGTGGTGCAACATCGACAAGGTCGTAGTTGAAAAGGAGATCCACGATTCGAATATCTCGGGAGACGTAGAACTCAACGGACGCGAGATGCTTAGGGTGGCGCGGGAGCATTTACGACGACAAGAGCTCCTGTGACTCCGGCGGTGTCGGTGATTATCCCAGTCTTCAATAGAGTTGACCGCCTGGGCGAAGCGGTTGAGAGTGTTCTGTCACAGGACGCGAGCGTAGAAGTGGTAATCGTTGATGATTGTTCGACGGATGGATCCGCAGAGCTCGCTCGACAGATCGCCGCCGCCCGCTCGCAGGTGATGGTGTCGTCGTTGACTCCGAACAAGGGGCCCGCCGCTGCCCGAAATCGCGGATTGAAACTAGCGACCTCGGAGTTCGTGAGCTTCCTTGACTCCGACGACCTCATGACAGCAGGCCGTTTGAAGGCGCAACTCGCCGAGATCGCTATCCGGCCGGACCACCTTGTTATGGGCTGTCAACAGATCTTGGTTGGGGAGGGCGTGTCTCCGCCAGCGTTGATCGTTGCCGAACTTGCCAACTCCGATCGGCACTACATCATGTCGATGCTCGGGTCCAAGGACACGTTCGAAAGGATCGGTGAATTCGATGAATCGTACCGGGTTTCTTCAGACCTCGAGTACCTGATTCGAGCGGTAGACCTAGGCATCGAAATTCATCGAGTTGACAGTGTGTTTTTGATTCGTCGAATACTGGGCGACAATCTTGTCAACGATAGCGACGCTCAAAGGGCAGCGCGAATTCGAATCTACAGCGAGCACCACCAGCGCATGCGCTAGCGGTCAGACGCGTGCTCGGCCAGCCAGTCGATGAGGGGTGGCGGCTTCTTAATCTGCTGGCGGCTTTGCAGCAGAGGGGAGGTTGCACGACGGTGGGACCACAGCCGGAGCGGGTCTCCACTGGTTGACGTCGGGAAGAGTTTCAATCCAGTTTGGGAGCGAACGCCTAGAAGGCATCTGCCACGGAGGTGACTTCGCGTTCATCACCTCAAACCGGGTCCTTTGCGACGAATCGAGCCGATCGAAACCAGCGATCTTGCCGCCAGCTCCGAAAACCAAACTAGGGGAGACCGTGTACTCAAGAGTGATTACGTCGCGAATGGCAGCAGTTGCTGATCTGGATGCAGTGTGGGCGCCGTTTGAGTCGAACACAAACGCATCGCCCGCCACCCCTTCGCAGACAAACGTTTCGCGCCCAGATTTCGCTTGTTCTTCGTCGATGCGAAGACCGTTGGAAACAAAGTTCCCTATTCTGCGGCGAACCCGGTGGGATCCCACGCAATAACGCATCGGCTGTCCGTTGGTCTCGACATCGTTGAGCAGGACCATCACCTTAAAGCGCTTGTCCTCAAGATCATGGTGCCAGGTGAACTGCTCGCGCGGCGGAGCCGCTGCAGGGAGGTACCGCATTGCGGTGGCACGCTGAAACAACGGCGGACCACCGAGGTATGTTCGCGCCAGGTCGAACAACTGCGTACTCGCCGCCAGCAGGACAACCTCGCTCGACCAACTGACAGCATCATTGGAGACGAATGACCGATAGCTCGACGCGAAGAACTCTTGCTGATCGTAATGCGAGTACTCCGCTGCACCATCGCTCCTTCGTCGCTCAAGTCGGTCGACCCAGTTTGAAAAGTCATCACGAATCGATGCCAGTTGGTTCGGTTCCAGAGACGAGGGGACGGCGATGATGCCATCACGGTCGAGCCGTTCAGACCGTTCAGAGACTGCTGTGGGGCAGGAACCAATGTTGTCGCGTTGGCGATGCACCGCTTGACGAAGCCCATGTTGAGCCGCCATGTCGAGCAGATCGAGGTGAAGCGATGAAGCGGTCGAACCTCGGATTAGCGTAGCTGCACGATCAAAGTCATCGTCTCGAACCGCTGTTACAAGCTCTGCTGAGCTGCAGCGACGTGACCAATTCCGAATCAACGCCTTGCGACAAGTTGCAGTCAGCTCTGAGGCCATCAACCGCCCGCGGGCAAATCCAACGCTGCGACTCGCAAACGAGGAGAGACCGCTAGGTCTCATCCGACAACACCAAGAGCGAGGGGTCGGGGGTAGGGGGTGGGGGGGAACCAGGGCGGCAGTGTGCCACTCTTGTTCGCTACGCTCACGGCCTCGACTGCCGCACGGCTAGCTCAGTCATCCAATCGATGAGTTTGGTGGCGCGCTTCTCAATTGTGAAACTCCCTGCAGCCGCCGAAGCGGCTGCCCCCATCGCATGGCGACGTTGCGGATCCGCTTTGAGTTGGGCGATCGCTTCGGCGACCGAATCGACCGAGGTTGGGTCGACGAAGATGGCAAACGATTCGTCGGCGATCTCGCGCATGAAAGGTCTATCGGATAGCACGAGCGGGAGGCCGACAGCCATTGCCTCAAGGACTGCGTTGGCGCAACCTTCCGCGAGTGACGGAAGCACAAAGATGTCTGCAGCGCTCAAATACTCCGCAACCGAGTTGTGGGCGACGGCTTGGGCCCTCATGACCGTTGAGCCAACCGGCGGAGTCGGGCCCGCACCAACAAACAATCCTGCCGAATCTGCTACGTGGGCTAACGCATCAGCTACTACTTGCACGCCTTTGTCGACCACATGACGAGCGACTGTCGCTGTTAGTAGCAGGTCCGTTGGCAGATTGAGATTAGCTCGAGAGGCGCTACGATCGCCGGGCGAGAAGGTGCCATGGTCGATGCCATTTGGCGAGACGATGACTCGTTCGGCAGATACGCCAAACTCCGAGATCGCCTCCGACAGGCCGTTCGACACAGTGACTATTCCAGTAAAGCGGTGAAGAAGAGACTGAACGTCGCGAGTCGATCTGGAGATGACCCAGCGGTCGGTGGTGTCTTCGCTTATTTCGACGAAACTCGGCCTCTCGAAATAGTCGCCGAGAACCGCCGCCGCCTCACCTGCCGGATGAAGGAACTGGCCAAAGAAGAAATCTGGTAATCGCTGGTTTTCGGCTACTTTTTTCGCCGACTCGATCCATCTGCGATGGCTTAGGTTGCGGCGAGCCTTTGGGAAGGGTTGGGCGACGCCGGGTGAAAGAAATCGAGGCCTTGTGACCCTCAGAGAATCTTCTATTCCACGCCGTTCAACTGCAATGGGAAACCGGGTGGGCGAGACGATGTCAACGTGCGATCCCTGGCGTTGAACCTCGGTCCAAAGGGTGTGAACGAAAGCTCCGCTATCTGGAACCGCGCAGCTGGGAAAGTCCGCAGTGAGCACCGTGATACTTGTCATTCGTGAAGTGTTCCCACTTCAACCAACACGATGATCAACAACCTGAGGTGGAGCCGTCGATCCCGAGTTGTCGACTAGATCCACGTCGGGTCGGCCAACCTCTGGCATGTCCGGCGATTTCACTCGAGCCTTGATGGCTTCGAGGGCAATGCCCGACAACCATCCGTAACCGATGAGGGGGGCGATGACTAGTCCAGAGATGAGGCGGTCGCCGAGCGGCGCCGTGTCGTCGGGGCTGAAACGACCCTCGATCGCTAACAGGGTTGTGGCCGCTGCTGTAACGCTGCCGCCGATGACCTGACCCATCGGGAGCCACCAAAGACTTGCAGTCGCTGCGACTCCGGTAGCGGTTGCCGCGGCCAAGATTGCCTGCTGCCTCGGCGACGGTGACTGTACGCGCTTGCGCCAGTACTTCACTTTGCTACGCCCAAACCCGCGGTAGCGAGGAACGATCGCCGAGGCCCGCGATGGGGCGAGCCATTCGGCGGTCAAACGGTCGTCGAACCAGACAGAATCGCTTGCGCCGAGTCGCTGGCAGAGATCGTAGTCTTCGTTCATCGAGAGATCTTCGCTCCATCCGCCGATGCGGACTAACTCGGAGGTTGTAGCGGTGCCCAAGTACACCGTCTCGGCGAAGCCCGCGCCCTGACGAAGGCGATAGCTAGCCCCTCCCATTACCACCGGGTTGTTGTGAGCCCTAGCGATTCCTCGGGCCATCGAGTTAGTAGCGGAAGGGGCGGCAACGATGCCTCCGCCTACCATTGATCGGCGAGGGTCGTTGAGTAGCTCCACCGCCGTACGAAGATAGTGTCGCGGTATTCTCGTCTTTACGTCGATGCGGCTCACGATCGAACCCACCGCAATAGCTAAACCCGCATTTAGGTTGGAAGCGATCGAGCGGCCTGGGTTATTCAAGACGCTTCCGACCAGCCCATGGCGACGAAGAGCCCTAGCGGCGACGAGCGCGCTTTCATCCTCGGAGTTGCCGTCGATGATGAGTACCTCAAGACGGTGGCTCGGATAATCGAGATCGGCGACCCGCTCCAAACAACCGTCAATGAACTCGGCGCCATTGCGAACCGGCAACAGGAGTGAAACGAACGGCAGGGGCGTGCAGCCATTATTCATCTCGTCTGGTTGTTCTAGGTCCGTGGAGGACATCTTGTCAGCTCCGCCTCACCGACTGAGTGGAGAACTCAGACCAGCGTAGTAGCTTTAGTGCGACGCGATTCGTGTCGATAGCCCGAGTATTCCACAGCGATGTCGGTGCTGGCTATGGTCAAAACAACTCATGTTGATCAAGGGCAGGCAATGAGCGACGAGGCGATGCTTGGGGGTCTGGGCTCGTTAGCGATTGTTACAATCGCCTTAAACGAAGCCACGAATCTGCCTGCGCTCAAGGCTTCGATAGACCAACTTCGCCAGGAGAGTCCTGGGGTGGAGCTACTGACAGTATTGGTTGACACCGGCAGTAGCGATCGAACTGTAAGTATTGCTCGAACGCTCTCTTTCGATCTAGTCATCGAAGCGCCAGGTTCAAACATACCGGCCGCTCGAAATATCGGCGCTCGGGCTACAAACTCTCAGTGGATTGGATTCATCGATGCAGACTGCCGCCCTCAGGTTGGCTGGCTGGAGACTGCGGTTGCGGTACTAGCACTTGACGAGCTGACGATTGCAGGCTGGACCTTTGAGTTTCCAGCGAACCCGACGTGGGTGCAGCGTGCATGGAAAGCCCATTGGGACACTAAATTCG
Source organism: uncultured bacterium (assembly GCA_965524675.1). Taxonomy (GTDB): domain Bacteria; phylum Actinomycetota; class Acidimicrobiia; order Acidimicrobiales; family SHLQ01; genus CALLQB01. The sequence continues at coordinate 10,933 of CBERPN010000071.1, forward strand.
ACGCCACTGAGGGCGATGATCGCTCGCCTTATAGAGGAGCGGAGGCCCGGCGCCTGATCCACGGCGGAAACATGGCAATTACAAGACCGGCGTTCGAGAAACTTGATGGCTTTGATGAGCGATATCAAACAGGTGAGGACTCCGATCTGGTTTTTAGGGCGAGGGATTTCGAGATCGTCGGCGCGCCGGGATTGGCGGTTGTCCACACCGGCGAACCGGAAACACTGATCGAGTTCTTCCGACAACAGTTGTGGCATGCGACCGGCAGCAACCGTGTCCGCGACGATCAGGGCGCCGGTCGGGCTCCAAAGAATTTCGCCGTAGCCGTCGCGTTGAGCGCAGGCTGGGGAATTACCGTGTCGACTTTGGCCTTGTGGCTGCGCCGACTAACACTGCTAGGACTAGGATTTGCGCCCCTGCTCGTCGTGCTTGGGCTGCCGGCTCTTCGGACCGCGTGGAGAGCCAAACAAATTCGGCTCTGGGCGCCGCTCGCGGTTTTGTACGGCGCCTACGGCTTGGCCCGCTCAATCAAGCTATTAGGTGGTACCAGAAGTGTTCGCAGTTGGCGAAGCGATGCGGCGCGCGATGGCTGATTCATAGACCTCTCGATGTCGAGCCGCCACCGCGGACCAATCATCGATGCTTTGGCCTCTAGTGGCGGCACCTGCGCTCAACCTTTCGAGAAGCGTTGGGTCTCTCTCGAGGGAGCGCAACGCTGCCGCGAGTTCCTCTGGGCGTTCTGAGGCGACGAGTAATCCATCCACTCCATCGCGTACCAAGCCAGCTGCGGCAGCGACAGTGGCTATCACCGGGGTGCCAGATGTGAATGCTTCGTGGATCACGGTCGGTGACGCCTCAAAGAGTGATGGCAGCACCATCACATCTGCTACCGCGTACAGGTCTAAGATTTCTTGTCGAGGTAGCCCATGCCCAAAGTCGGTTCTGGAGAACGGGGGTTCTTCGCGCACCACAACCCTGTCCGATAGGCCGGACTGGTTCACCTCGGTAGAGAGTCGATTACTCGAGGTCGCGATGATCCACGACCAAGAAGAATCCGAATCGAGCAGCAGTGACGCCTCGAGAACATCGTCAAGTCGCTTTTCGGGCCGGTCGGCGGCCACGGTTAGCGCTACGAGCCGACCTGTGAGGCTCAGTGCTGCTTTGGTTGTGCTGAGGTTCCTCTCGGCTTGCTCGACTCGCTGGGGGTGCCAACCGTGGGGAATCACCCAGATTCTGTCGCCGGGGGCTCCCGCTTCTAGGTAGGACTTGACGACATTTGGTCCGACTGCGATTAGTTCGTCTGCGGCGGCCAGCGTAGCTCTGACCCTAGCTTCGAATTGGTGGTCGGGTTCTGCTCCGAGTAGCTCTGCATAGTTGGCTACATCGCCTCCGTGGGAGGTGATTACCACCGGAACCTTGAGTTCATCGCGAAGAACGTCGATGACCGCCCAGGAGACCGGATAGACCGAATGAATGTGCCAAACGTCGGCCTTGAACCAACGCTGAATCGCCCGGAGTCTCCAACGCAGCCAGCGTCGTGGGAGCGCTCTGTGTCCCGGGCCCTCGCCTGCCGCGATGGTGTTTGACCATGCACGGCGCCAAACGGGAACGCACCTGTATGGCAGATGTGTCACAACCGCTACTGATCCGAGGTTGGGAAAGACGGCCACCTTATGACCTGCGCGGCGGTGTTCGATGAGCGAATTGTGGAGCACGAACTCAGCTCCCCCGACATTGGGAAGATAGCTAAGCGGTATGAACGCGATGCGCATTGTTCGCCTGACGTGGATATTCGAGTCGGTGGATACGCGCCATCGGGGCGTTTACCCGGTATCACTGTAGTTGTGATCGAGTTCGGCGCCGACGAGTCTAACGGCGCGGACGCGGCCGAACCGCAGGCGACCGCGGCTAGCAAGGTTGTGGCGGTCGGCAGTTTCGCATTGGTGTTCTTGGTTTCGTCAAACATGGCGATCGCCTTCGACTTCGGTATTGGAAACCCCGTTTACAAGCTGTCGGCATTGCTAGTCCTCATGGTCATTTATCAACAGGTGAGGGAGCTCGGATGGGCTTCATTTGCTCACTCCTTCTCCACCCGGGTGCTGATCGCCGTAGCTCTCTTTGCAGCTTTTGGTGTCGTGCGCACCGCCAGCCGTCTATGGGGTGGTGCCTTCACAATCTCGTGGCTAAAGGACATACTCGTCGTCGTGGCGGTCGTGGTTTCGGCTCGCTCATTACGCGAGGTTGGTCGTCTCTCGTGGGCAGTGGTTTTGGCGATTGCCGTTCTCGGCGGGCCTGCGCTGATTCAGCACCTCACCGGTACTTACGGATCAGACTGGCTTGGACTAGCCCAAACAGATGTTGGCTTTATCGATGGGGAGAGGCGTTTCCAGATCGGTGGCACGCTCGGTGGACCTAACCCGTTGGTGCAATGGTTGGTGACTGCCATCCCGCTAGCCGCGTATCATGCAAGGTGGTCAAAATCAGGGCGATATCGGGCGCTAGCCGCGACGTTGTTGGCCGTAGCGATTGCGGCGACCGTGGCAAGCCAGTCTCGCCAGGGACTATTGCTGCTCGTCGTTGTTGGAGTGGTCCTGCTAGTCGACCGACGGCCCTCAAGATCGATGGTGATCAAAGCTGTCGCTCTAGTGGGGGTTCTCGCCGCGATCGTTTTTGTGTCGAACCCCACCCGGTGGACACGTCAAGGCGAACGGATTGGCGAGGTTTCAGTTCTGTTCGGCGGCGACGTTGGCTCCGACTCTTCCGCTGCGGGCTACGCGGGAACTTTCAGAGCCGGCCTCGACATGTTTGTGGATAATCCGTTGCTCGGCATCGGGCACAAGCAATTTGTAGAGGAGTACCTTAGCTACGCCGAGACACGTGGAATCGATACCAGCGGCCGCGCACGGTCGGCGCACAACACCGGAGTTCATGTGCTGGCCGAGACCGGTCTTGTAGGTGCGCTGGCGTTCTTAGCAATGGTCGCAGCGTTGTTCAGCGTGAATCGTCGCAGTGTCGGCTACCTGCGAAGTCGCGATTGCGAGGAGTATGCCCAGCTCGGGACCGCTCTGAGGTCGGCCCTATTCATCTGGCTGGTATCAAGTCTGTTCCAGGGCTTGTTCCACCCAGAGCAGGTCATGGTCGTGGCAGCGCTAGTCATCGCATTAGGCGTCGCAACGGACAACGTTGGCCTCAAGTCTCAGCTGATCGACTCAACGTCGCGAGACTGAGCGGCGATTCCTACATTCTGTCGGCCAGAACCGAAATCGGAACCCATGTCGGGTGAAGCCGACTCCGCTGGGTTTTGGGCTAGACGGACGTCGCGTACTATCGCCTTGGGAGTGCTGATCAGTGCGTGCAAATAGTGCCTCAGCGCTGGTTCATCGCAGTAAGCGAGGTCGTGCTTGAGCTTGAGTTTGGGAGCCATGTAGTAGCCGCCAGCGATCTGGGCTGAGCCGGTTAGCCCTGGCCTCACGTCATGGCGTCTCGGATAGTCGTCCAACTGTTCGGATAGGGCAGTGACGAACTCGGGACGTTCCGGCCGCGGGCCGACCAGACTCATCTCCCCTCGCAGAACATTCAGAAGCTGAGGCAACTCGTCGATGTGGAGAGCTCGTAAGAGACGGCCACCCCTTACCAGGCGCTCATCGTCGGTGCTCGCCAGCCTAGGGCCCACACCAACTTCAGCATCTTCGATCATTGTGCGGAGCTTGAAAAGCTTGAACGGCTTGCCGTTCAGACCAATTCTTGGTTGAAGAAGTATTGGGGCGCCGCTTGAGCTCATGATGACAAACAACGAGGCAAGCATCGCAATTGGTGCGGCCAGGACGATCAGAGCGCCCGCAAACGCGATGTCGAGGATACGGGTCGCTTTAATCATCACTCGCCCGCCTATTCCCGCGCCATTCGTTCACTACCACGCCGTTCCTTCATCACATGAACTTTCGTGGCCTTACCATACGTCATGTAATCGGGCCGGGAAATAAGATCGCTTGTGATTCCGCCGGAAGAACTATTTATTGGGCCCATCTGGCCTAGTCCGCCAGCGAGTAGATCGGCCCATTGCTCGTCGCCTGCGCGATGCCTACTATTTGCAGTTGTCGGTCGATAATCGATCGAGAAGGTGGCAACAACACATGTACAAACAAGCTTCGCATATCCTTGCTGAGGAACTCGACGGGGAGGTCTTGGCGATCGACGAGCGGACCGGTACGTACTACAGCATGAGCGGCACGGCGGTGGCGGTGTGGAATCGGTTGATCACAGGTGCAGACGCGACCGAATTGTGCGAGGAAATCGTCGCCCAGTTCCCAGCTGTGCAGAATGAGATCCGCGAGGACTTCACGGCGTTCGAGAGCCAACTGAAAGAGGCGGGATTGATCGAAGTAGCCGTTGGCGACAGCAATGCAATGGCTCCTGAACAACGGCTGAAGCCAATTTCTTGGGGTACCGATGGTTGGTCAACTCCCGTGATTGGGGTTCACGCTGAGATGCAGGACATCTTGTTGTTCGATCCAGTTCACCAGGTCGATTACGACAAGGGCTGGCCGCACCAACCCAACGTCGGATAGCCGAGTGCGCGGTGAAAGCTCTGTAAACGAGCGGCTTCGTCTTGTTTGCGGGTGGTGCTGAAATGCCACAAACCAGTATTCTCATGTGCGTTCGGAACGGTCAGAACTATCTGGCGGAAGCGATCGAGAGCGTCCTTTGTCAGACCGACCAAGACTTTGAGTTCATCGTCGTGGATGATGGTTCTAGCGACGGCACTGCGGATATTTTGAAGCGATATCGACAGACTGTCAGCGTTGTGTCGGTCGCTGCGAGCGAGGGGATTGGGTTGGCCAGAAATCGTGGCGTCGCAGCTTCCAGCGGTAGCCTCGTGGTGTTTTTCGACCACGATGATCTACTCCTGCCAGATTCGATCGCGGTGCGGCGAGAGCTACTTGAACGGTCGCCCGAAGCCGAAGCTGCTGAGGGGCTCGCTGATGAGTTCATCGCGGAAGGGTTCGAGCAGGCATTGGCTGACGAGGGCGTGAGTCCACGCAGCGGCGTTGCAGGGTCACTTGCGGCATTGATGGTGAGACGATCAGCGTTCGATCGGATTGGACCATTCGAGGATCTTCCGAGTGGGGCGGGGATCAACTGGCTCATGCGCGCTCGAAGTAATCGGCTGGCCGTGGTGAAGACCGACCGGGTTTTGTTCCGCCGTCGTCTTCACGGATCCAACGACAGTCGTCGCGTTGCAATTAACGATCGGCTCAGATTCGAGGCGATCCGGCGACTCCGTGGCTCGCGAGGTGTTGGCGGTAGTCCAAGTAGCTCATCGGGCTAAAGCGTCTTTCGA
>CBERPN010000072.1:0-16238 GCA_965524675.1 uncultured bacterium
GACCCCATAGATGCAGGTGAAGTGGTGGCGGTACCACTCCACCTGCGCAAGGCTTCGGTTCGACTTTGGCGGGAAAGGCAAACCGGCCCTCACCGAACATACAACGGCCGGCACATGCCAAAGGCCACAACTACCAATATTGGTAGAGAGTTAGGTCGGCGACTGAGGCGAGGCGGGTCGCCCCAGCCGCCGATGACCTGGCCGGGCAAGCACCGACACCGAAGTGTTGTGTGGGGGGAACCCCGCCCGCGGTCACTCTATGCATCGACAGACATATAGTTCGAATGAACATGAACAGCGTTTATTCTGCGACCGTTTGGGCACCTGACTAGCTGGGCGAGATCGTTCGAGCTTCGAGGTACCCTTTGGCGATGGCAGACATAGTGTGCGCTAAGTGCGGAGAGGACGAGCGGCTCCTCGGAGATCGTTCTAGCGACAATCCGGACATCATCACCATTACTTGTGAAGTCTGTGGTCTTTGCTGGGATCGCGACCTCACCCCGAGTTGCCCCACCTGTGGCACGACCAACGTCTACCCAGCGTTTCAGGCTGTGCTCGACAAGTCCCGTGGTACACAATTGTCGATTCAATCGATGCGTCTCGTACACCTTTGCCCAAACTGCGATCCAGAACGACACGCCATTTACAGCCAAACAAACTCACCGATCCCGCCCGATGTGCTTCCGATCGAAACGAACGATTGATCCAGTGGCGTCGATCGCTCTCCCGAAGACTCTCATTCCGGTCATCATCGCCACGATCATGGGCGCATTGGTAGGGGTCGCTCTGGCCGGCGATCAACCGGCGGCTGAGGCAACGACACGGCTGAGCCTCGCCGAACGAGTCGACTGGCCAACCCACGATGCGGTTCGTCTCGAAATCGTAGGTTGGCTTCAAACCGATGAATTCGTCGCCTCTCTGGGAATCCCTCCCCACAGGTTCGCCGCAACCCTGCCCCGAAATCAGGCCTTCATCGATCTGCGCTCGCAAGCCGAAAGCGACAGTGCCGCAGTGGAGGCGCTCGAACTGGCGATCAGCCATATCGAGGCGAGCGAGGACACGGTGTCGATCGAGCCATACAGAGACACGGTGAAGAGCGCCCAAGCGTCGCTTAGGTCGGTTCAAGCCGAGCTCGACGAAGTCAACTCCCAAATCGACGCAGAAGAAACCTCTACCCTCATCAATCGCCAAGGATCGCTGATTTGGCGCGCCGAGCAACTCGAAGCTGAAATCGACGAAGCGCAACGTGATCTCGACAAACAGGTCCCAAGAATCTTTCAGATCAGCAAGATAGAGGTCAGCGACGGCCAGCGGCTGCGCAGGGTGCGAATAGTCGCTGCTGCCGCTCTAATCGCTGCGCTTGCTGCAGCCGCGGTTCAGACACTCAGATCATCGCGCCAACCAGTGTCCCCACCGCTGCCTTCGATGCCCCAAGGTTTGCTGTCGTCACTGGTCGATAGCTCCGAAGAAGAGTGAGCGACCGCCATAATCCCAATCATGAACGTGGTAACGCCGAGTACCTCGAATGGCGAGTCTCCCAAGCCGAATACCACCACCGCTACAATCAGTACTCGCTGTGGTTCGGTCGCGTTGCGAGCCACCATGATTATCGAGCCCAACATTAGGGCCACGGCAGGCAGACCACCGGCCAGAGCCGCGAACAACAGCATGCTCTGAGTCTCGGTTTGTACCGCAAAGTGACTCGTCAGCCGGTACTCGGCCAAGACATCGCCATGGTTGGCGAGTCCGTAGCCGAGTAGTGGTCGGTCACGGACCGCTGCAATTCCGGCATCCCAAAGCGCGTCGCGGCCACCACCATCGCCAAGATCGGAGCTGAGGCTGTCGACCAGCGAGCCGAATCCCAAACCGAACGCGGCGACGGTTAGCACACCGACAACGATCGCGGCGATGGTCAAGCGCGCTACCGCCGCTCCGCGACCCGTGCGCCACAACCCGAAGGCGACTGCTGCAGTGGCCGCCAGCATCACGCTGCGACTCGCCGCCGCCGCTACGATTACGACCGCCCCCAACGCCGTGGCTCTCCGCGCCCAGGGCGGAACTCGGTAAAGCGCGGGGTCAAAGTATACGACAAGCGCCAACAAGGTCGCAGCGAGCGCTGCGAGGTCTCCGGAAATTACCGCCCGATCGGCCACGTCGAATACCCGATCGACAATGAGTGGTCCGGCTATCGAGGCCAACGCGATCAATGTAGGTAGCGACAACCCTGCCACCAACACCCCGGGTGCGCGGTGCTCGCCGAGCAGAGCTACAACTAGCGTCCCAAGCCAACCGAGGGCGGCGTACGCCACCAGCCAGCTCACCGTCGCCGCTGGGTCCTTCCCCATCAGTCCGGTCAAAAGCAACCAGATACCGAGGGCCCCCAACCAGACCGCAGACGAACGATCGAGACGACCCTTTGGCCACCATGTAGGTTTCAGCAGGACGGCGACAACAAACTCGAGGGCCAAAACCACGCCCGCAAACACCCTCGCTGGACCGCCGATGGGAAGTCCAAAAAGGGTGAGTATCCCGACCGAGACAACAACGGCCGCCCGATCGAGCTCAGTCACCGGCGATAAGTTCGGCCGCCAGGAGTTCGAGAGCCGCCACTCGACTGCCCTTCACCAGAACCGCGTCGCCTTCACCCAGATCGCCGAGCGCCACGATTGCTCCAGCCTGATCGTCGACATCGACAGGTGCGTTATAGGCGGGAGCAGAAATCGCTATCACCTCTATTCCCAGATCGACCGCGAGGGCCCCGATGCGAGCGTGTTCTTCGGCCTCAACTTCGCCTAGCTCCGCCATGATGGCGAGCACTGCTACGCGACGCCGTGCGGGCAGGTCGGCAAGAGCACGCAAGGCCGCTGAAACCGACAGCGGATTGGCGTTATAGGCGTCGTTCACCACCACCAAACCAGACGAAGCGGTCGAAAGCTCCATCCGCCAAGGCGAATGGCGTGGCGATGCCAGGCCCCCGACGATCGACTCGCGCGAGACCCCCAGGATCAGGGCCACAGCGGCAGCGGCCGCAGCGTTGGCGACGTTGTGCTCACCACGAGCGCCCAACCTAACGTCGAAGGAATCCCAATCGCTCTCGATACGAAACGTCGAGGTGAGATCATTCGCGACCTCAACCAACACTGCTCGCACGTCGCCTACACCGACCCCGAAGGTTACCGACCTCGCAGCTGTGCGCTGCGCCATAGCCGCAACCTCGGCGATTTCGGCATTGAGCACCGCTATTCCAGATGAGGGAAGCGCCTCCACCAACTCTGCCTTGGCGTCGATCACAGCAGCGAAAGACCCAAACTCGGAGGTGTGCACCATACCCACGCTTGTCACGACACCGATTTCGGGCCCCGCAATGTCGCAGAGGAATCGAATATCGCCAGCGCCACGAGACCCCATCTCGAGGACCGCCACAGCGGTATCGTCGGGTGCGTTTAGCAGCGTCAGAGGTACACCAAGCTCGTTGTTGAAGGATTTCTCGCTGGCATGGGTTGCCATCGAAGGGGCGAGCGCGGAAGCGATCAAGTCCTTGGTAGAGGTCTTACCAACCGAGCCGGTGATGGCGACGACCGGCCCGTCGAGCCGGCCCCTGGCAAGGCGACCCAACCGCTGCAACGCATCGACCGTGTCAGTCACTTCGATGGCGGTGCCACCGACCGTATCGTGACTGGTCAAGTAGGCGGCGGCTCCGCCCGCTAGGGCTTGAGCGATAAATTCATGGCCGTCGCGTTCCGCGACAACCGGCACGAACAGCTGACCAGCGATCAGATCGCGAGAGTCCTGGGTGGCGCCGTCGAACTCGATGTCGGGGCCGACCAGGCGACCCTTCACGGCGGCGGCAGCATCGCTCGCCAGAATGTGCATCTCACAATTCTGGCACCCAACCGCGCAACTCCGGTCCTTGCAGCTCGATTTTGTTGGACACTAGTGTCGTCGAATGACTTCAGAGCGCACCCGCCTCATCGTGGTATTCGGAGGACGATCGGCCGAGCACGACGTTTCATGTGTTACCGCTCGCCACGTCTTAGCTGCAGCCGACCCCGAAAAGTTTCGGGTCGAAGCCGTGGGCATAACCCGCGAGGGCGAGTGGGTGCGCGCCGACTCCGCAATTGCAGAACTCGCAGCTGGGGTCGATGCTCTACCCGACGCGCTCAAGGCTGTCGGCAGCAATTTTGACCTCCTACCGGCTGTTCGAGACTCGGTCGAAGGCGACGAAACAGTGGTTGTGTTCCCGCTACTTCACGGGCCGTTGGGCGAAGACGGAACCCTCCAGGGCATGCTCGAGTTGGCCGATGTCCCGTACGTGGGTTGCGGCGTCCTGGGCAGCGCACTCACAATGGACAAGATCAAGGCCAAGGAGTCGATTTCCTACCACGGCCTAGCTCAGGCCGAATGGAGCGGCTTTCACGTCGACCGCATCGACAACAGCTCTGACCGCTCAGCCACAATCGAAAGCCTCATAGCCGATCTCGGCCTCCCCTTGTTCGTCAAACCCGCCAACATGGGCTCATCGATTGGTGTGTCGAAGGCCAACGATGCCCAGGAACTGTGGGTAGCGCTCGAACTCGCCAGCACATACGACGAATGGATCGTGGTAGAAGAGGCCATCGACGGCCGCGAAATAGAGATCGCAGTGCTCGGCAACCGCGAACTTCAGGTTTCGGTACCGGGTGAGATCGAACCTGGCGACCAGTTCTACAGCTATGCCGATAAGTATCACGATGGCAAAGCCGGTCTGATAATTCCGGCAGATCTCAATTCTGAAGAAGTCGCCGAAATTCAAGAGCTGGCCAAGCGCGCCTTTCACGCACTGCGTTGCGAAGGCATGGCTCGCGCCGATTTTTTCTATGAAAAAGACGGACGAGGTTGGTTGCTCAACGAACTAAATACGATCCCCGGGTTCACACCGATTTCGATGTACCCAAAGATGTGGGAAGCATCCGGGTTGAGCTATCGCGACCTAATCGACGAGTTGGTTAGGCTCGCCCTTGAACGTCACGGTCGCCAACGGCATCGAACCGATTACTGATCCGCTCGCTTTGGCGACTGGGCCCGCCGGAGTACGACGACGGCAACCGCGGTGGCAACCAACAATGCGACCATGATCGCTGGCACAAGCCAACCAATCGAACCAGAATCGCCCTCGAGTAGGCGCGCCCCACTCTCGCCATCGGCGGCCACGACCACCGCCTCTTCAGGTTCGGGCGAAGCCTCTACCTCGAGTGCATTGGTGCTGGGCACTTCTAGAGAAGTCGTGCTGGGCGAAACCTGAGTAGTAGCGGGCAGCGGCTCGGTGGTATCTGCTTCAAGGCGGATCGCGGTGAGCTGTTCGAGCCCTGACACCAAGCCGCCGGAGAAATTTCCGGTCGCGAACTGTGGATTGATCACACGATCGACAATTACCGGCTCGGCGTCTGCTAACGAAGTTTCCCACTGCGAGCCGTAGACGATCTGAGTCGCCTTGTCAGCTATCGAAACCGCGATAACCAAGTGATCTGGCAGATAGGTACCGTCGGCGTCAACCCAGGCGCAGCGAGCCGAGCGTTCGACAAGATCGTCAAAGAGCCCGCTGGTCGTTTCAGCTACCACCACAACACGAACCGTACCGAGTTCATCCGCCTTGCTTGCTGCCTCGATTACGGCGGCACTGTCACCTAGCACGCCCGCGCTGTCGAGAACCACCTGTTCACAAGCACCGTCAGCCTGTGCTGCCACGGGCACCGCAAAGCAAACGGCAAGGGCCAGCGAACCAGCCATAAGGGCAGCCGAGAACCGAAATCGAGAAGCCATACCAACCAAGTCGGCCCCCAACCGCGCAACGTGAGCGGCGTTTTAGTCGGCCACCAATGCCGACCGAAGAAAGCGGAGCAGTTCGCTGCGCCGCGCCACCATCGACCGCAGCGTAGGTTCGATGCCGAGCGCTCGCGATACCTCAACCTCGGTCGCTACCCCAACAACTGTTGAGTAGGCCGACAGCATCACAACATTGGCATCGGCTTGGCGGAACCGGCCAGCCTTCATCTCGCGTTCTAAGAAGACCCGGCCGCGATCGATCAGCGGTTCCATCTGTATCGACAAGCGCCCGGCGGTCGAAGACCCGGGACGGCTCACCTCGCGCAGCAGGCCCAACAACTCAGGACGCTCGAGAGCCAAACGAAACATTCGCCTCACCAGCGCCTCGACTCGTTCAAAGCCATGCCCCGCCCCGTCGAGCGCATCCTCGATGGCGTTGCGCAGGTCGGAGCCGGCACGGTCAACCACCGCTACCAACAATTCTTGTTTCGAGCTGAAGTGATACAGAATCGTCTGCTTGCGCACGCCGAGCACATTGGCGATCGCATCGAGTGAGGTGCTGTCGTACCCGCTCGTGCCGAATGAAATCAGTGCTTCGCCCAGCACTCGCTCCTTGGTTCCAGTTCGGGCCACAGCCATATGGTAATCACTGCTTACCAAATGGTAGAAATGAGATCGTGATTTCCGATAACTTGGCGGGCAAGAGGATTGCCATCACCGGCTCGACCGGATTTCTCGGTACCGCTTTGGTCGAGCGGCTCCTGCGCAGCGCACCCGATTGTGAGCTAGTGCTGTTCGTGCGGCCCGGCCGCCGCGGCGCCGACCAGCGAGTTCAGCGTGAGATCTTCAAGAACGACGCCTTCAATCGCTTGCGCGAGCAATGGGGCGAAAACTTCGCGGCGACGTGCGAGCGTCGGGTTCATTGCTATGCCGGCGACGTCGCGACCGACGGATTGGGACTCGACGATTCTGGGCGCAACGCGCTGGCCAGCTCCGACATCGTCATTCACTGCGCGGCGGCTGTTTCTTTCGACTCGCCGATCGATTTGGCGGTTGAGGTTAATCTGCTCGGCCCGGTCCGAGTCGCCCACACGCTTAACGAACTAGGTGTGAGCCCGCACCTAGTCGCCGTCTCGACCTGTTATGTCGCGGGTAGCCGACGCGGTTCAGCACCCGAAGAGCCTGTCGATGAAAGCGCGTATTATGTCGAAGTCGACTGGCGACAAGAGGTCGAATCGGCTCGGCGAGCTCGCACCGATTTTGAAGCCGCCAGCCGCACCGTAGACCAACTCGCGATCTTTGGCGACGAAGCAAAGAACGAGCTGGGCGCAGCGGGTCGTCCCGCCTTGGCCGAAAAAACAGAGCGGCTGCGCAGCCGCTGGGTCAGCCAGCAATTGGCGCTATCGGGGCGTGCGCGAGCATCGTCACTCGGCTTCCCCGATTCATATGCCTACACAAAGGCACTGGGCGAGATCGCCCTCGCCGAAACCCGGGGCGACCTTGCGGTTAGCACGGTTCGACCAGCGATCATCGAATCGGCCTTGGCCGAGCCATTTCCCGGTTGGATTCGCGGATTCCGAATGGCTGAACCCATTATCATCAGCTACGCCCGCGGCTTGTTAAAGGAGTTCCCCGGAGTTCCAGAAGGCATTGTCGACGTCATACCTGTCGATCTTGTGGTGGCAGCGATCTGTGCAGTTGCTGCTAGAGGCCCCGTTGCCACCGAGACGGGCAAGCCCGACATCACCCAAGTCGCCAGCGGATCGGTAAACCCTCTCAAATATGGCCGTTTGGTCGACCTTGCCGAGGCCTGGTTCACAGCCAATCCCCTCTATGACAACCTCGGTCAGCCAATCGCTGTCCCGGAGTTCTCATTCCCGGGTCGTGGCCGAGTGCAAAAGCAGCTAGAACGCGCTGGCAACGCGCTCGACCGAACCGACCGCGCATTGTCGAAGCTGCCGCTGCGCGGCAAACCAGCGATGTACACAGCGAACCTCGGCGAGCAACGCGAGGAAGTGGAGCGTGCCCGCGGCTACGTCGAGCTATACGGAGCGTACGCAGAGTGTGAGGCGCTCTACGGATTGGATCGCCTCCTCGAGCTTTGGGATTCGCTCGACCAAAACGACCAAGACAGCTTTGGATTTGACCCTCGCGAGATCGACTGGACCGACTACGTCCGCAACGTCCACTTGCCATCGGTGGTCAAACAAGGACGGGTAAAGACGACTCCGGGAGCCAAGACCGGGCCGACTCGATCAGAACGGCTACGGCGTCAAGTCCTGGCCCCCGAGCGCCAGTTGGCGGTTTTCGATCTGGAAAACACCCTCATCGCTAGCAATGTCGTGTCGAGCTACGCCTGGCTTGCCAGCAAGCAACTCAGCGACCGCGACCGGGTAGCATTCGTGCTTCGAACGATTATGGAAGCTCCGGCATTGTTGGCGCTCGATCGTTCTGACCGTAGCGATTTTCTGCGATTCTTCTATCGCCGATTTGAACACGCCGGCGTCGAACAGCTCGAGGCCGACAGCGCCGAGATGTTCAGCGACCTAATCCTTACCAAGTCGTTCCCCGCCGCTATCCGGCGAGTTCGAGACCATCGCGCGGCCGGCCACCGCACGCTACTTATCACGGGAGCGCTCGACCTTGTGGTGAAGCCACTAGAGCCGCTCTTCGATGACATCATCTCAGCCAAACTCGGCGAGACTCAGGATAGATCCGAGCAGCTGAGCTACGACGGCAAGCTGACCCAATTGCCCCCCACAGGCGAGGCCCGCTACCAAGTGTTGCTCGACTATTCGGTGGAGCACGACATCGACTTGCGTGAGGCTGTGGCCTACGCCGACTCGGCAAGCGACCTGCCGATGCTCGAAGCGGTTGGCTTTCCCGTTGCGGTCAACCCCGAGACCAAGCTGGCATCGATAGCTCGCAAGAAAGGCTGGCTGGTTGAGATCTTCTCCAAAGCACCCGGCGGGCCCCGCAAACTTATTCCCCTCGCTCCTAGGAGATCGGCCTGATGGCCAAGAACCCAAAACGTGCACCCCGTCCAGGCATGGTGCTCGATGTCGACCGATCGACGCCGCCAATCCTCTTTCATCACGGCGAAGGCTTCAGACTAGAGAAACTGCCACCCGAGCGGTCGCGGGTGATCTACCCCGCCGAACCACTACCAGGAATTGCCGATCCCGACGGAGCCATCCGCAGAGCCTTGGCCAACCCGCTGGGCGACAGTGAGCCGCTGCACGCACTACTCAAACCTGGGATGAAGCTCACTATTGCATTCGACGATGTCTCGTTGCCGTTACCGCCCATGCAAAAGCCCGATATCCGCCAGCGCATCATCGAAGCGGTGCTCGACCTCGCTGCCGAGGCGGGTGTCGACGACGTGCACCTGATTGCTGCGCTGGCGTTGCATCGCCGAATGACCGAATCCGAGCTGCGTCATGCGGTTGGCGACCGGGTGTACGACGCTTTCGCCCCCTCTGGTGCGCTCTACAACCACGACGCCGAAGACCCTGACGCGATGGTGATGCTCGGCCAGACCCCTCACGGCGAAGACGTACAGATGAACAAGCGGGCCGCTGAGAGCGACCTAATCATCTACGTGAACATCAACCTCGTCTCGATGGACGGCGGCTGGAAGAGCACGGCCACCGGCCTCTCGGGCTACCAGGCGCTCAAGCACCATCACAACCCCGCGACGATGCGCCAGTCGAAGTCATTCATGGACCGCCACAACAGTGAGCTGCATCATTCCAACTGGCGTCAAGGCAAGGTGCTAAAAGACAGCGGCATCAAGATCTTTCAGATCGAGACGACCGTAAACAACAACACTTTTGGTAACACCGGCCCGATGTCGGTACTGCAAAAGCGCGAATGGGAATGGACCCCGCGCGATCGAGCCTCGTTCATTGCGATGCAGACCGGCCTCAAGGCCATGGGTGGCCGGACCAAGCGGGCCGCGTTTCAGAACTGGAAGGCTCCGTACGAACTCACTTCGGTACAGGCTGGCGAGGTCGATGCCGTTCATGAAGTCACGACCGAGAACACTTTGAAGCAACACCTGGTACCAGTGGAGGGACAAACCGACATCCTCACGATGGGGTTGCCTTACATATGCCCCTACAACGTCAACTCGATCATGAACCCAATCCTGGTTATGTGTCTCGGACTCGGCTACTTCTTCAACATGTACCGCGGACGTCCGCTAGTGCGCGAAGGCGGCGTCCTGATAATGAGCCATCCGACGCCTTGGGAGTTTCACCCGGTTCATCACCCAAGCTATATCGACTTTTTCGAACAGGTTCTCACCGAAACCCACGACCCGGTTGTAATGAGCGAAAAGTATGAAAGGCAATACGCCGAAGACGAGTGGTACCGCCACCTCTATCGAACCTCGCACGCCTATCACGGAGTGCATCCCTTCTACATGTGGTACTGGGGCACGCACGCCCTCGAACACTTGGGTCAAGTCATCATCGTCGGCGGCGAAACTAGATCGGTGAAGCGCCTTGGTTTCAGACCCGCATCGACTTTGCAAGACGCCCTCGAAATGGCGTCGGACACCGTCGGTCCGCAAGCCACGATCACCCACTACCACAACCCACCAATCCTGATGGCCGACGTCACGTGAATCTGAAGCTGTCCGATGTGGCGAAGATCAGGCGTCCCCGAATCAATAAGCCGCTCTCCAAGCTCGGCTTTCCGTTGCGCGCTCCGTCGACACCACTGTCGGTCGAACCATTGCCACCGGCCCCCAAGACAGGTACCAACTTCGATACCGATTGGGCTCGATCAGATGTTGCGCGAGCGGCGCGAGCCGTCATGGTCGATGCTGTGATGAAGCCAGCGGTAACTGCCCTGGCAGCGCCGTCGATCCAAGGTGTCGACAGGCTGGCCGCTTTCGATGATGCCAACCTGATCTTCGCGGCGAACCACCACAGCCATATCGACACCCCGCTGCTGTTGTCGTCGATTCCGCTGCCTTGGCGACGCGACATCGTGGTTGGCGCCGCGGCCGACTACTTCTTTAACAATCGTGTCAAGGCTGCCGCGTCGGCCTTAGCGCTCGGCGCATTTCCGATCGAGCGATCCAAGGTTGGTAGAAAGTCGGCCGACGAGGCAGCACGGCTACTCGACGACGGCTGGAGCTTACTGATCTACCCCGAAGGCGGTCGCAGTCCCGACGGTTGGGGACGTCCTTTTCGTGGCGGAGCGGCTTACCTTGCCCAGCGTTGCCGTGTACCGGTGGTGCCCATCCATATTGAAGGTACGGGCCGAATCCTGCGCAAGGGCAACACGCTACCAAAGCCATCGAACACCAAGGTCACATTCGGGGCGCCAATACTTCCCGAACCCGACGAGCGATCGGCTCGCTTCGCTAAGCGGATCGAACAAGCGGTCGCGCAATTGGCAGACGAGGCCACCACCGACTGGTGGAGCGCCCGCCAACGCGCCCATAACGGAACCACCCCGCCGCTAGCTGGCCCCAACGCCGGCGCATGGCGCCGAGTATGGGCCCTAAACCACAACCAAAACAAGAAGAACAGAAGAGCCTGGCCTCGTCTCTAGCAGGCGAGATCCGCCCGTAGGGCGGGCTCGACTCGCTCTGCTAAACGCAAGCGCTGACCCGTCGCTCGTTACTCGCTACTTGCTCTCTTGTTTAACTTTGGCGCCAAGCCTTTCTGCACCGCTGTTCTGGTGTCAGACACGTCCCTAATAGAGCGTCCCTAATCCGCCCGCGAGGTGGTGTCAGACACGTCTCTAAATCCTGGGTATGCGGTCGGATTGTCGACTTTGTTGCCAGAAATTTAGAAACGTATCAGACACCGGGAACGTAGAATTCGTGCGGACTCGGCGCCAAAGCGAAACAAAATGGCAAGGAGCGAGGGACGAGCGACGGGTCAGGCGTCAGCATCAGCAGCGCGCATCGAGGCCCGCCAGGGCCGGATTGCGCCTGCGGAAGATAGAGCGAGCAGCGTTACGAATAGGTCGGTGCTGGCTCTTAGGGTTAGGTGCTGGTCGATCAGCATCAGGAAAGAGATGTATATCAGGGCGCTGAAGGCGCCGACTGCCGCGGCCTCGGTCCACGGGTCGGCTAGCTGGGTTCGCTCCAGCGTGCTGCGCGCTGCGACGACGAGAAAGGCGATGGCCGCACCGAACAACACGACGCCGCCTACCCATAACAGCCAGAGGTAGCCGCTCTCGAGGAAGACTTCGCCTCCCAGTCGTTGGTCGAACGATGCCGTCACGTTTGGGCGTACTCCGAAAGCCCAGTTCCAATCCGTGCCGAGTTCGGGCAGGAAGAACCTTCGCAAGTTGTCGACACGGCTTTCCCAGCTCGGAGGAAGACCGCTCGGTCCGCCAAACTCTTCGAGTCGAGCACTTACCTGAGGCCACACGGCCACCAAGCCCAATAGGGCGACTGCGGGAAACGCCAGTAGGTATCGGGCGCGACGGGCGAGCAGAGACACTGCAACAATTGCGATGATCGCAGCAACTACACCCGAAAATTGACCAGAAGCAATTGCGCCGACGAAGAAGGCCCCGGACACCAAGGTCAGCCCCGCGGTCCACAGTTTTCTTCGCCGTCCATCGGCGAATGGCTGGCCGAGATGGCGAAATAGCAGCGCTAGCGCAACCGCGAGGTGGAGCGCCATGAGGGTTCCAAAGGCGATCGCGTTGCCGATTGTTGCGGTGCCTCGACCGGCCAGAAGATAGTCGGTCTCTTGGTAACCGAGCCCGACCAGAACGTCGGCCACTCGCTCGTTGGATAAGGCCTGAACCACCCCAAGAATTGCAAGTCCAAACCCGACCACAACGGTCAACAGCAACGCACGCCGCACGTCGTCTTTGCGGCGTATCACAATTCTCACGACGATAAACAGAGCGAAGTACTTGGGCAGAATAACCAGTTGGGCGAGGCCGTCCGCATCGACGGTCCTACCTCTGCCGTAGGCCAACAGCAACGGGATTATCGAACCGGCTAAGGCCAGAATCAGGAACGCTCGATCGAGCGGTTGCCAGTCGAATTCTAACGGGCGACCATACTGGTAGTCGCGGAGCACGCGAACCCCTACCCCCGCGATTACAAGGCCGAGCACAACCTCGTGTGGGCGAAGCAGCGGTACCACTGCACCCCGCTCAAAGCCAGCGGCGAGCGGGGTAGCAAGCAACACGGCGGCGATTCCCCAGGTCGGCTCGACCGCGACAGCGACGACGACAAGACAGACGATTGCGAGGCCGACCCCTACCAGGCCGCCAAAGGCGACCGCCAGCCCAACCAATACGGCGCCTACCAAGGCGACGAGAGGCCTTACATCGTTGCCGTCTCGGCCTACCGAAAGAGCCAGCATGAACCTTATTGTTGGGTTCGGGATTGTTGGGTTCGGGATTGTTGGGTTCGGGATTGCTGGGTTCGGGGGCGACGAAAGATCAACAGGACCATCGCTGACAGACAGATTCCAACCACTAATCCAAGCGATGCAATCCGTAGCGGCGTCGGCTCTACAGGTTGGCCTTGCAGCCAAGACGAGCCAAGTTGTTCGGCAACCACCACCGGCGTGTTGGGACGCAGCGAGTTGAAGATCGCAACCTGAATACCTAGATCTTCTCGAACGCGGTCGAATTCTTCGTTTAGTTCGCTAGCAAAATCAGAATCACCTGCCGAGTTGGCTAAGGCAATCTGTTCGACCAAAACGTTGCGCCGTATCTGCAACTCGGCAATCTCGCCACCGGCGTCTTCGAGGCCTGGGACACGTTCGTCTATCACCACGCTCGCAAGATACGCCTCGACGTAGGCCTGCACGACCAACAGCGCAGTGTCGGGGTTCTCGTGACGGAACCCGATCCGCAAGGCTGTGCTCTCCTCGTTTATCCCGGTGAGGATGCCCTCGATCTCAAGGTCGCCGACCACTGTTTCAACCGTCAATCCAAAATCTGCGGCCACCGTGACCGCGAGTGCGCGACTGCGGGCTTTGATCTCTTGGGTGGCGAGCAGGCGATCGGTGACACCGAACGAGGGGTTAACAATCTGATGGGTGACCTCGGCCTGCGCCAAGTAGCGTTCCGTCTGCAGCGAACTTGCCACGTACCCGACGACGGCGGGCACGAACAGCAGCGGCAAGATGATGGGAAGCAGGGAGCGCAGCGATCGCTGGCCTGCGCCGATCGTTGCATTGGCCATATCGGTGTCGACAGCGATGCCGTGGGACGAATCGTTCACCTAACCAGTGTAGGACGGCCACTCTCCGTAGGAAAGCGGGCACGCCCAGCGGTTTTGAAAGGTTGGCCTTAAGCAATCTCGAACACGGCAAAGGTACCCTGGGCGGTCGCTAGCAGCTGACCTTGTTGATCGACGATGCTCGAATCCAAATGAACTACTGTGCGACCGCGCTTGAGCACCTTGGTGTCACAGGTGACCTCGCCTTCGCTCACCGGTCGAATGAACCGGATCTGCAAGTCGACGGTGGTGCAGAACCAACCTTCGCCTAGCAGGCTCATCGTCGCGCCGCCCATGGAGGTGTCGGCCATCGTGAAGTACACCGAGCCGTGGGCGACATTGTTTGGGTTCAAATGATGTTCACCCATGGTGAGCCGGGCTCTGGCATGGCCAGGTTCGACGACCTCCAACTGCATCCCAAAGAACTCTTTGATTGGAAACATTACGCGATCAGGCTGTGAGGTCATCGCCGAAAGCCTCGCACACCAGTTCAAAAAAGCAGAACTGCCAGCGTAATGTGGGACTGCAACCCCGCTTTACGCTGGCAGAACGGTCTGGGGGCGCTAGTTGACTAGGCGTAGGCCTGCGGGTGATAGCGATGCCGAGGTTGTTGGTAGGTCGACTACGAATTCTGTCAGGTGCCCGGGGTAGACGTGCTGGCTTACCAGCACCGGCCGCCCGCTGGTATCGCAGGTCACTCGCTGAGCGACCAACACTGGTGAGCCGTCCGGGATGTCGAGCAGTTGGGCATCGTCGTGGTCGGCCGCCATGGCTGAGATTGTTTGAGTGGCGCCGCCAAGTGTCACCGGCATTAGCTCGTGAAACGTCGCGGACTCGACATCGGAACGAGACAGATCAGAGCCCAGATCACCAGTACACCAAACCGTCACCCGCCCAAACGGTCGGCCGTCGACGAGGTTGCGGCGTCGCACCTCTAGTACCTGGCCAGAACCAAGCTGGTCGGCCACCCATCCGCTTGCCTCGACGAAGGCAAAGCTGATGACCTCGCGTTGAGATTCGCGCGAACCCTCGGCTAGCTGTGCTTCGATCGTGTCCAGGTGGTCGAGGCTTTGTTGGACTACGTCGGCTGCGACAAACCAGCCGAAGCCTTGACGCGAGTCTACCAAGCCTGCGTTTCGGAGCTGTTCGAGCGCCTTGCGAATCGTTACCCGACTGGCCTCGAATTCGCTAGAGAGCTCGGACTCCGAAGGCAGCAACTGCCCCGACCCCAAACCACCCGACTCGATCCTCGAGCGGAGTTCGTCGGCGATAGCTCTATAGCGAATTACCCGTGGCGTCATAAGTTACTTGTATCAAACTTGACTACAAAGCACAACTTGTATTATAGTTGTATCGAAGCAGTTTTCAGTTCTATTCCCACTATCCGGCCCGAACTGCGGTAGAACGACTGGGCCGCATCACGCAACTCTCGCATCACGAGCAAGGATCATCACATGGCTGTCCAAGCAGAAACTCCAATCGAGCTCATCAACGGCGTCTACGCAACTCTCGACCAACGACTAGGAGCCGCCCGAGAGCGTTTTGGTCGAGCGCTAACCCTGGCCGAGAAGATCCTCATCAATCACCTGCACTCGCCCGACCAGGAACTCGAGCGCGGCGAAAGCTACGTCGACCTTGTGCCCGACCGGGTCGCCATGCAAGACGCCACCGCTCAAATGGCGTGGCTTCAGTTCATGACCGCTGGCCTAGACGAAGTACGGGTACCGAGCACAACCCACTGCGACCACCTCATTCAAGCTCGGGTCGATGGCAAGACCGACCTGCTAACGGCGGCCGACAGCAACTCCGAGGTGTACAGCTTCCTAGAGTCGGTCAGCGCAAAATTCGGCGGCGGATTCTGGGGCCCAGGTAGCGGAATTATTCACCAAGTCGTGCTCGAGCAGTATGCGTTTCCGGGCGGAATGATGATCGGAACCGACTCGCACACGCCGAACGCCGGTGGTCTTGGGATGATTGCAGTGGGGGTCGGCGGAGCTGATGCTGTCGATGTGATGACCGGCTTCCCGTGGAATGTGCGTTGGCCAAAGCTCATCGGCATCCACCTCACCGGCGAGCTCAGCGGCTGGGCAGCACCAAAGGACATCATTCTCAAGGTCGCTCAGATACTCACCGTAAAGGGCGGCACCGGAGCCATTGTCGAATACTTCGGGTCCGGAGCCAACAGCATCAGCGGCACCGGCAAGGCAACCATCTGCAA